>NZ_DICD01000028.1:0-415974 GCF_002415245.1 Pantoea sp. UBA5035 | reverse complement strand
CTGATCCGCAGGCTGTGCGGCTGAAGCGTCGGGCGCAGCGCTCGCATCCGCCGATGGTGACGGCGACGGCGTATGCTGCGCCGTTGCATCTGGCGCGACGTGGGTTTCACCTGGCGTCTCTTCAGAGGTGGCTGGCGCCACCGTTGAAGGAGAAGATAAACGCTGCAGCTGCGGATCGGTCGGCACATTGGCGTCCGGTATGGCAAACTGCGGCAGCTCGGCGTCGCTTGCTGGCGTGGTTGAGTTAATAATGCTGGTATCGGTCATGGCAGACTCCTTAGTGATGATGAACGATCGGAGGGCGTGAAAGCCTTCACCAATCAGGTTAAAAATTCGCATTAGACTCTCCTGTTACGGCTTCGTAGCATTTTCATCCTGTATGACGACCCGCTTCACCTTGTCGACCGTCTGATCGGGCAGCGTATCCAGCTTCTTCTGAAGCACAGACACCTGCTTCGACAGCTCATCCACCTTGGCTTCACGTCGCGCGGCGGACTCGCGGGCTTCACGCCGGATGTCATCCACGCGCCGATTGGCAGTGCTGCTGACGTATAAAAAAAGAATGGTCATCACAATGCATACCAACGACATGCCCAGCATAAGCACACCGATCATGACTTTGCGCTTGTGGCTCACCGGTCTTATTTCACTGTGTATCTCGGCCATCGCTACGCTCCTCTAAAGTAGAAATCAGCCTGTCGATTTCATTACGAAACTTGCTGTTTTGGTCGGCATCGGTCATGACAACCAGAATGCCGAGCGCGTTTTTGATTAAGCGCAGATCGGTCTCCAGGGTAGATATCCGCCGTAAATTGGTATCATGGCGTATGCGTAGATCGTCATTCTCCTGACGGAGCAGCGCATTGCTCTCCTTCAGCAGTAAGACCTGCTCCTTATAGCTGGTAATGATTTCTCCACCGGCACGATTGCTGGTGACAATAGAAGCAATGCCTGCAATAAGCGGCTTCCAGAAAAGCGCGGCCGCTCCGCCCCCAAGAACTAACGCGCCAACACTGGTTATCAGACTACTTTCCATGCCTCACCTCTGTACCTCGACGGGTAACGGCTGCTGACGTCAGGCGTAAAACGCAAAGCGCCTCCCTCGCCGTAACTTAAGATTGCTTAAATTCACAGCTTAAGTATACTTAAGTCTGGCTCTCAGGAGATGTCAAGAAGATGGAAAAAGAAACCACGGGCGATCGTATTCGCTTCCGCCGTAAGGCACTGAATTTGACGCAAAAAGCTGTCGCGGAAAAAATCTCGGTTTCCCATGTGGCGATATCGCAGTGGGAAAAAGAGGAAACGCTGCCGCGCGGAGAAAACCTGCTGCGACTCGCAGAGGTGCTGGGCTGCGCGCCAGCATGGCTGGTAGACGGGGATGGACCGGTGTTTACTGTACAAACGCAGGCGCAAACCGGCCTGCCTTTTCTGGAGAGAGAACAGATTGGCGACTGGCTGGCGGAGGCGACGCAGGTTGAGATCCTCCGGCGGATCCCCACCGATCGCAGCTACTCTGCCACCAGCTTTGCCTTGACGCTGTGGGACAACGCGCTGGCCCCCCAGTGCCTGCGTGGCGACCTGCTGCTTATCGATCCGGAATTACCGCCCCAGCCTGGGGATCTGGTGCTGGCGCTTACTGGAGAGAACGAGTATGTGTTACGAAAATATCGCGCGCGCAGCCACAACAGCTTTGAACTGGCGCCGCTGAATGAGGATTACCCGCTGTTACGTTCATCGGAACAGGCGCTGTCTGTGTTGGGAACGCTGGTGGAGTGGCGACGCTATCGCGATGCGGCGCATTAAGCCGTTAAAATCTTCCGCTTCGCTCGAACTTTCGCCGCGAAGCAGCGTCCTACTATGCATGTGGATAATTCCATGTAACGATTTCACCCGCCTTGAGCGGGCTTTTTTTTGCCTATAAGAATTTCCTGTGACGAATGCCTGCTCCTGCATTTCTTTATCCTGGCGCCAGTGAGAAGATAATCTGGCGCTATGCGCATACCCTTTACGTAATGCAATCGAGAGTTCTGCTTGACTGGACTTGCCCGCTGACCTGTGCGGGCAATTTTTTGCGCGCTTTAATGAATAAAGCCGCCCGCAGACGGCTTTCATATTCAGGGATTCAGATTTTCATCCTCATCTTCATCCTCAATATCATCTTCTACATACTCATCATCTTCTGGCATCTCATCCCCCTCTCCGCCGGGTATATCTTCTACGCCGCCTGGGAGCTGGCCGTCGCCGGGAATGGGATCGATATCATCGGGACGTTCTGACATACGCACCTCCAGTTACCCCTATTGGGTATATTTAGTTTAGTGCTGTGACTATTTAATATGCGCCCTCCCTTGCTGAAACGTGAACGAAGCGTAAAAGATCAAACATTACGCCGTTGCCGTTTGGCTTATTGAAAAGGCTGTGTTCTATCTACTTTTTCACAAAAGCGCCGATAAATTTAATTCTGTTTATTGACGGATCGCTTTATAGGTTCTTCAATGAAATAAGAGACTGCACTGGAGGAAAAGCTCATGACCGAACTGTTACATATTATCTCTGTCAGCGCGATTGTCGCCGGAATATATCTAATTCAGTAAGAGAATGGTCACGCGCAGGTAATATTATGACGATAACCTTCTCTGATATGACCGCGGTGCCTGGGAGACGCCTCAGCGCAAAACCTGACGCAGCAAGGCCTGAGACAAAAATGCTGGTTGAAAACCGTCGTCGACAAGCCTTCTTACACCGTCTGAAATAATATATTGTTTTTCAGGAAAACGTCTGACTGAAATATATTCATCCAAATTCAGTAATATTAATGATGCAGCATCTCATCTACCACCTGTTCCTGTGTTAACTGCCAGGGATAATAAGTGGGCCAGTTATCCATCTCTTCCAGCAGCGCCTGCTGAGAGATATTGCCGCTAAAAAGATGAAAATGGCTCGACTTTCGTGGTGCGATAATATGATCGCTAAACTGCACATATTTCGGCGCCTGACTGTTCCTGTCGTGACATTCAAACAGGTAGCGAACGCCTTTTTTTCCGGAGGCATAGGTCAGGATTTTATGTCCGGCATAGCTGTAGCGGCAGGATGCCACGCTGTCGCCGCGGTGGAATTCGATGACACCATCTTCAATGCCCAGCCGCTCGATTTGCGTGGCGTAGCCTTTGCGGTAGTAAGCTTTGATCTGTTCTGGAGTTTTATGGCCATCTTTTTGCGCTTTCTGCGCGAAGACCGCATCCAGCTTGCCCTGCTCCAGCAGCGGATAGACGGACTCCCATACGCCATCCCAGTCTGACAGCGGGCGATCTTTGACATCTTTGTCGTCAAACTCCCCTTCGGCCGCTTTTTGCTCTGTTTGCGACAGCGCTGGGCCGTGTGCGTGGTGACCATGGGCCATAGCTTGCCCGCTAAGCAGCAGACTTAACGCGATGACTTTTCCTTTGCTTGCCAACATATTTACCCTCCATCAGTGAAAGAGTGTAAAATGTTATGATATAACATTTTTAAAAACAAGCTTTGCGTATGCCCTCTTGCTAGCTGGAATGGAAAAGCCCTTGCGCCTCTGATTTTGAATCTGTTGCCACCACGCACTTCACATCACGCAGCGCCTGTAGCTCGGCAAGTCGTGATTTCGCCTTTTCGCTGGCGTTGTGGCGCGCAATACCGTTGCCGATACCGAGATCGCCCATAAAACCCAGTACGGTGCGATAGTCAAAGCTGCCGGTCTCTGTGATCGCCTGCTGGATATGGCGCGTTTTGACGATTTCCTGTTCCAGTGCCTGGCAGTTCAGCGTCACCGCTTCTTCATCCGTTACCGCGGAAACCTGAGGGTACTGTTTGGTTGCGCAGGCGGAGAGCAGCAGCACGGCTGCGATTATGAGTATTTTCATTGGGATGTCAGTTATGCCGTGCTGATTATGAGGGGGTTGAACCTGCATATTCATGATTTAACTTTGCGGTTTTGCAGGGGTACGTTGATTCAGGCTGGTTCAAGGTTTATCAGAAGCATACCGCAAGGCACATTTCATCAATCGGGTGAATACGAGGTGTTTTGCGGTATTTTTTTGTGCTTCATGTGTGCTACGGGCTCTGGCAGCACACAATTTTGGCGGCTAAGGTCGTTGCGGTATATCTCTGTTAACAATGTAGAACATCAGAAGGCCATGAAAGAGCAAATAATGAGCAAAGATGAGATTTTTCTCAGTTTCTTATGCTGCGCCTCTTCCAACAAAGCGAAAAAAGATCAACAATAATCTGTTAAGGAAATGTAATAACTTACTAAGAATAATGCTAGCCTGCAAATCAGGTTGCATCACGAAGGGCTGAAATTGAAATCACTTAATATCAATTATATGGAGCGCATAGACCATTTAAGGTTCTTTGCTGCGGTTATGCTGATGGTTCACCACTTCAGAGGAAATATTAACTGGGATGGCTCTTTTTCTTGGAATGCATTTGCCAGGCTTTGGATGGAGAATGCGTCAAGCGGTGTTTCTTTATTCTTAGTTTTAACAGGCTTTTTGTTCTGCCTGATTTCTAACAGTGGAAAAAAAGAAATGCGTTACGGTGGGTATCTCTACAACCGAATTTTACGCATTTTTCCACTCATGGTTTTTTTGTATTCATAATCATATGCTGCAGCAGGCAGCAGTCAACTCCTATGGACATACTTAGGGTTTTAACACTCCAGTTGAATACAGGAAATATTTCTACCGGATGGGGAAACGAATTTTTCCCTTCTGGCCCTATATGGACGATTGCCGTAGAATTTCAGTTCTATCTAATCTTCCCATTCCTTGCTTTATTTCTTGGGAGATATGGACCAAAATATCTGGCAGGGATAGTTATTCTTATGCTCTTAGCTCGCTTTAATGTTGCGACATTGAAAGGCGGCGAAATTTATTACAACCTTTATCATACTATGATAGGAAGGCTTGACCAGTTCGCTATTGGTATGCTACTGGGTTATTTTTATCAAAATGGCAGACTCGACAGATTATCTCAATTGCGTTTTAACTTACCTGTAGCAATTCTTTCTTTTCTGGCACTCTCTGTTCTTTTTACTTTTAAAAAGACCACTGTACCTTATAGCACAATGTCATTCCCGATTGAGGCGGCTTTGTGGGGGATTATAGCAGTTTGCTACCTGAAGGCTCCACTTCCTGAAATAGCTGTTGTTAATAAATCACTATCAAGCTTGGGGATGGTTAGTTTCTCTATGTACCTTTTGCATCTGCCTCTTGGTTATATGGTAAATGTTATTTTTGGGTTTCAAAATGCTACTACTGTCACTGGTTCTCTTTCAGAATCAGCCGTCAGGATACCAATTATTATTGCTATTTCATTTTTCACCTTTTATATGATCGAGAAACCCTTTATGGGACTGAGAGTAAAGTATACTAAATCCAGATAGTTAAATTGGCCTTCCAACTCCTTCTGGAAGGCCCCTTTTGAATTAAGGTCGATAAATAATTAAAACAGATAATGTTTTTATCAAAGTACTGAACGCAATCGTTTTTGTTATAGCTGGTTTGGCTGAAAGAAAACGAGTTTTCTTTCAAGCCTTTGTAGTATTTTTTCTTTATATACATTGAAATATTACCCTGCTACATATCCGATTTATTTTTTTGCCTGTACTAATGCATGATAGAGCAAGGATTTTTGGGTTGAATCTAGTTGACTCATGAGAATGGATTACGTATTTCTACAGTTAATGCAGGATTGAGCGCAAAGGTCGCGCACGGTATATCTTTACGGGTACTATGTATTGAAAGCGTTTTTTAGATGGTTAGCCGGAACTTGTCATCACCGTCCAGAATCGTCGTGGTAACTTTACCCTGCACGATGATTTTCTCCAGCTTATCCCCGTCTATCGTTTCACCGTCCTGTGTAATCTGCCCTAAAGCAACAATTTGCCTGCCATCGGATAGCCATCGTATCAAAACGCTACCTCGTCGCCGTTTACGCCGCGATCGACGATGACAAAGCTCTTAAGCGTCTCTATGCGGAACGCGCTAGACGATAGGAGGAGGTCTAAGTTCTCTTCTATATATGACGCGCCCACTTCACATACCCCATGCTTCTCACTCCTCACATTTCATATTCGCCGCTATCAGTCACGAGTTCCTAGAGGCACAGCTGATAGTGCCTAATTCAGCGATTGTACTACTCCACTGTCCAGCCATGGTTGAGTTTCTCGAATTCGAGGCGAAAGTAGTTTGTGGTAACAATCCGGTGCCCTCGGCCATCGAGCTGGATGGCATTGCTAAACGCAGCGCCGATTTCATATTCGCCTGGCATAAAAACCACTTTGTCAATTTACTGTATATAAATATAGTAATATTAAATTTAAATCTGGTAAGCCGCTACGGTAAATTTTTATAAAGCCGGAGAGAGTAAGCAGGTAAGCCTGGATAAGCCAGGCGTGAGTGGTTAAGATTTAGTCACCCATCCCGTAGCCTGCTCAGATCGGCGCGGTATAAATCTGCCCTGGGACCGGGGCTTTTTCCAAAAATCTACAAGCTAATTAAAAAAACATATTTTTGAAAGTTATCATTAAGGATGGTACATTTTAGCAAATTTTTTCAGTATACAGATTCGACATTTGAGGAAGGGGTAGAAATTGGTAAACCTAACGACTCTTTTAAAGTTTTTTAGATTTTATATATTTTCCATATTTTCATTAACAAAAAAAATATCTACGATACATACAATAACGTTCAGGGTTTTCTCTCCTGAAGGTGGCCGTGGGGGCGGTTCAGCGGTGCAAACGTGTCAGAACTTACTTTTAGGGGATAGCTTTGGCAGTATTAGGCTAAAATACACCTATTTTGAAGAAAATGAATTCTCCCGTAATTGGCAAAGCAGACTAGCAGACCTTTTTGGTGCTACTTTTTTTGCTATTCAAAAGACTCGAAAAGAAAAAGGCTGCGCATACATAACTCACGATTACGGTACAGCTTTTGGACTGGCATTACTAAGAAAGCGCTTTATCTATATTGCTCACCTTCAAGGTCCGAGAGTAGAAGAGAAGCATAATTATGGTGAGATATTTACTAACACAGATGCCTGGATAGTTAATTTTTGCGAGAGGTTTGTGTTTAAAAAGGCTATGTATGTGTGCTTTCCAAGCGAAGGTGCGCGAGACTATTATTTTGAAAGTAAGTATCGCTCCCTTGACAAAGGAACCTCAAAGATTGGACCTGTATTATACAATACAGTTTTCACTAATCCACAACCCCAGCCTGTTGATGGGATCTTTGCAAACTCAGACGTGACCACTGTTCTTTCTGTTGGTTCGCTTCTGCCAGCTAAAGGTCTGGACCTTGCTCCAGCATATTTGGATAAAAAACTTAGGTTGACTGATACCAAGGTCAGGTGGATATTAGTTGGCTCAGGCCACCTGAAGGATGATATTTTAAATAAAGCAAAAGCTCTTGAGTTGGAGCACTCAAACTTTGAATTTATCTTTTTTGAGTCTTTGTCTTACCCACAGATACGTTATTTGAATTCAATCTGTGATGTTTATCTCATGCCTCACAGGGTATCTATATTTGACTTAGCCACCCTTGAAGCAATGATGGAAAGTAAAATGGTGATTCTCTCCCCTACGGGCGGTAACTTTGACTTCAATAAAGAAAATAATATAATTTTCACAAACGACGATACAACAAACATCTTTAGTCGCGAAGTTTTGACGGCCTATGGTAATAAAAATAAATACATTTACGAAAAGTATTTCTCGCCCAATAACTTTATAAAATCCTACCAGTCAGTAATTAAAGATTTAATTAATTAACCCAAAAAAAAAGGGCCACCTAAGTGGCCCCCAGTATTTAATAAAGCCTTCCTTCTTACTATAACTCATATCTGTCTCACAATAAAACGCCTTCTGTTTTTATACTATAAAAACCTTATATCTCAAAACCCCATCGCAAAGGATTGCATTGACTACTATTGATTCGCCATTCTTAATTAAAGCGCAAGTTAAGGTTTCAATTATGCAAACTCTCGATTATTACATAGCCTGCGCAGCCAGCTCCGCCTGCCGCAAGTAAACTACCAAATGATGATGGCCCACCAAAGCGCCTGCTCCTCCTGTTGCGGAACCAGAGGATTCTCCCGAACCAAATACCAAGGTACCCAACAGACATAGCCCCTAATAAGAACTACCTTCGGATCTGGTTCATGTATGAGGGCAAAAGACGGTGGGAGGGGTTCGGTGTACCCGAAATGCCGAAGACGGAAGCGGGCAACAGGGTAATAAGCATGATCGATGCAGCAGCAGAGGTCCTCCGCGACCAGCGCGAGCTGACAAGAATGTATCCTCAGACACCTTTCACTTTTCATACCAGGGAGTACGGTGAGCGGATCGAGGACCAGAAAACATTCGCCTTCAACGCCAGTCTGGATTCAGTAAACGGCAGGTCAGGCGCTTACTATTCAACAGAGTCGCCAGGTCAGATATGGAACAGTGCATTAAGGCGTGCAGGCCTTCGTTACCGAAAAGCATATTAGTCCAGCCACACCTATGCATGCTGGTCACTCTCTGCAGGAGCAAACCCCAACTTCATCGCCAATCAGATGGGGCATGCTAATGCGCAGATGGTGTATCAGGTATACGGATCCTGGATGAAGGAAAATGACGAAGCACAAAGGAGCCTGCTCAACGAAAAACTGAACGAGTTTGTCCCATCCATGCCCCACACCAAAGCGATCTAACCTTTAATTTTATGTTTATTAGTTAGTTAGCTAACCTAAACCTGCATATTCATAATATCGGTATAAGCCGCCACCAGCTTATTCCTCACCTGAATCCCCATCTGCATTGAGATAGAAGACTTCTGCATATCCACCATCACATCGTTCAGCGCGATGCCCGGCTTGCCCATTTCAAAATCCTGCGCCTGCGTGCGGGCGGTGTTCTGCGTATCGCTGATCTTATCAAGCGCCGCTTTCATGGTGGCGGCGAAGTCGACCGGCTGCGTCGCCTCGCTGCTTTTGTTACTGGCCTGCAGCGAAGTCAGCTGAAGCTGCTGTAAAACGCCGTCGATTGCCTGAATGGACATGCCGTTACCTCATTGAAAGAGAGATGGAATTTTCTACGCTCAAAAAGTTAACACATTGTCAATGAGACAAAGGCGCTAAATAACCGCAAAAAACCCGGCTTATTCGCCCATCGAATTTTGCGATAAAGAAAATAATGCCATGCATTGAAGTGGAGTTTCTTTTACGCAGTGTCAGGGAGTCTGTTTTGTCACTACAACAAACCCGGTCAATTATGTCAGGCAGGAATAGGTCATGAACGCGAGCGCAGCCGCTACACAGGATTCAGCCAAAAAAGGTTTCAGTGACCTTATCGCTCGCCTGCGCGCTAACCCGCGTATCCCCCTTATCGTTGCCGCCGCCGCCGCTATCGCCATCGTGATGGCGCTGGTGCTATGGGCGAAAGCGCCCGATTACCGCGTGCTGTATAACAATCTCTCTGATGAAGACGGCGGCGCGATTGTTACCCAGCTCACCCAGATGAATATCCCCTATCGCTTCGCCGATAACGGCGGCGCGCTGATGGTGCCGGCAGAAAAGGTGCATGAGCTGCGCCTGCGCCTGGCGCAGCAGGGGCTGCCGAAAGGCGGATCGGTGGGCTTTGAGCTGCTCGATCAAGAGAAGTTCGGCATCAGCCAGTTCAGCGAGCAGGTTAACTACCAGCGCGCGCTGGAAGGGGAGCTGGCGCGCACCATCGAAACCTTAGGGCCGGTGAAAACGGCGCGCGTGCATCTGGCGATGCCGAAGCCGACGCTGTTCGTGCGCGAGCAGAAAGCGCCTTCCGCCTCTGTCACCCTGAACCTGCAGCCTGGCCGCGCGCTCGATGAGGGCCAAATCCAGGCTATCGTGCATATGGTCTCCAGCAGCGTGGCGGGCCTGCCGCCGGGCAACGTCACCGTGGTCGATCAGAGCGGGCGCCTGCTGACGCGTTCCGACAGCGAAGGCCGTGACCTCAACGACGCGCAGCTGAAATATACCGCCGAAGTCGAAGCGCGCTACCAGCAGCGCATTGAAGCGATCCTGAATCCGATTCTCGGCCAGGGCAACGTGCACGCGCAGGTGACGGCGCAGATCAACTTCGACAAGAGCGAGCAGACCGACGAGAAGTATCAGCCGAACGGCAATCCGAGCAGCACCGCTATCCGCTCACGTCAGACCAGCACCAGCGATCAGACCGGCAGCCCGTATCCGGGCGGCGTGCCGGGCGCCCTCTCCAACCAGCCAGCGCCGGCTAACACCGCGCCGGTAAATGCGCCGAACGGTCAGAACGGCCAGAACGGTCAGAACGGCCAGCAGAGCAACGCCAACAGCAGCACCACCAGCACGGCGAACAGCAGCGCGCCGACCAACTCGCGCCGCGACGATACCGTGAACTACGAGCTGGACCGCACCATTCGCCATACCAAAATGAACGTTGGCGACGTGCAGCGCCTCTCGGTCGCGGTAGTGGTTAACTATCGCGCCGACGACAAAGGCAAGGCGATCGCCCTTAACGAACAGCAGCTGAAGCAGGTAGAAGATCTGACGCGCGAAGCGATGGGCTATTCCCAGCCGCGCGGCGACAGCGTCAACGTGGTCAACTCCGAGTTTACCGCAGCCGATCCAACCAGCGGCGATCTGCCGTTCTGGCAGCAGCAGGCCTTCTTCGATCAGATGATGAACGTCGGCAAATGGCTGCTGATCGCGCTGGTCGCCTTCATCCTCTACCGCAAAATGGTGCGTCCGCAGCTGATGCGTAAACGCGAAGCGGAAAAAGCCGCCGTGGAAGCCGCAGAACAACGCGCCGCCGCCGTGCAAGAGGAAGAAGCCTATAGCGTACAGCTCAGCAAAGATGAGCAGGATGCAGAGCGCAAGTCTAGCAACCGCATGAGCGCCGAGGTGATGAGCCAGCGCATCCGCGATATGTCCGAGAACGATCCGCGCGTCGTTGCGCTGGTTATCCGCGAATGGATGAGTAAAGAACTATGAGTCTGACCGGAACTGAAAAAAGCGCCATCCTGATGATGACCATCGGCGAAGAGCGCGCCGCCGAGGTGTTCAAGCACCTTAACCAGCGTGAAGTGCAGCACCTGAGCGCCGCGATGGCGAATATGCGCCAGGTGTCGCACAAGCAGCTTACCGAGATCCTGCGTGAGTTCGAGACCGACGCCGAGCAGTTCGCGGCGCTGAGCCTCAACTCCAACGAGTACCTGCGTTCGGTGCTGACCAAAGCGCTGGGCGAAGAGCGCGCCGCCAGCCTGCTGGAGGATATTCTCGAATCCCGCGAGACCACCAGCGGCATGGAAACGCTCAACTTTATGGAGCCGCAGGCCGCCGCCGATCTTATCCGCGACGAGCATCCGCAGATCATCGCTACCATCCTGGTGCACCTCAAGCGCGGCCAGGCGGCGGATATCCTGGCGCTGTTCGACGAACGCTTGCGTCATGACGTCATGCTGCGTATCGCCACTTTCGGCGGCGTACAGCCGGCGGCGCTGGCGGAGCTGACCGAAGTGCTCAACGGCCTGCTGGACGGCACCAACCTCAAGCGCGCCAAGATGGGCGGCGTGAGAACCGCAGCGGAAATTATCAACCTGATGAAAACGCAGCAGGAAGAGGCGGTCATCGAAGCGGTTCGCGACTTCGACGGCGAACTGGCGCAGAAAATTATCGACGAGATGTTCCTGTTCGAGAACCTGGTGGAAGTGGACGACCGCAGCATCCAGCGTCTGCTGCAGGAAGTGGAGTCGGAGCAGCTGCTGGTCGCATTGAAAGGCGCCGAGCAGCCGCTGCGCGAGAAGTTCCTCAAAAACATGTCGGCGCGCGCCGCCGATATCCTGCGCGACGACCTCGCCAACCGCGGACCGGTGCGTATGTCGGCGGTGGAGAACGAACAGAAAGCTATCCTGCTTATCGTGCGCCGCCTGGCGGAAACGGGCGAGATGGTAATTGGCAGCAGCGAGGAAACCTATGTCTGATGCCTTTTCCGCCCGCCCGTGGCAGCTCTGGCAGCCTGATGATTTAGGCCGCCGCGACGAGCCGGCGCCGGAGATCCTGCCGGAGCCTGAGGTGTTCGAATCAGAAGTCGACGAGCAGCAGCAGCTCGTCGAACGCATGCAGCAGCAGGCGCGCAAAGAGTCGCAGGCGCAGGGCTATAACGAAGGCCATCAGCAGGGCTTCGCCGAGGGTCAGAAAGCGGGCTACGACGCCGGCTTTCAGCAGGGGCTGGCCGATGCGCAGCAGCAGCAGGCGCCGCTTCAGGCGCGCATGCAGCAGCTGGTCACCGAGTTCCAGCACTCGCTGGAGGCGCTCGACAGCGTCATCGCCTCGCGTCTGATGCAGCTGGCGCTGGAAGCCGCGCGTCAGGTCATTGGCCAGGCGACCACGGTGGACGGCAGCGCCCTGCTGCGTCAAATCCAGCAGCTGCTGCAGCAGGAGCCGATGTTTAGCGGCAAGCCGCAGCTGCGCGTACATCCCGACGATCTGCAGCGTATCGAGCAGACCCTCGGTCCAACGCTCGATCTGCACGGCTGGCGCTTGCTGGCCGACAGCACCCTGCATCCTGGCGGCTGCAAGCTGAGCGCCGAAGATGGCGATCTCGACGCCAGCGTGGCGACGCGCTGGCAGGAGCTGTGCCGTCTCGCCGCGCCGGGAGAGTTTTAATGACCTCGCGACTTTCCCGCTGGCTGGGCGCGCTCGACGCCTTTGAAACCCGCATCGCTCAGGTGCAGCCGGTGCGCCGCTACGGTCGCCTGACGCGCGCCACCGGCCTGGTGCTGGAGGCGACCGGCCTGCAGCTGCCGCTCGGCGCCACCTGCGTTATCGAACGCAACGACGGCAAGAGCCTGACCGAAGTCGAAAGCGAAGTGGTGGGTTTCAACGGCCAGAAGCTTTTTTTGATGCCGCTGGAAGAGGTCGACGGCATTCTACCCGGCGCCCGCGTTTATGCGCGCGACAGCGGCCATAGCGGCAAACAGCTGCTGCTCGGCCCTGAACTGCTGGGTCGGGTGCTCGACGGCAGCGGCAAGCCGCTCGACGGGTTGCCGTCGCCCGATACCGGCTATCGCGCGCCGCTGATCACCCCGCCCTTCAACCCGCTGCAGCGTACGCCGATTACCGACGTGCTCGACACCGGCGTACGCGCCATCAACGCCTTGCTTACCGTCGGGCGCGGCCAGCGTATGGGCCTGTTCGCCGGTTCAGGCGTCGGCAAGAGCGTGCTGCTCGGCATGATGGCGCGCTATACCCAGGCGGACGTCATCGTGGTCGGGCTGATCGGCGAGCGCGGCCGCGAAGTAAAAGACTTTATAGAAAATATTCTCGGCGCCGAAGGCCGCGCGCGTTCGGTGGTGATCGCCGCGCCCGCGGACGTCTCGCCGCTGCTGCGCATGCAGGGCGCCGCCTACGCCACGCGCATCGCCGAAGATTTTCGCGATCGCGGCCAGCACGTGCTGCTGATTATGGACTCCCTGACGCGCTACGCCATGGCGCAGCGCGAGATCGCGCTGGCCATCGGCGAGCCGCCCGCCACCAAAGGCTATCCGCCTTCGGTGTTCGCCAAGCTGCCGGCGCTGGTGGAACGCGCCGGCAACGGCACGCACGGCGGCGGCTCGATTACCGCCTTCTATACCGTACTGACCGAAGGCGACGATCAGCAGGATCCTATCGCCGACTCGGCGCGCGCCATTCTTGATGGCCATATCGTACTGTCGCGTCGGCTGGCCGAAGCGGGCCACTACCCGGCGATCGATATCGAGGCCTCTATCAGCCGCGCCATGACCGCGTTGATCGACGAGGATCACTACGCGCGGGTGCGTCAGTTTAAACAACTGCTCTCCAGCTTCCAGCGCAACCGCGACCTGGTGAGCGTCGGCGCCTACGCCGCAGGCAGCGATCCGATGCTGGACAAGGCGATCCGCCTCTACCCGCAGATGGAAGCCTTTCTGCAACAGGGCATTTTTGAACGCAGCCACTACGACGACGCCTGCCTGCATCTGCACGCGCTGTTCGGCTAACGGCGGCGTCACGGGAGGAGTAAGCGATGAAGAGCGCCAGTGCCATCGACACGCTGCGCGATTTAGCGGAGCAGGATCTGGAAAAAGCGGTGATGCACCTCGGCGATATGCGCCGCGGCGTGCGCCAGGCGGACGAGCAGCTCACCATGCTGCTCGACTATCAGGATGAGTACCGCAACAAGCTAAACAGCGATATGTCGGGTGGCATCGCCACGACGCGCTGGACCAACTACCACCAGTTTATTCAGACGCTGGAACAGGCGATCGAGCAGCATCGCGCTCAGCTGAGACAGTGGAATCAGCGTCTGGAGCAGGCGCTGGCCAGCTGGCGCGAGAAGCAGCAGCGTCTCAACGCCTATCAGACGCTGATCAGCCGCGCGGCAGACAACGCATTACGAGTAGAAAACCGTCTCGATCAGAAACGGATGGATGAATACGCCCAACGGGCCGCATTGAGGAAAGGCGAATGATTACGCTGCCAAATATTGTCACCGCCGCCAGCGCGAAAGGCGAGCTGAAAAGTTCAGATTCCGCTGAGGTTTTGCACAGCGTCAAATCGCTGCCGCAGGACTTTCTGACCGAGCTGGGCAACCGCCTGCTGACGCTGGCGAAACAGCAGGGAAACGCGGCGCAATCTGCTGAAAGCGCAGAGGAAAAGGAGGACGCACCTGCGCCGAAGGGCCAGCTTGACGCGCTACTGACCGCCTTTGACAAAACAGAGGGTTTGAATGCGCTGCTGACGCCGGAAAATATTAAAGCCGCCACCAAATCCGCCGATGATAAGGATAAGGCGAGCGCGGAAACCTTAACCAGCAGCGAGGCGCAGACCATGCAGGCACTGTTCGCCATGCTGCCGACGTCGCCGGTTGCGCAGAGCAGCGTTTCCGCCGCTTCCGTCGCCGCCGAGTCGGGCGCCGACACGCGCCGCGGCGCGCTCGCTGGCAATGCGCTCTCGACGCTGAGCCAGGCGCTGAGCGATTCGCTGGCGCAAAGCGCGTCGCCATCGGCCAGCGCGCCATCGCACGCTGAGACGAAGGCGAGCCCGACGCAGCTGAACGCCGCATCAGTGGGCGCGGCAGCCAGCACGGCCAACGCCAGTGCGCCGCTGACGCTGGACGGCAGCTTTCAGCAGGCGCTGAGCAACGTCAGCAGGCAGGATGAAAAAAGCGCGCCGCTGACGCAGACGGACAGCAACGCACTGACCAGCGCGCCGATCAGCAGCAGCGCGGCGCCGCTGACGATGCAGACCGCCTCGGCGACGACCAGTACGCCGTCGACGCCGATGCTCAACGCGCAGCTGGGCAGCGACGAATGGCAGCAGGCTCTGAGCCAGCAGATTGTTATGTTCACCCGCAACGGCCAGCAAAACGCCGAGCTGCGGCTGCATCCGGCGGATCTGGGCGCCATCCAGATCAGCCTGAAGCTGGATAACGACCAGGCGCAAATCAATATGGCCTCCAGCCACAGCCACGTCAGGGCCGCGCTGGAAGCCGCCCTTCCGCAGCTGCGTAACGCGCTGGCGGAAAGCGGCATTAACCTGGGACAGAGTCAGGTAAGCAGTGACAGCTTCGCGCAGAGCCAGGGCTTCCAGCAGCAGCAGCAACAGCAGCAGGAGGCGCGCCGCGACGGACAGCACGGCGCCTTCTCTCTTTCCCAGGATGACGATAGCGAGATAACGCCGATCGCCGTTCCCGCCGCCCTTCAGGCGCGCATCCTCGGCACCGGCGCTGTCGATACTTTTGCCTGACAGCGACAAACGCTGAAGGTAAGCGTAAAACCCGCGTCTTTTCTTCCCATTGTTTGACTTAAGACGCGGGATAATCTGTCCAGGCAAACCGAGAGGTTTGCCCATAATTCACAGGAAGTTACTGCAAAAATGTCTGATAACGCGAAAGCAAAAGGCCGCAAACGTTCACTCTTAATTCCGGTGTTGCTCATTGTAACGCTGGCCGCTTGTAGCGTGGCAGGCTATGCAGTCTGGCGAATGATGAATAAACATGAGAGTGGCACACCGGAAGCTGCGAAAGTAGAACCGCCACCCGCTCCCGTCTTTTTTGCGCTTGATACCTTTACGGTCAACCTGATCAATCCCGACAACGATCCGGACCGCGTACTGTACGTAGGCTTTACCCTGCGTCTGCCGGACGAGGATACCCGTCGTCGGATGAATGATTATCTGCCGGAAGTGCGTAGCCGCCTGCTGCTGCTGCTCTCGCGACAGAGCGCCGCCGCGCTGGCGTCGGAGCAAGGAAAGCAAGCGCTGATTGAACAGATTAAGCAGGTGCTGTCACCTCCGCTGGTGAAAGGACAGCCTGCGCAGGTGGTAAATGACGTACTGTTTACCGCCTTCATTTTGAGGTAAACCAATGGGCGATAGCATTCTCTCCCAGGCTGAAATTGACGCGCTGCTTAATGGCGACAGTGACAGCGCGGTAGATGAAAAGAGTCAAAGCGGGCCGGAAGGCGACATTCGTCCTTACGACCCTAATACCCAGCGTCGCGTGGTGCGCGAGCGCCTTCAGGCGCTGGAGATTATTAACGAGCGTTTCGCCCGACATTTCCGTATGGCGCTGTTTAACCTGCTGCGCCGCAGCCCGGATATCAGCGTCGGTGCGATCAAGATTCAGCCGTATCACGAGTTTGCCCGCAACCTGCCGGTGCCGACCAACTTGAATCTTATCCACCTGAAACCGCTGCGCGGAACGGCGCTGGTGGTGTTCTCGCCGAGCCTGGTCTTTATCGCCGTGGATAACCTGTTCGGCGGCGACGGCCGCTTCCCCACCAAGGTGGAAGGCCGTGAGTTTACCCACACCGAGCAGCGCGTGATCCGCCGCATGCTGAAGCTGGCGCTGGAAGGCTACAGCGACGCGTGGAAGGCGATCTACCCGCTCGACGTGGAATATGTCCGCTCTGAAATGCAGGTGAAGTTCACCAATATCACCACCTCGCCGAACGATATCGTGGTCAACACGCCGTTCCAGGTCGAGATTGGCAACCTGGTGGGCGAGTTCAACATCTGTATTCCGTTCTCGATGATTGAGCCGCTGCGCGAACTGCTGGTTAACCCGCCGCTGGAGAACTCCCGCACCGAGGATAACCACTGGCGCGAGAACCTGGTGAAACAGGTGCAGCATTCGGAACTGGAGCTGATTGCTCACTTTGCCGAAACCTCGCTGCGGCTGTCGCGCATTTTGCAGCTGAAGCCTGGCGACGTGCTGCCGATCGAGAAACCAGAGCGCATTATCGCGCACGTTGATGGCGTCCCGGTGCTGACCAGTCAGTACGGCACCATGAACGGCCAGTACGCCCTGCGCGTCGAGCATTTGATTAACCCGATTTTGAATTCGCTGAATGAGGAACAGCCCAATGAGTGACAGCAATAAACCGTCCGACGACATCTCTGCGGACGATCTGTGGGCTGAGGCGATGAATGAGCAGGCCGTTAGCAGCGCGCCGCAGGCCGACGACGTCTTCAAAACGTTCGAAAGCAGCGCCGCCGCCGGTTCGCTGCAGGACATCGACCTGATTATGGATATCCCGGTCAAGCTTACCGTCGAACTGGGCCGCACCAAAATGACCATTAAAGAGCTGCTGCGCCTGACGCAGGGTTCCGTAGTGGCGCTGGACGGTCTGGCGGGCGAGCCGCTCGATATCCTGATCAACGGCTACCTGATTGCCCAGGGCGAAGTGGTGGTGGTTAACGATAAATATGGCGTACGCATCACCGACATTATTACGCCGTCTGAACGTATGCGTCGTCTGAGCCGCTAAATATGATGAACACCCAGTCCCACGCGCTGCAGCCCGCAGCGCCGGCCATCTCCGGCGGTTCCGTTGTGACCCAGGTCAGCAGCGTGCTGGCCGTGATTGTCCTGCTGATCCTCGCCTGCGCCTGGCTGGCGCGCCGTCTCGGCTTCGCGCCGAAGACGGTGAGCAGCCAGGCGCTGAAGGTGAGCGCCAGCGTGCAGGTCGGCCAGCGCGAACGCGTGGTGATTGTGGATACCGCCGAGGCGCGCCTGGTGCTGGGCGTTACGGCGGCGCAGATTACCCATCTGCACACGCTGCCGCCGGTCGCGCCGGATGCCCGTCCGGCCGCCGCGGCCGCGCCGCAAGATTTCCGTCAGCTGCTGCAAAACCTGGTTAAACGTCCCGGAAAACCCCAATGATGCGTCGACTGCTCTCTCTTCTGCCGCTATTACTGCTGGCGCCGGCCGCTCATGCCCAGCTGCCGGGACTGGTGAGCCATGCGTTGCCCAATGGCGGACAAAGCTGGTCGCTGCCGGTGCAGACGCTGGTTTTTATTACCTCGTTGACCTTTATTCCCGCCGTGCTGCTGATGATGACCAGCTTTACCCGCATCATCATCGTGTTCGGCCTGCTGCGCAACGCCCTCGGCACGCCCTCCGCGCCGCCGAATCAGGTGATGCTCGGCCTCGCGCTCTTTCTGACCTTCTTTATTATGGCGCCGACCTTCGACAAGATTTACGACGACGCCTATCTGCCCTTTAGCCAGGACAAGATCAGCATGGACGTCGCGCTGGAGAAAGGCGCGCAGCCGCTACGCGACTTTATGCTGCGTCAGACGCGCGAAGCGGACCTGGCGCTGTTTGCCCGCCTGGCGAACACCCCGCCCATTGAAGGGCCGGAAGCGGTGCCGATGCGCATTCTGCTGCCCGCATACGTCACCAGCGAGCTGAAGACCGCCTTTCAGATTGGCTTTACCGTTTTTATCCCGTTTCTGATTATCGACCTGGTGGTGGCCAGCGTGCTGATGGCGCTGGGGATGATGATGGTGCCGCCGGCAACCATCTCGCTGCCGTTCAAACTGATGCTGTTTGTACTGGTGGATGGCTGGCAGCTGCTGGTCGGTTCGCTGGCGCAAAGCTTCTATTCCTGATTATTCCGATTTCCCGGAGAAACTAATGACGCCAGAATCCGTTATGGCAATGGGCCAGGATGCGCTGCGCCTGGCGCTGATGCTCGCCGCGCCGCTGCTGCTGGCGGCGCTGGTCAGCGGGCTGATTATCAGTCTGCTGCAGGCGGCGACCCAGGTGAACGAACAGACGCTTTCCTTTATACCGAAGGTGCTGGCCGTGGCAGCGACGGGCGTGATTGCCGGACCCTGGATGCTGAATCTGGTGCTGGACTATATCCGCACCCTCTTCAGCAACCTGCCTTATATGATCGGCTAATGGTTACCCTCGACAGCGACCAGCTGGTTCACTGGGTCAGTCAGTTTTTCTGGCCGCTGGCGCGTATGCTGGCGCTGTTCGCCACCGCGCCGCTGCTGAGCGAGCGCGCTATCAGCAAACGCGTCAAAATCGGCCTGGCGGCGTTAATCACCTGGATAATGGTGCCAACGCTGCCTTCAGTGGAGGTAACGCTGTTTTCGCCCGCTGGCTTCTGGCTGCTGCTGCAGCAGATGCTGATTGGTATCGGGCTCGGGTTCACTATGCAGCTGGCGTTTGCTGCGGTGCGCCTCTCTGGCGAGGTGATCGGTTTACAGATGGGCCTCTCTTTCGCCACCTTTTTCGATCCAGGCAGTCGCTTGAATATGCCGGTTCTGGCCCGTTTTCTCGATATGCTGGCAATGCTGCTGTTCCTGACCTTCAACGGACACCTCTGGCTGATCTCGTTGCTGGCGGACAGTTTTCATACATTGCCGATTGGCGGGCAGCCGTTAAACGCCAATGCTTTTAATGCACTGGTCAAAGCGGGCGGTTTAATTTTCCTTAATGGCATGATGTTAGCGCTACCCTTAATCGTTTTGCTGCTTCTGATTAACCTGGTACTGGGTTTGTTAAACCGTGTTACACCTCAGCTCTCTATTTTCGCGGTTGGCTTCCCAATTACCTTAACAGTGGGAATTTTGACCATGGGGTTGATGATGCCTCTGGTTGCGCCCTTCTGTGAGCATCTGTTCAGCGAAGTCTTTGATTTGCTCGCCCAGTTCCTTTCGGAACTGTCTCACCCCTGATGATTAAGTATCTCACTATCTTTCTAAAGTGATACTTAAGCCACCTAAAACATTCTGTGCATTTTTCAAACCAGTTTTCTCAGAAATCAACTAAGGAAATTCTGATAAGTGAGAAGTAACTCTGAAAATTATTCTTATTAAACCGCGCTTCAAGTATTTTATTTCACAGATTCCCGGCACAGCTAACTTGGTGGAATCGTTGACAAAATCGGCAACAGATTGTTTTGGAACAAAAAAAATCCTTTAACGATTTTTCTTGTCAGGACCTTTTTTTTCCGGCATTGTCAACACTCGCTAAAACGTCACACTTTCGCGAATCAAATGTTTTTAAGAATCGTCCTATCAGAATTGACTGTGTTATGCGCGATAGTGACGAGGATCTCAAAACAGGGTGTTATGCACGCTTATTGCAAACCGCCAGCGATTCCCGCTATCACTGGAGGGATAAGTGACGTCAAGGCAGCACAAAAACAACTTTGCAGAAACGGGTCAGGGAAGAATACTTTTGGCAGGCGTATGGCCTGTCGCCAGACTGCTGAGCAGAATAAAAAAGTGTCTTAGAAATCTCTCTCGTACCGCAACGCGTAATTCATCGTTGATTTAAACGGATAACAAATTGGTGAGGGTCGCTAAACATGCCAACGATTATTATGGATTCATGCAACTACACACGCCTGGGATTATCGGACTATATGTCCTGTAAGGGAGTCAAAAAGAAAAACATCTTTTCTGTCTCCGATATTGAGCAATTACAGCAGCGCTGCGAACAGTTAAAACCTGGCGTAGTGTTTATTAACGAAGAATGTTTTATCCATGAATCAGATTCCAGCGACCGCATCCGAAATATTATTATGCAGCACCCGGAAACGCTGTTTTTCATCTTCATGGCCATTTCTAATATCCATTTTGAGGAATACCTCTACGTTCGTAAGAACTTGATTATTACATCAAAATCGATAAAAACGGCGACACTTGACTCCTTACTCAGCACTTATTTGCAGAAAAAGCTCAACGCGTCTACCCGTATTTCATCAGGTCTGGATGTACACCCTCTGACGTTAAGTCAGACGGAGTCAAATATGCTGAAAATGTGGATGTCAGGTCATGACACCATTCAGATATCAGACAAGATGCAAATTAAGGCCAAGACCGTTTCGTCACACAAAGGCAATATTAAACGCAAGATCAAAACCCATAACAAACAGGTTATCTATCATGTGGTGCGTTTAACTGACAATGTGACGTCAGGTATCTATGTCAATGTGAGATAGTCAACTCACGAAAGAACCGGCCACCAGGCCGGTTTTTTTTCGCCTTTTTTGCGAGCCAGATCTCACTCCACTCCCTAACCCTTTCCCCTTCTCTGCCGATGTTAGTTTCATAACCCCGACATGAGATCAAGGATATGAACACACCACTGGATTCTTCCACGCCGTCCAAGGCTGGCCTGTGGCGCAACCTGCGCCTGGTGCCGCTCTTCAGTATGATTTTCGGCGGTATTCTGCTGCTGTTTGCCCTCTGTATTGCCCTTGCCAGCTATTTTCTCATCCAGAGCAACCAGTCGCTCAAGGATGCCACCGACGAGATCCAGGTACGTATGGGGATCTCCAACAGCTCTAACCACCTGCGTACCGCGCGTCTCTATATTATTCAGGCTGGCGCCGCCGCTCGCATCGGCGAGATGGATGAGTTCAAAGCCAGCGTCGCCGCGACCGAGAAGCGAATTCAGCAGGCGCAGGAAGGCTTTAAGGTTTATCAGGAACGAAAGGTCAAAACCCCTGAAGATATCGCGCTCGACGCCCCGTTAACGGCGCGCTTCAACGACTATGTCGAAAAAGGGCTGAAGCCGATGATCAACGCCGGCAAACAGGGCAGCTTTGAGGGCATTATCGCGCAGGAGACCGACGTCACGCGCAAACTCGACAACGCCTATAACGACGTGCTGCTGCAGGCGATTAAGCTGCGCAACCAGCGCGCCGACGCCATTAACGCCACGGCGGAGCATCAGTCGCGCATCGGCTTTATCGCGATGGCGGTCGCCTTCGCCGCCGCCTTGCTGCTGACGCTGATGACCTTTGTATTCCTGCGTCGCGTAGTGATCAGTCCGCTGCGCCAGTCAGTCGCGCGTATTGAGCGCATTGCGCAGGGCGACCTCACCGCTCCGCCGGAACCGCACGGCCGCAGCGAAATTGGCACGCTGCTGCATAACCTGCAGCTGATGCAGGATTCGCTGGTGAAAACCGTTGGCACGGTGCGTGAAGGCGCGGTGGCAATCTATCAGGGTTCCGGCGAAATCTCTGCCGGGAATACCGATCTCTCTTCCCGTACCGAGCAGCAGGCCGCCGCGCTGGAGCAGACCGCCGCCAGCATGGAGCAATTAACCGCCACGGTGAAACAAAACGCCGAGAACGCCCACCACGCCAGCCAGCTGGCGGCAGACGCCTCCGGCAAAGCCCGCAGCGGCGGCGAGCTGGTGAGTGGCGTGGTGAAAACCATGACCAATATCTCCGGCAGCTCAAAGAAAATCGCCGAAATCACCAACGTCATTAACAGCATCGCCTTCCAGACCAATATTCTGGCGCTGAACGCCGCGGTGGAAGCGGCGCGCGCTGGCGAACAGGGCCGCGGCTTCGCGGTGGTCGCCAGCGAGGTGCGCAGCCTGGCGCAGCGCAGCGCCCAGGCGGCCAAAGAGATTGAGTCGCTGATTGCGGAGTCGGTGAATTTGATCAAAGACGGTTCGCATCAGGTAGGCGAAGCGGGCGAAACCATGGGCGAGATCGTCGAGGCGGTACGCCGCGTGACCGATATTATGGCGGAGATCGCCGCCGCTTCCGATGAACAGAGCCGCGGCATTCAGCAGGTCAGCCAGGCGGTCACCGAGATGGATAACGTCACGCAGCAGAACGCCTCGCTGGTGGAAGAGGCCTCTGCAGCAGCCGCATCGCTGGAAGATCAAGCGGGTAAACTTACCAAAGCTGTCGCCGCGTTTCGCCTGCAGGAGCATCCGACGCTGACAACAGCAACCGCCGCCGCTGCCGCGCCCGTGCTGAAATCGCCGCGCCTGACGCCGCGTCCGGCGCTGGCGACCTCCGGCAACGATAACTGGGAAACGTTCTAATGCAGAAAAAAATAAAGGCGCGCTGAGGCGCCTTTATTATTGTCGATTGAGCATAAAATAAGGCGCCGTCAGGCGCCTTATTATTGCCGCGATATTCAGAGAGAATAAAAGCAAAGCCCTGCGCCGCTATTCCGCCAGATAAGGCTCTACAAATATCCCTTCCGGATGATCGCCTTCGTTAAAAAACCAGATACCGAGCGGATAATCTTCCAGCGCCACCAGATACATGACCCCTTCGTTAAACGGCTCTACGGCGAGAATAGTGCCGAGGCGGCGCGGGCCGCCATCGGTCTTTACGGTGACGCGGTCATTGACCTTCATGCGCGTTGCTCCTGATGATTTTCCTGTGCATCAGTGTAAACGATGAGGCCCGCCTCAGCGACGCGCAATCACCCAAACCGCATGAATGATACCGGGGATATAGCCGCACAGCGTCAGTAGAATATTGAGCCAGAAAGCGCCGCCAAAACCGACCTGCATAAATACGCCCAGCGGCGGCAGAATAATGGCGATAATAATGCGTAACAGATCCATGGTCTCTCCTTGTCACGTTATGGTTTAACTCCGACTGTAACTATAGACGATGCCGCTGATAACAAAGGAAAAACCAGGTAAATTTACGTAAGCGGGCGCTTTTTCGCTTTCTTAACGTTTCGCGACAAGACTTCTGACACGGCAACCTTTTACACTTCTCTTACTGCTCCACCCCAAAGGGGCAGTCAACCTAAAAGTAACAAGGATTTTGCCCGCGCAGCGCGGGCTTTTTTTTGCCTGTTTCTTTTCCTGCCGCAGAGTTATTCGCTCCCCCTGGCCGCCGTCTATACTTAGCTGATCCGTCGCAATCCGTGGTCGGAGAGAAGCGAAATATCCTTTTAAACAAAAGGAGAGCGATGATGGCGCAAATCAATCCAGGCGGCCCTGATCTTCAGCCCGGCGAGAAACCCGACGTGGACTCGCTGCTCGACAGCCTGCCGCGCAGCACGGCGGCCCACCCGCAAACCTTCCCCGAGGTGGACAACAGCCGCCATCTCAGAACCGGCGGCCGCGCCTGGGGAAGCAGTATTGAACTGGCGGACGAGTACGAACTCGATATTCGCGACTGCACCTGTAACGAACTGAACCGCTAATCGCAGGCCAAAAAAAACCCGGCAGGGAGCGCCGGGTAAATAACCACGTAAATTCGTTACATCAGGAAATGCTTGATACCTCTGCAGAGTACGCCTGACCGGCGCTAAGACAAGTCCTGGCTATGCACAATACTGCTGCCCTTTTTGTATGAAACCCTCTGGCGTTACCGGGAACAGCCTGATTTCAGCCGCTTTGCGCCATGCGTTTTTTGTGCATCCCGCTTCGCTTCACCGTTACGTTTTAAGAATTATCCTGGATGTGCCGTACGACAGGGGAAAAGCAGGCGTAATCCGGCATCAACTATAATACTGAAAATCCGCCAGTTAATGTCGCAAGGAGCCTGCTATGCCCAGTTTGCAACAGCCGCTGTTAGTTATTACCGATCTGGATGGTTCCCTGCTCGATCATCATACCTATCGCTGGGATGCCGCCGCAGAATGGCTGGCTGAACTGCAGCGTCAACAGGTGCCGGTCGTGCTCTGCTCCAGTAAAACCGCCGCGGAAATCGCGCCGCTGCAAAAGCGTCTCGGCCTGACGAATACCCCCTTTATTGCGGAAAACGGCGCGGTGGTGCAGATGTCAGCGCAGCGACGCGAACGGATCCCTCCGGAAAGCCTCGCCTATGAGGCGCTCTGCCGCACGCTGAGCACGCTACAGCCGGGCTTTCGCTTTCAGGGCTTCAGCCGCTTCACCGATGCCGAAGTCGCGGCGATGACCGGTCTGACCGAAAGCGACTCGGCGCTGGCGCGCCAGCGCGAAGCGTCGGAGGTGATTGTCTGGCGCGATGACGAAGAGAAGCTGGAGGCGTTTCGCGCCGCGCTGGCGCAGCACCAGCTGCAGCTGACCCAGGGCGGACGCTTCTGGCACGTAATGCCCGCAGGCAGCGGCAAAGGCGAAGCATTGCGCTGGCTGCTCGGCCAGTATGACAGCGCGCCCGCTACCATCGGCCTCGGCGACGGCCCCAACGACGCGCCGATGCTGGATGCGGTTGACTACGCCGTGGTGATAAAAGGCTACAGCAAAACGCCGGTTACGCTGACCCGGCAGGACAGGCAACGGATCTACCATACGGCGCACTACGGCCCCGAAGGCTGGAAAGAGGGACTCGACTATTTCCTGACCCAGCCCGATTAAGCCGCAACCACTGATGATTAAAAGGATGGCGCGATGAGTGATTTTTATCAGAATGGCGTGATTACCAATTTCCATAATCTGACCAACCGCAGCGTTGAGTCGCTGGAAAAAGAGATGGTGCGCTTCGCGCGCAAACGCAAAATGGGGCTGATTCTGCCGTCACTCTTCTCCGAACTGGAAGGACCGGCGCTGGGCAATATCGTCGATGAGCTGGCCAAAGTGCCCTACCTCGACGAGATCGTGATCGGGCTCGATCGCGCCGACCGCGATCAATTTCTCTTCGCGCGCGAATTTTTTTCGCGCCTGCCGCAGCGCCACCGCATTTTATGGAATGATGGCCCGCGCCTGAAGGCGATCGACGCCGAGCTGGATAAAGAGGGGCTTTCACCCTCCCAGCCGGGTAAAGGGCGCAACGTCTGGTTCTGCACCGGTTTCACTCTCGCCTCGGATCGCACCCAGTGCGTGGCGCTACACGACTGCGATATCGTGACTTACGAACGCGGCATGCTGGCGCGCCTGCTCTATCCGCTGGCGAACCCGGCGTTTCAGTACGAGTTCTGCAAAGGGTTTTACGCACGCGTCGCCGACGGCAAGCTCAACGGCCGCGTGGGCCGCTTGCTGGTCGGCCCGCTGCTGCGCTCGCTGCAAAAGGTGTATGGCCACTCTGAATATCTCGACTACCTCGCCAGCTTCCGCTACCCGCTGTCGGGCGAATTCGCCATGCGCACCCACGTGCTCAACGGCATTAAAATTCCTGGCGACTGGGGGCTGGAGATTGGCGTGCTGTCGGAAATTTACCGCAACTACACCACGCGTCAGACCTGTCAGGTCGAGATCGCCGACAACTATGACCATAAACATCAGCCGCTGGCGGAAGATGACGGCACCGGCGGCCTGAAGCGGATGAGCAGCGATATCGTGCAGTCGCTGCTGCGTAAGCTGGCGACGATGGGCGTGCCGCTCACCAGCGACTCGTTCCGCGTGCTGAAGGCGACCTACTACCGCAACGCGCTCGATATGATGGAGATCTATAACCACGAAGCGGCGATGAACGGCCTGAAGTTTGACCAGCATATCGAAGAAGCGGCGGTCGAGATGTTCACCCAGTCGATTCTGGAGGCGGGACAGGCCTTTATCGAACGTCCTAACGACAAGCCGTTTATTCCCAGCTGGAGCCGCGTCCAGTCCGCCTTCCCCGATATCCTGCAGCGTATTTACCAGGCGGTGGAAGAGGACAACGCCGGCAACGTTTAACCTCTGGCGACCACGCGGTTGCGGCCCTGACTCTTCGCCAGATAGAGTCGGCGGTCCGCTTCCGCCTGCAGGCGAGTCGTCTGGTAGTCGCCCTGCTCTTCGCTGCTGGCGACGCCTGCGGAGAGCGTTACGCTAAAGCACTGGCTGGCGTTGACCAGAATGGTTTTCGCCGCCAGCCGCTCGCGCATCCGTTCCGCCACCTTTTCCGCATCCGCCAGGCCGGTTTCCGGCAGCACCACGCAGAACTCCTCGCCGCCGACGCGACCGGCCAGATCGTTTTTCCGCAGCGCCTGGGAAATAATCGCAGCGACGCGTATCAGCGCCTGATCGCCTGCCTGATGGCCCCAGGTGTCGTTGACTGCTTTAAAGTGATCGATATCGAGCTGGATCACCGCCAGCGGCGCGTTAAGCGCCCGGCAGCGCGCCGCCTCCGCTTCGAAGCGTTCAAAAAAGGCGCTGCGGTTAAGCAGCCGCGTCAGACCGTCGTAGCTGGCGCGCCACGCCAGCCGGTCGGAGAGCTGGCTCAGCCGCCGCACCAGACGCACGATGATCTGGTGCGTTAGCAGCAGCAGCAGCACGAACAGCAGCCACATCACCAGCATAAACAGCATGGCGCGTCCTAAATCCTGGCGCAGCCCTTGTGCCAGGGTTTGCTGGTTCACCAGATAGCCGTCGACGTTTTTCAACCTGCTCCAGCTGATGAACTGATGCTCGATCCGCAGCGCGCCCTGCGGCTGACGCGCGATTTGCGCATAGAGCCGCCGCCGCGCGCCGTCGCTCAGCGGCCTGGCGTCCGCCGCGTCAAGGGAGGCCACGGGCTGCTGCGCTTTGTCGAGCAGCAGCACGCTGCCCTGCAGCGCGCTGTGGCGCATCGTGCTCAACTGGCTGGCAATACGCTGCTGGGTGAAATCCATCGACAGCGCCCCATACCAGTAGCCGTTGATAAAGATGGGCGTGCTGACCGTCAGCATCGCGCCCTCATCTTCCGCGCCCTGATAGACGCCAGACCAGCGCAGCTCCTGAGGCGAGGCCAGCGTCGCCATGGCGCGAAACCAGGGGCGCGAAACCATGGTGGCGTAGTTGGCGGCGAGCGCGGAGAGGCTTTGCGGCGGACGCGAGGTGATAAAGAATCCGGCGCGCGAGGTGTACCAGAAGCGCGAATGGAAATCGGCTTCTGCATCGCTGAACTGCATAATAAAGCTGAACTCCAGCGCCGCGAGCAGCTCGCCGTCGAGCCGCGCCGGATCGCGCTGCAGCAGCGCGTCCTGCGCCAGCCAGCCGTCGCCGACGCCGTTTATCGGCATGCTGCGCGGCATATTGAGCCGCAGCTGCCACGCGCGCTGCGGGCGCAGCTGCTGAAATTCCGCCAGCGCGCGGCGTGCGTGGTGAGCGTCGAGCGGATGCGCCAGCGCGTAGGTGAACATGCGCCGGTAATAGATCATCCCGTCGATGCTCTCCTGAAACTGGCTTTCCAGCCCGTTCTGCATATCCGCCAGCGCAGCGCGCTGCCGATCTTCATAATTGATTTTCAGCGTGTAAAGCTCACGCCAGGTCAGAAAGAAAGAGAAAAGAAAGACCGCTAAAAACAAGAAGTGAACGCGCAGTTCGGGACGCAATTTACGAACAGAGAGCGGCAAAGCAGCCATCAGCAACGGTGCTCCGAATAACTGGGATCAGGCGAGTATAGCAGGCGCAGGGGATCAAAAAATCAGGGAAATCACGGGGGATGAAAAGCGCATCCCCGTTGAATAGCGCTTAGCTGGCGAGCTGCGTCTCAGAAATCGCGTGGCTCAGTTCATCCTGGTGAAAAGCTTCGCGGCGCACGGCGTAGCCGTCATACCAGCGACACTCTACCATTCCGCTGGCGTAGCCTGTGACAACCATGGCAGGTCCGCCCTCTTTATGCTGCACTTCATCACTAATCGTAAAGTTCATCACGCCTCCCCTTTTGACCGTTAACAGAACCTTTTTATCTATAGCAGCCATCTGGACACCCTGCCCGTTAAGGCATGGAAAAAAAGCGTAAATTCAGAATAAAGTAGTAAGAAATGTTGAAAATAAAAAAAGCGGATAAAAAGGCTTATCCGCTTTTAACATCTGCTGGCGCTGAAATCAGATTTTGCAGCCTTCGCAATCCGCTTCGTCGCCTAAGTCGTCAGGCACTTCATTGACCTTTTCCGCCGCTTTGGCTTCGGCCTGCTCAAGCTGGGCATCAATATCAAATTCAAACATATCGTCGTTCATTGCGTCTCCTCTCCTGACTTCACATCATATGGCAGTGCGCTTTATACCGATTTACCGCGCAGTTTAGCAATCAGATTCACCGCTAACAGCACGATCGACCCAACGATAAAGCCGAGCACCAGGTTGGCGCCGTTGCTGAGCAAACTGGCCACCAGCCCGCTCATATCGCCGGTAATCGATTCGATCAGATGATGCAGCGGCGTCAGGCCGTGCACGATAATGCCGCCGCCGACCAGGAACATCGCCAGCGTGCCGACCACCGATAGAATCTTCATCAGCCAGGGCGCGAACGCCAGTAAAAAGCGACCGATGCCCTGCGCGACCGAGGAAGATTTCTCATTCAGCCAGTAGCCGAGATCGTCGATTTTAACGATGGCGGCGACGATGCCATAGACCCCGATCGTCACCAGGATCGCGATGCCGGCGAGGATCAGAACCTGATTAAGCAGCGGCGCATCGGAAACGATGCCGAGGGTAATGGCGACAATCTCTGCGGAAAGAATAAAGTCGGTGCGCACCGCGCCCTTGACCTTGTTCTTCTCGAATTCGCGCGGATCCTGCTGCGCCAGCTTGTCCAGCCGCTGCTGGCGCGCCTCCGGACTTTTCTCCTGCTTATCGTGCTGCAGGCTGTGCATCACTTTTTCCACCCCTTCATAGCAGAGGTAGGCGCCGCCGATCATCAGCAGCGGCGTGATAAGCCAGGGCGCAAAGGCGGAGATCAGCAGCGCCAGCGGCACCAGGATCAGCTTATTGAGAAAGGATCCCTTGGCGACGCCCCATACGACCGGCAGTTCGCGATTGGCCTTAACGCCCGTGACCTGCTGCGCATTCAGCGACAGATCGTCGCCCAGCACGCCCGCCGTTTTTTTCGCCGCCACTTTGCCCATGACGGAAATATCATCCAGAAGTGTTGCAATATCGTCTAATAAAGTCAGTAAGCTGGATCCTGCCAAAATCTCTTCCTTATTCCGGTTCGTTATGTTGACAACAGGGACAGCGTTCCAGCGTCGCGACGGTAATGTCAGCGATGCCGTCGCACTCCCACTCTACGCGGACCGCGCCTGCCAGCTCGCCTGCATGCAGGTATTTGCTGACCGGGCTTTCCGTCATGCCGGTGATCTCCTCCGTCGCGACCAGGGTATCGCCGATATAGACGCGTGCGGTCGCATGGGCGTTGACCATGCGCTCGTCGCGCAGCTGATAGAGGCGTTTTACCGTCAGTTTAATACTGCTCATCCACAACTCCTGATCGCGGGGGAAGGCGAAATCTAACCCGGCGAAGCCGACAAGGCAAGGCGACCTCAGCGCGGGCGATAGTGCTGAATGCCGTTGTGATCGATTTCGGCGCTCTGGTCCATCGCCAGCAGCCACTCCTCCAGCCGCTCCTGCAGATCGCCGTCGCTGAGCCGCAGTTTGTTGCGCAGCGCGCACTCCCAGATAATCAGCACCTTCCAGCCGCTCTCCTGCAGCTGGCGCACGTAGCGGTTATCGCGCTCGACGTTGCTGTTGATCTTGCCGACCCAAAACTCGGTGCGCGTCGCCGGCACCTTAAAGAGATAGCAGTGGTGGTGATGCCAGAAACAGCCGTGCACGAAGATAATCGCCTGCTGCTCCAGCAGAACGAAATCGGGACGGCCCGGCAGATTCTTATCCTGAACGCGGTAAGCGAAACCGCGATCCTTTAGCAGCTGCGCCACCCGCAGTTCAATGGCGGTGTCCTGCTGGCGTATCGCACGCATATTTTTGCTGCGCGTCGTGCTGGAGTGTACATCGGCCATGGCGTCTCCTTTTTGCCTTCTCTATCAACTTTAGCCTGACTCACTAAAAGCGAAAGCCTGCGCCGCGCTTAGCGAGGCGGGTAAAATCCTGGCGATGCGTCCTGCAACGGCCTTAAGGCATCGCGCGCCAATTTCTTCGCAGCCAGAGGAGTGTTAGCATAGCCCGTTCACAGTTAAGGAAAAACGCATGCTTGTCGATGACGCCACCGCAATGACGGAACCCGCTCCTCCCCTGCTCTCTGCCGATAGCGAAACCGCTGACCTGATGCGCCAGGCGCTGGCGATTTACGCCGCGCGCGATTTAGCCGCGACATTTCACCAGGCGGGCTTCCACGACTGGACGCCGCAGCAGCTGACCCGTCTGCGGCAAAACAAAAGCGCGCTGCCGCCGCTGAGCGAAGGCGAACTCACGCTGTTGCGCAGTCTGCTGCCGACGCGTCCGGCCCATTACGACAACCCGCTGTTTCGCTTTATCGATCTCTTCGCGGGTATCGGCGGTATCCGCCGCGGCTTCGACGCCATCGGCGGAAAGTGCGTTTTTACCAGCGAGTGGAACAAAGAGGCGGTGCGCACCTACAAAGCGAATCACTACAGCGATCCGCAAGAGCACCGCTTTAATACCGATATCCGCCTGATAACCCAGCCAGACGGCCTGCGCGACGAGGAGGCTATCTATCGCCATATCGACGCGGCCATCCCCGACCATCAGGTGCTGCTGGCCGGTTTTCCCTGCCAGCCTTTTTCGCTGGCGGGCGTCAGCAAAAAAAATGCGCTGGGCCGCGCGCACGGCTTCGAATGCGAAGCGCAGGGCACGCTATTTTTCGACGTGGCGCGCATTATTGCCGCCAAAAAGCCGCCGATCTTCGTGCTGGAGAATGTCAAAAATCTCAAAAGCCACGATAAAGGCCGTACCTTCGCCGTCATTATGGCGACGCTGGACGAACTGGGCTACGACGTGGCGGACGCCGATGCCACCGCGCCGGACGCGAAAATCATCGACGCGCGCCACTTTCTGCCGCAGCACCGCGAGCGTATCGTGCTGGTGGGCATCCGCCGCGACTATCCCTTTAGCAACACGCTGTCGCTGCGTCAAATCCAGCAGCTCTATCCGCCCGCGGTGCCGAGCCTGCAGAGCCTGCTGGAGCCTGAGCCGGAAGAGAAATATATTCTTTCCGCCCAGCTGTGGCGCTACCTCTACGACTACGCCAGAAAACATAAAGCGAAAGGCAACGGCTTCGGCTTCGGGCTGAACGATCCGCGTCAGGCCGACGTCTGCGTCCGCACCCTCTCGGCGCGCTACTACAAAGACGGCTCGGAAATCCTTATCGATCGCGGCTGGGATCGCGCGCTGGGCGAAGCGGACTTCAGCAACGCCGCCAATATGGCGCGTCGGCCGCGCCGCCTCTCGCCGCGCGAGTGCGCGCGCCTGATGGGTTTCGAGGCGCCAGGCGAACGCCGCTTCCGCATTCCGGTTTCCGACACCCAGGCCTATAAGCAGTTCGGCAATTCGGTGGTGGTGCCGGTTTTCGCCGCGGTGGCGAAGCTGCTGTTGCCCTATATCAGGCAGATAAATCAGCCGTAACAGGACCAGAGTTTAGCTTAGTTACGCGCATTATGCTGTTTTTCGGCGAATGCGCCCGCTGTCACAACGCTGTCACGCAACCGGCGAATACTCGCTTTTATTTTCAGGTTGCGCTATGTCCTCTATCACACTGACCTCTCGCCGTTTTCGTCTGCGCCAGCCGGGATTGCCCGGCTGGCTCAGCAGCCTGCGCGGCAACTTTACCCTGTTCGTCATCCTTTTCTGCCTGCTGCAGGCGCTGGGCGTTACGCTGCTCGCCGCGCAGGTCAGCCATACGCAAAGCGCGCTGGCGCATACCGCCCTACTGCGGGAAAGGCTGGCCCTGCTCGATAAAGCGCGCATCGAACTGCTTACCGCCAGCGACAGCAGCCACCGCGCGGGCATCTATCTGATGCAGGATCAGCAGAGCGGCTCGGTAGACAGCTGGAAAAGCCTGGCCGACGGCGCCAGCGCCTCGCTGCAGCAGGCGAAAGCGCTGTTCGCGCGCTACCATGCCGACGAGAACGGTGCGCTGGCGCAGGGCTTTACGCTGCTGGCGCAGGGGCTGGAAGAGCAGTTAAAAGGATTAACGCATAACCAGATCGACGCCTTTTTCATGGTGCCGATGCAGGCCTATCAGCAGCAGTTTAACGACGCATGGTTTGCGGAGATCGACGCGGCCAACAAAGAACTCGGCGCGGTCAACCGCAGCACGCTGGCGAGTATGATTCACAGCCGTAACCTGTCGCTGCTGGTCAGCGCGCTGCTGTTCGCGCTGCTGCTGGTGGGCGGCGTGCTGCTGGCGCGCGGGGTTATTGCGCCGCTGCGCCACGCCAGCGTCCAGCTGCAGCGCATCGCCACTGGCGACCTGCTTCCGCCGCCCGCCGCCGGACGGCTGCAGCCGCGCGAAACGCAGCAGCTGTTCAGCGCCATGGCGGAGATGCGCCACGGGCTGCGTCATATCGTTGATGAGATCAATACCATCGCCGCCGGCGTGGCGGCGGGCGCAGGCGAGATGCAGCAGCATAACGCGCGCGTAAGCGCTCAGCATCAGTCGCAAAACGCCAGCTTCACCCATTTGTCGCAGCGGCTGCGCCGCGTGGCGGACGAGGTAGAGAGCAGCGCGCAGGTGTCGCAGCAGGCGACGCAGCAGGCGTACGACGCCGATCGGCTGATGCAGCAGTGCGTCTCGCGGGTAGATGAGATGGAGACGCAGATGCGCCAGATTGTCGCCGCCTCCGGGGATATCGCCGGGATCGTCGAGATGCTGGATAGCCTTTCGCTCCAGACACGCCTGCTGGCGCTTAACGCGGCGATTGAGTCTGCGCACGCCGGCGTATACGGCCGCAGCTTTTCGGTAGTCGCGAAAGAGATCGGCATGCTCTCCAGCCAGAGCAGCGGGTCGACGCAGCGCATCGACGGTTTGATCCAGCATACGCAGCAGCATGTCGCTCAGGGCTTTAACAAGGTCAAAGTGCTGGAAACGCTGTTTCAGACCATCAGCAGCGCAGTAGCCGATATCGCCGTGCAGCTGCAGGCGCTACAGCAGAACGCCACGGCGCAAAGCACGCGCGTCAGCCATATCGCCGCAGAGATCCACAAGCTGGACGAGACGCTACAGGCTAACGCCGGTCTCAGCGCGCAGCAGCAGCAGGCCGCCGACGCCCTGCAGCAGCAGGCGGCGCGTCTGGCGCAGAGCGTGCGGCAGTTCCGCATCGAGCAGGCGTAAACGCCGCCCATAAAAAACCCGTCTCGCGACGGGTCTTGTTTATTTCTTCTTCTTGGTCTGTTTCTTCAGCAGGGCGCGAAGCTGTTTGACCTCGTCCGCGGAAAACGCGTTTGACGCGGTTTCCGCCGTATCCTGATTGTCTACCGCAGAGGCGGTGGGCGGCAGCAGGCTCTCCTGTAAACGCTGAACAATCTCCTGACTCATTGAGATTTGATTCTCCAGCGCCAGCTGTTTCAGCTGCTCTTTCAGCGCCGGATCGATCTTAATCGTCAAATTTACCGTCTCAGTCATTCTGTTACTCCCTCGTTATTTATCATCAACGTAGCGGAAGTCACGGACGTTTAACATACTGTCATAAAAATTTAATATTAGGCGCGTAATGGGCTGAAATCGCGCAACACTGACTCGTCGAAGCTGGTGAGGTTGCCCTGCAGCTCCGCGCACAGCTTGGCCATATAGTGCACCAGGAAGTCGGCGTTATGCTGCGCCAGCGCCCTGCCCGCTTCGGTCTGCATCGTATCGGGGAGCCGCAGCAGCTTCTTCTGAAAGTGATCGAGCGTCCAGTTGACGTCGTTGAGCTCGCGCATCTTGCCGAGCGGATCCTCATTATCGAACAGCGGCCGGTTAAGCGCGCCGGCCGTATAGAATACGCGCGCCAGCCCGATAGCGCCCAGCGATTCGAGCCGATCGGCGTCCTGTACGATTTTCGCCTCCAGGGTTTCCGGCGCAATAGCGGCGCTGAAGCTGTGCGCCTTAACGGCGTGCGCCACCGCCGGGATCAGCGCGTCAGGAAAGTCGGGGAAATCCTGCGTCAGAATACGTGCGGTCTCTTCGGCGGCATAGGTCGAGGCAAGATGGCGCTCGGGGTGATTTTTCGGCAGGTTGACCACATCGTGGAAGTAGCAGGCGGTGAGCACGACCAGCGGACTGGCGTCGCTGCCTGCCATAATACGCTGCGCGCTCATCCAGACACGGCGCAAATGGGCGATATCGTGCGCCTTGTCATCATGAACCCAGTTAATCTGAAACCAGCTTTCGAAGCGCGTTTGCCAGAGTGAGAGCGACATGGCTTATCTCCCTGTTAATGTTTTGGTACCGGTCTTAACATCGGACCGTACGCAGTGGGACGTCATCTTACCGAGTAGCTGATGACAAATTTTTGACACAGGGTGGTGTAAAATGCGCAGTGACAAAACCGGTTCGAAAAAAATGAGACCGGGATCGAGTTATAGCGCTAATTCAAGCATTATCCCAGTGTTTAACAAACTTTCAGCATTAACCCATATCATTTATCTTAAGCAAAACTTATTAATATCGCTCAAAATTGACGCGCTGCCTCTGCAGCCGGCAAGGAAGCTCACCTGGAGCGAAACCCAGGCTCATTCAGGATATTGCAGCTTTGTGAAGGTTAAAGAATCTGAAAAGGTTTTAAAAACGTCCGATATAACGTACTGTATCCGGGTTATACCAGGTAAGGGACCACTTAGTAGACTCGGACTGGTGCGTTTTTTGCATTTTCGCTTTTTCCTAAAGGCAAATCGTTGTGTTGCCGTTACTGTAAGGCGTCAAATTGTTAAGCGGATTGATGTAAATTCATCGCCGCTGCACGCAGGCGCAAGACAGCGGTTTAATGTGTGTCCACCGGGTTCTATTTATATTCAGAGGTAATCAATGAAAGAACGGCCGATTCTTTTTTCCGAACAGCGGGTTCGCGCCCTGCTGGTTGGCCAGCAAACCCAGACCCGGCGCATCATGAAAACGCAGTCTTTCGGACCAGGTCAGGATCACCATGAAGGCGTGCATGCCTTTGACGTTAACGCCAACCATCTGCACGGCTATAAGCTGATGTCGATGGCCGATATCAGCCAGCACTGCCCCTACGGCAAGCCGGGCGATATTCTCTGGGTGCGCGAAACCTGGCGCGGGCCAATCGTGCCGGAAAACGATCTGGCGGAGTATGAGCGCGATCCGGCGCCGTTCCGCCTGCCGGCGTTTTGCCAGTACCGCGCCGACAACAACGAGCTGGGACACCATGCCCAGAGCGGCCCGGAAGCCGATCAGTTCGGCTGGCAGACCGCTATTCACATGCCCCGCTGGGCCAGCCGCATCAACCTGCAGATTACCGCCGTGCGTGCGGAAAAAATCCAGGATATCAGCGAAGATGACATCATGGCCGAGGGCGTGCAGACCGATTCGCACTTCCTCAACAACTTCTTCACCATGAACATGAATGCGGAGTCGCCTAAAGAGGCCTATCGCAAGGCGTGGCAGAAGCAGTACGGCGCCACCAGTTGGGAAGTGAATCCCTGGGTCTGGGTGATTGAATTTGAGCGCGTCGCGCGCAATTAATAGCGCTTTGCGTGCTGAATCACAGACAAATTGCATGCTAAGCGGTTGAATAGACAGCTTTCATCCCTGCAGCCAGATTAAGGTGCCAGCGACCGCTTCGGATGCTGGCATTTTTTCTGGCGGACAGGATAGCGCGGGTAATTCGTCAGCGAGTATTGCGATGTTTAAATGGCCGTGGAAAAACGAGAACCGCACCGTGCTTGCCGATCTTCCCTGGCGTCAGGCGCTGGCGCAGCCGGTGTTCAGCTGGCTGGACGAGGATGAGCAGCAGGCGCTGATTGCTATGGCGCAGCGTTTCCTGCAGCAGAAGAAACTGGTGCCGCTGCAGGACGTCGAGCTGGACGAACTGCACAGCGCGCGTCTCGCCCTGCTTTTCTGTCTGCCGGTGCTAAAGCTGGGGCTGGAGTGGCTCGACGGCTTTCACGACGTGCTGATCTACCCGGAACCTTTCGAGGTAGCGGACAGCTGGGAAGATGAACAGGGACTGGTGCATCACGCCGCCGCGGTGCATGCCGGGCAGAGCTGGACGCAGGGTCCGATCGTGCTCAACTGGCTCGACCTTCAGGACGCCTTCGATCTCTCCGGCTACAACCTGGTGATCCATGAGGTGGCGCACAAGCTCGACGCGCGCGGCTGCGGCTATACCAGCGGCATACCGGTGATGCCGCTGCGTGATGTGGCGGTGTGGGAAAAAGATCTGCGCGCCGCGATGGACGAGATTGAAAACGAGGTTGAGCTGGTCGGCGAGCAGGCCGCGACTATCGATCCCTACGCCGCCAGCGATCCCGCCGAGTGCTTTGCCGTGCTGTCAGAGTATTTTTTTACCGCGCCTGATTTGTTATACGAGCGCTTTCCGGCAATGTATCGTCACCTGAGTCAGTTTTATCGCCAGCATCCGCTGCCGCGTTTTGACGGCTTTTTCACCGCCACCGCCTAATTCGCGATCGCTTTGCTGCAAAGCTAGCCAGTTGAATGCTAATGTGTTTTTCGCTGTTGACAGGCCGGAGCGCGGCCATTAATATGCGCCCCATCGACACGATTCCTCTGTAGTTCAGTCGGTAGAACGGCGGACTGTTAATCCGTATGTCACTGGTTCGAGTCCAGTCAGAGGAGCCATATTTGTACTTTCATGCCGCTTCGCGAATCTCGCTCTGATGCAGATTCAACGAGTAAGCGTGAAAAGCCTTTCCGATGCGTCTTCTCTATCCCGCAGCGCATCGGACAAGAACGGTGGTCAGACTTCGCGTATTTTCATCGCCCTGATGGCCTGGCCGCCTTCTCTCCGAAGCTCCCTCAATACGCAGCCTTAACTTTCTAAGCACCCTCTTTATTCGCATTCACTATTTTAATCATCCCGACTATCTTGCTATGCAAGCGTAATAAGTAAAAGTTTGTTCCCTGCCGCCTCGATGACGAGCAGGCGCTGAAAAATGAATCAGCGGCAGGCAAAATAAAAACGCCAGCTGCTTTTTATTCAATGCAACTGGCATAAAGAGATATTCTGGCTATTACTCAGGAATATGCAGCACCTGACCCGGCGCGATTTTATCAGGGCTGGAGAGCGTAGATTTATTCGCTTCGAAAATCTTCATATAGAGAGAAGCATCGCTATAAAAATGTTTGGCAATAGAACTTAATGTATCGCCGGATTGTACGGTATAGGTACGCTCATCTTTATTAGCGGTGGTGCTCTTCGCTTCAGTGCTGTTTTCCACTGTCTTCAGCAGATCGCTGCCGATATCTTTAACCTTATCTAAAATACTCATATTCTAACCCTGTTTTTTAAACAATACGCTGTTGAAATCACTATATAAATTTTAGCCTTTAGAGTGTAAACAAATCTCAACGCATAAACACTCAATAGAAAATAAACAGAGATGTTATTCTCTTTTGTTAATTAAATTATCAATCACCTGCAAGTGTACACATACATTCCATTATTATTATTTAGAATATTGGCACAACCAGAAGAGACACAAAGAATTAACACCGCCTCTGTAATAAACAACATCAGATTAGCGTTCTTGTCATTTTTTAGCACGCCGAAGCGCACCCTGTTTATTAACTCATTGATTGTTTACCTGAGGTTTAGAATGAAGATTGTCATAAAAATAACGCGCCATATACCATATACGCCTGACGAGTTTTAATCAGATCAACCGATAACTAAGGAATGCGTAATGGGTATATTGTCATGGATTTTTTTTGGTTTAGTCGCAGGCATCCTGGCGCGATGCATTATGCCCGGTAAGGAACATTTAGGGATTATCATGACTATCCTGCTCGGCGTAACAGGCGCGCTGATCGGCGGCGTGATCAGTACCGCGCTGGGATTCGGCAAGGTCAGCGGATTCAACCTTTACAGCATTTTAATTTCTACCGCGGGCGCCATTATCGTTTTGTTTGTGGTGCATAAAATCAGAGCGCTAAAACAAGCATAATATTTACTTAAGGTGATAAAGATGGGTTTACTGGATACTATTCTGGAACTGGTTGGCGTTAATGATAAAGCTGGTCAGGAATTAAAAGGCGTTTTGCAATGGGTAGAACAACAAGGCGGTATTCATGCCATTGTTAACCATCTGCAGGCGGGTGAATTTAGCGATATCGTCAAATCCTGGCTCGGCGATGAGAATAATATGGTCATCAGCAGTGATATCGTGCAAAAAATGTTTAGTACGGAAGCTGTTCAGCAGTTAGCCAGTAATGTCGGCGTAAACAGCGAGGATGCCGCTAACCTGCTGGCGAGCTATCTTCCCCAGTTAGTTGATAAGATTTCTTCTGCTGGCGCTATTGTTAAAGAGGCCGATCTTGCCTCTGCGATAAGCGGATTCACGCGCTAAGGTAACTAGCAGAAGATTTGAGCCCCGGCGCATTAGCTGGGTCTTATGGTCCTGCCCGATATCGATACAGTTGAGTGACAGATGATCATTCCTAAAGCAAGATTTTTAAGGCAATGCTATTTAAAAAATATATCCCAGTCGCAACACCTCGCGCAGAGAGAATCTTTTAAAATCACCAATGATATTGTCAACGCGCTGCGACAGCCTGAAACGCACAAGCTCGGCTATTTCGTCTATGCCGGCCTAAAAGAGACGTACCCTCTCCTGTCGAGCGGAGCATTCGAAGAATACCTGGCAGAGATAAAAAACAGGTTTGAAGATGCAGGCTATAAGGTGGAATATGCATTCGCTCATAACGGCCTCTCTTTTCATATTGACTGGAGAAGCGAAGAGATAAGCCAGGAGATAACCGATAAGAGTGAATAGTTGCCATACCCTCAGCCCTGAGCCGCCGCCACACCTGAGTTAACCGATTTCCAGCCGCACTCCTCAGCCTGGCTTTTTACCGGCATTTTTTATGCCCGCTTCTTTTTACAGCAAACGACTTTTCGTTCAGTTTATCATCCAGCCGCTTTTCTTATCAGCCTCAGCGGCGACCAGCGTCACGCGCTTCTTCAGATTGCCAGCAGCCCTGCCGGTTTTCCGAAGGGTAAAAAGCCCGCTCAGAGCAAACTGAGCGGGCCAGGTGGCTTAACGCTTTAACCACAGGCTCCGAGATCGCGCTGCGCAAACGCCAGCATCCGCTCCGCCAGCGCCTGCGGCGTCTGCATCGGCATCAGGTGCCCGGCGCCGTCGATAATCTCCAGCTCGCCCTGCGGCAAATGGGCGCGCATCACCTCCAGCTGCGCCTCAACGCCCGGCACATTACCATCCTGGCTGCCGAGCACCATCATGGCGGGCAGCTCAAGACGGCCAATCTGCTCGCGCAGATCTTCCCGACTGCCGTGCAGCGCCCAGGCATGAAAAGCGGCCGGCGCGGCACTCTGCGCGTCGGCAATCGCCACCTCGCGCAGCACGTCCGGCAGATGCGCAGAGCAGGCGCCGTCGACAAAGGTTTCTGCCTGCTGGCGCGAGCCGTCAAAAGCGGCCTGCGCCTGACGATCCTGCTCGCTCATCGGCTGCGGTCCGGGCGGCGATGGCGCCACCAGCACCAGGCGCTGAAGATAATCGGGCCGTCGGGCGGCAAGCGCCAGCGCTACTTTGCCGGTCATAGAGTGGCCGACGAGGATCACCTTCTCCAGCTGCAGATGGCGAAGGGTTTCATCAACCCGATCCGCCATTGCAGCCACATCATAATCTTTCATGCCCGATGCTGCGCCAAAGCCCGGCATATCTAACGCCACGCAGCGGGCGGCGCGGTCAAGCCAGGGCAGAGTGGGAAACCAGGTACGATGCGATCCGCCCAGATAATGCATCAGCACAAATGTCGTCTCGCCCTCTCCCTGCAAGCTGTAAGGCAGCATAAAAACCTCCTATATCATCGTGCCGTGAATGTCGCCCAGCCGCGCAATCGCCGCCTCGCTATAGCCCGCCTGCCGCAGCGGCGCGACGACCTCGCGCGCCAGATCCGGCACATAGCCGATCAGCAGTTCGCCGGCGTCGCGCAGCGTTACTTCTGACAGCGCGGCGGGCAGCAGCACCGACTCGGCGCGACCCAGCGCGACGCTGACGCCATTCGCCTCGACCGTTAACGGATCGCCGAGGTTGGAAAGGATACGCGCGCTGTCGAAGCTGAAACGCTGTGGCTCGCTAAAGCGCCAGCGCTCCAGTGCAAAATAGGGCCCTGCGCAGCAGAACAGCCGCGTCAGCCCTTTCGCCTCCAGCGCCAGTCCCCGCTGCGGCGCGCAGCGCAGTTCCGGCCGCAGCTCCTGCAGCAGCGCATCGATATTCTTTTCCCACTCTTTCTGAGAAAGGCGCGACCCATCTTCCATGCGCCACGGCATCGCATGCTGCTGGATATTGGAGGTTTGCTCAATCTCATAGATCAGGGTATCGGGACCGAAGCTGTGCAGCATGCCGCCGGGTACATAAAAGGTGTCGCCCGCTTTTACCGGCACCCGATACATCACCGCATCGTAATCCTGCGCCAGCAGCGCGGCCTTAAGGCGGGCGTTATCCACGCCGTCGCGCACGCCCAGCAGGCAGGTGGCGTCAGGCGCGGCCCACAGGATATGCCAGGCTTCGCTTTTGCCGTTGGGCTGTTGCTCAAGCCGTTGCGCCAGCGCGTCGTTAGCGTGCAGGTGAACCGGCAGCATGCCGGTTCCGTCGATAAACTTGCTGAGCAGCGGAAAAAAGGGGCCGCGCCAGCCAGGGGCGACCATCTCGTCAGGATAGCGTTCGGTGAGCTGGCGCAGCGTCTGGCCCGCCAGCTCGCCGTTGGTGACGGAGGCGATCATGCCGTCCACGTCGCTGATTTCCCAGCTCTCCGCCACGCGCGTCTCAGGCAGACCCGCTTTTCCCAACTGCTCTCTGATACGCTGTCCGCCAAAGATATGAGTGGCGAGGGGCGTAGTCAGCTTTAAAGGATAAGCGTTCATCTCTCCTCCTGGACGAAATCAGATAACCGCGACGCCGCCTGTAACCGCAATAGTCGCGCCGGAAATATAGCTGGATTCGTCGCTGGCCAGCATCACATAGGTTGGCGCCAGCTCGGCGGGCTGTCCCATACGCTCCAGCGGCACTTCGCTGCCGAAGCTTTCCACCTGCTCCGGCGGCATGGTGGCCGGGATCAGCGGTGTCCAGATGGGGCCAGGCGCAACGGCGTTGGCGCGGATGCCCTTCTCCGCCAGCAGCGCCGCCAGGCCGCCGGAAAAGTTCACGATAGCGGCTTTGGTCGCTGAATAGGGAAGCAGTTTCGGCTTCGGCTGGTCGGCATTCACCGATGCGGTATTGATAATAGAGCCGCCAGCCGGCATGTGCGGCACTGCCGCCTTGCAGATATAGAACATGGCGTAGAGATTGGTTTTCATGGTGCGATCGAATTCATCATCGCTGATATCTTCCAGCGCGGTACGCGTCATCTGGAAGGCGGCGTTATTCACCACGATATCGATTTTGCCGAAGCGCTCAGCCGTCTGCGCCACGATGCTGCGGCAATGCTCTGCTTCGGTGATGTCGCCGGCGATCAGCAGCGCCTGCTGGCCCGCCTCTTCCACCCGCTTCGCCGTATCTTTCGCGTCTTCATGCTCATCCAGGTAGGAGATCACCACGTCCGCGCCTTCCCGGGCGTAGGCGATGGCAACGGCGCGGCCGATGCCGGAGTCGCCGCCGGTAATAATGGCGGTTTTGCCTTTCAGGCGGCCGGATCCCTGATAGCTGGTTTCACCGTGATCGGGTTTGGGATCCATTTTGAGGAAGCTGCCGGGCCATTCCTGCTGCTGCGCCTGCTGAGGATTCTGGGGACGATCTGTCATACGTTCTCTCCTTTTAGTGACTCTTTCACGCTCGTCAGTGGAGCTGAATCGTTATCAGCCTCGAGCCCTAAGTGTAGCAGCCATGTCAGAATCGCAAGTCTGCGTGCTAAGCGTAACGGTTTGAAGGAACAACAATTTTAGCGAAAAGATCGCGTAAAAAAGCCCGCACAGACGGGGCTGAGCGGGCTTTCAGGCGCAGCAAGCGCAGCGGCTAAAGCAGGTCTTCCCAGTTCATAATCAGCTTCGCCGGCAGCGGTTGCGCCAGCAGCGTTTCATCCGGCTGCCAGCTCTCCCAGTCGCGAAAAGCGGCGAAGTTTAGCCCGGTCAGCGTCTCCAGCGCGCTGACCGTCACGCGGTACTCGTCAACATTGGGGCGCGGTGTCGCCTGCGCATGGGGCAGCACGCGGCGCGGCTCATCCAGCAGTTCCGCCTGGCTGACCAGCAGCGCCGTTGCCTGCGGCTTGCCCGCCGCGTTGATGCGCAGTACCACCTTCCAGAACATCAGCGGCACCTGCCATTCCGCATACTGCCGCCACTGTTCGTTCAGGACCGGGCCGGTCAGCACGCTGATTTTTCGCTTCGACTCCAGCACGCCCGACTCCAGAATATAGCGCTCGACGCCCTGCCAGTACTGCAGGCTCTGATTGAAGCGAAAATGCTGCGGCGAACAGTTGGTAAAGTGAAAGGTATCTTTGTTGGCGCGCACTGCTTCCGCCGCCGTGCCCCAGGTGGGATCGCTGCGGCGCGTGAGATGGCCGCGATCGAACCAGCGGCTGAACTCGCTGTAAAAGGCCTGGCCGGTGACGTAGCGGCTGTCGATACGGCTCTCGTCGACCCAGCGATCCCCCTCCTCCAGCAGCGACGGCTGGCCGTTGCCGCGATCGATGGCGATATAGCGCGCGCCGTCGATGTTGGTGGCGGTAAAAAAGGCGAGACGCCGCTCGGCGTTCATCAGCAGAGAGAAGTGCTCATAGTCGAGCTGCGCTGCTGCGCCCTGACGGCCGTCGCGCAGCGGCGCCACTTCGGCGGCGCGCGGCGCGATAATGGCTGCCAGATCGATCGGCGCGCCCTCAAGGAAATCTGCCTGAAAGCCGTCGCGGTTGCCGTAGCCGCTCTCCGACGCGGCAGTGGCGGCCAGCGGAGCCGCGCTGTCGCTGGCGGTCAGCGCCTGCATCAACAGCGCCTGCTGCGGCGCAGGCAGCTGCGGCAGCTCGCCCTTCAGCCAGTCGATGATGGCGCTGATGCGAATCCCTTCATTCACCCAGCCATCGTCGCTTTCCACGCCGCCGTGGTGCAGCGCCACCAGCTGCCAGCCGTCGTTGAATACTGGCGCGCCGGAGGAGCCGCCGTCGGTGTCGGCCGCGTAGTGCAGCAGCTGCTCGTGACGCGCCAGCAGCGCATTGTTGCGCAAGGTAATCTGCTGCGGCGCGCCGCCTGGATGGTGAATAAGATTGAGACTGATGCCCAGCGCATGTTTGTCGTTGCGGTCGTTAAGCGCCAGCGGCTGCGGCGCATCGCCGCCTCCACCAGTGACCTCCCCCAACGCAATCAGGGTGCAGTCGAGCTCATCCGTGGGGCTGGTGAGAAAAAAACGCGCGGCATCGACGCCACAGGTGACGCCGTCCGCCAGCTCGCCCGCCTCGGTGCGCCGCCAGCCGAACTGTAGGGTAACGCGGCCCGCCGCAGGCGGCTCTGGCAGCAGATGATGGTTGGTGATAAGCAGGCCGCCGTGGGTTAAAAACGCGCTGCCAGCAGGCACGCCATCGTCGCGCAGCAGCGCCACGCCGCGCGCACAGGCCAGGCCCTGCGCTAAAAAGGCGACCGGCAGCAGATCGTTGCTGTTGCCGGTGATGACGCCCTGACGCAGATGCTGTTGAAAGGCGTAGCGCTGCGCGCGGGCGCGATCCGGCTCCGCGGTATCGCCCTGCGCCTGCGCGGCGCGGGTCTGCGCACGCTGCTGCGCGGTCAGTGCCAGCCGCGCGCTAATTAGCGCGGCACTCTCTTTATCGCTCATTCGCTTCTCCAGGATAAAAGGCATGCTGCCCTTTTAACCATAGCCGCTGCGGCTGTACCACAGACGAAAAAAAGCCCGCCGGGAGAGAGCGGGCTTTAGTGCCGAAAGCGATAACAGGGCGCGCTATTTTTCATGGTAGCGATGCACGGAGGGAAAATATTCAAAGCCGTAAAGCTGGCTAATGGGAAGCAGCAGCTCCTGCTCCAGGCTTAATTCACTCTCGCCATGCGAATCGCGTTTGCGCGCCTGCCAGACGGCGACGCGCGTTTTCCACAGCTGCAACAATGCTTTCATCGGGTTGATCCTCCGTTCTTGAGAGGTTCAGTAAACCCTCGGCGCAGCCATAGCTGAACCATTAATTTCTGCGCTTTATTGCCGAAAAACAGCTAAACGCCTGACGGCTACTGCTGCTTCGCCATCTTCGCCATCATTTTGCGGTAATTATCCAGCCACTTACCGCTCTTCAGCCGCCACCAGAAGCAGGCACCGCGCACCGCCCAGTCGAGGAACATGCCGAGCCAGACGCCGACCACGCCCATGCCAAGCATGATGCCCAGCACGTAGCCCACCACGACGCGCGCGCCCCACATGCTGAACATTGAGACGTACATGGTGTAACGCGCGTCGCGCGCGCCCTTCAGCCCCGCAGGCAAGACCCAGGAAGCGGCCCAGATCGGCATAAAGGCGGCGTTAAGCCAGATAAGATGCTGCGTCACGCTGATAACGTCCGGATCGCGGGTATAGAAGCGCGCCAGCACGCCGGAGAGCGGCACGGTCATAAACGCCAGCGCGCACAGACAGAGGCTTGCCAGCCAGAAAACATGCCTGATCTGCCGTTCCGCCTGATAAACCTGGTTGCGCCCCAGACGGGTGCCGGTGATGATGGTCGAGGCAGAGCCCAGCGCGTTGCCCGGCAGGTTGATCAGCGAGGCGATAGAGAAGGCGATAAAGTTGCCGGCGATGGCGTCGGTGCCCATGCCCGCCACAAACACCTGCGTCAGCAGCTTGCCGCCGTTGAAGAGCACCGATTCGATGCTCGCCGGCACGCCGATGCCCAGCACCTCCATCAGGATCTTCAGGTCCCAGCGGCGGAAATAGCTCGGCAGGCTGATCTTTAGCGAGGCGTTAAAACCGATCATCAGCACGTAAATCACGCCGATTGCGCCGATATAGCGCGAGATGGTCAGCCCCAGACCGGCGCCGACGAAGCCCAGCCCCTCCCAGGAGAAGGCGCCGTAGATCAACACGCTGCTGATAACGATATTAAGGATGTTCATCCCGCCGTTGATCAGCATCGGAATTTTGGTATTCCCCGCCCCGCGCAGCGCGCCGCTGCCGATCAGCGCTATCGCCGCCGCCGGATAGCTCCACGCCGAAGTCTGCAGGTAACTCAGCGCCAGCTCTTTGACCTTCGGCTCCGCGCCGCCGGCGATCAGATCGATGATCAGATGCCCCCACAGCTCGATGGCGAACACCAGCACCAGCGACAACACCGTCATCAGCGCCAGCGACTGGCGCGTGGCGGCGCGGGCGCGCTTGCCGTTGCGCTTCGCCAGGCTGAAGGCGACCACCACCGTGGTGCCGAGATCGATGGCGGCAAAGAAAGAGATGATGATGATGTTGAAGCTGTCCGCCAGCCCAACGCCCGCCATCGCCTCTTTGCCCAGCCAGCTCACCAGGAATGTGCTTAATACGCCCATCAGCATCACGCACAGGTTTTCGATGAAGATGGGCACCGCCAGTGGCGTGATCTCACGCCAGAACAGCGTGCGATAAAAGCGGCGTTTGGGATACCACGCCGTGCGCTTTATCGCCTGCATCACTGCTACGCCAGGATTTTGCAAGGGAATAACCAAATCAGAACAGATTGGACAGGAGTTGTAATGATGGGTCCGCTTAACTATTTATGCAAAGCGTTTCCCTGTCTTTTCAATCATTATTACACTCTTTTCTCGCTCTTCACCGCAGCGGCTGCCGCGCCGCCCAGATAGGCGCTGCGCACCTCTTCGTTATCGAGCAGCTCCCGACCGCTGCCGCTGAGGCGAATCTCGCCGTTCGCCATCACATAGCCGCGATCGGCGAGCGCCAGCGCATGACGGGCGTTCTGCTCCACCAGAAACAGCGTCATACCCTGCTGCGTCAGCTCGCGCAGAATGGCGAAGATCTGCTTAACCACAATCGGCGCAAGCCCGAGGCTCGGCTCGTCGAGCAGCAGCAGCCTGGGACGGCTCATCAGCGCGCGGGCGATGGCCAGCATCTGCTGCTCGCCGCCGGAAAGGGTCATCGCCCGCTGCCTGCGCCGCTCCAGCAGGCGTGGAAAGAGCGCATACATGCGCGCCAGATCGGCTTTCTGATGCGCGCTGCCGATGGCGATGGTGCCCATCTGCAAATTCTCTTCCACCGTCATATCGGCAAAAATCCGCCGGCCTTCCGGCGCCTGAGCGATGCCGCTGGCGGCGATAAAGTGGGTCGAGCGCTGGCTAATGGGCTCTCCCTGAAAATAAATTTCTCCCTGCGCGATGCGCGGCTGGCCGAAAATCGACATCAGCAGCGTCGATTTGCCGGCGCCGTTGGCGCCGATCAGCGCCACGGTCTCGCCGGGCTGCACGCTAAGCGAAACCTTTTTTAACGCCTGCACCGGGCCGTAGTAGAGATCGACCGCGTCAAATTTCAGCATCGGTTCAGCCATGAAGATCTTCCTCCTCTGCGCCAAGATAGGCGGCGATGACGCGTGGGTCCTGCTGGATCTGGCGCGGCGCGCCCTGAGCGATCACGTCGCCGTGGTCGAGCACCACGATATGGTCGGAGATCGCCATCACCATCGGCATATCATGCTCGATCAGCAGCACGCTAATACGGTGATCGGCGCGCAGGCGGTGCAGAATCGCGCTCAGCGCCTCGGTCTCTACGGGATTGAGTCCCGCCGCCGGTTCGTCGAGGCAGATCAGCTCCGGCTGGGTGCACATGGCGCGCGCTATCTCCAGCCGCCGCTGCTGGCCATAGGAGAGCGTGCCGGCCAGCCGATTGGCCGTCGGCGTCAGATCCACTGTTTCCAGCCAGTAGAAGGCGCGATCGAGCGCGCGGCTCTCCGCCTCGCGATAGCCGCGGGTATTGAAAATGCCCGCCAGCAGGTTGCGGTTCGCCAGCATATGCTGCGCCACCAGTAGGTTCTCAATCACCGACATTTCGCGGAACAGGCGGATATTTTGAAAGGTGCGCGCCAGCCCGGCGCGGTTCACCAGGTGCGCGCCGCCGAACATCTTGTACCAGAGCCGCGATCCCAGCAGCGTCGGTCGCAGCCAGTCCTGCGGCTGGATTTTCTGGCCGAGGATCTGAATCACGTCGGTGCTGCGCGCCTGCGCGTTCAGCAAAATGCGGCCGCCGCTGGCGCGGTAGAAGCCGGTCAGGCAGTTAAAGACCGTGGTTTTGCCCGCGCCGTTGGGACCGATCAGCGAGGTGACCGAGCCACGCTGCACGCGTAGGCTGACGTCGTTAAGCGCCTTGATGCCGCCGAAGCGCATCATCAGATGATCGACCTGCAAAATAGCGTCACTCATGGCGCACTCCCTTACGCGGCGCGACGCCGACGCGGCTGGTGCGCACCAGGCCGCGCGGCCGCCAGATCATCATCACCACCATCAGCATGCCGAACAGCAGCACCCGGTACTCGGCGAAGCTGCGCAGCAGCTCCGGCGCCACCGTCAGCACAAAGGCCGCCAGCACCACCCCGAGCGTCGAGCCCATTCCCCCCAGTACCACAATGGCGAGGATCAGCGCCGACTCGAAGAAAGTGAACGAGGTCGGATTGACGAATCCCTGATAGCTGGCGAAAAAGACGCCCGCGATGCCCGCCGTCGAGGCGCCGAGCATAAAAGCGGAGAGTTTCACCAGCACATGGTTTAGCCCCATCGCGCGACAGGCGATCTCATCTTCGCGCAGCGCTTCCCAGGCGCGCCCGACCGGCATGCGCGTCAGGCGATGCTTGATAAACAGCACCAGCGCCACCACCAGAACCAGCACCACATAGAGAAAGATAAACTTCATATTGGGGTTGTAGTCGAGGTGGAAAAACTCATGAAAAGGCACGCCGCCTTCGCGCGCGCGCCGACCAAACTCCAGACCGAGAAAGGTTGGCGACGGCACGGACACGCCGTTCGGCCCGCCGGTAAAGCTCAGCCAGTTGGTCAGCACCAGGCGGATGATCTCGCCGAATCCCAGGGTGACGATCGCCAGATAGTCGCCGTGCATGCGCAGCACCGGAAAGCCAAGCAGCGCCCCGGCGAAAGCGGCCAGCAGCGCGGCCAGCGGCAGCATGCTCCAGAATCCCAGCCCGAGATACTGATAGCCGAGCGCCAGACCGTAAGCGCCGATGGCGTAAAACGCCACGTACCCGAGATCGAGCAGGCCCGCCAGCCCCACCACGATATTCAGCCCCAGGCCCAGCAGCACATAGATCAACCCGAGGATCGCTACGGTCAGCAGATATTTGCTGGAGAGAAAGGGAAACAGCAGCGCCGCCGCCAGCAGCAGCGGCAGGATCCAGCGCAGCCGAGAGCGATAGCCCGGTTCGCGCACGTACACGCCGTCGTCCGCGCCTTCGAAGCGCCGCAGCAGCGCCCGTCCGCGCTCGGTCTGCAAAAAGAGGCTGAGCAGCAGCCGCCCCGCCATCACCACCGCCACCAGCAGCGCCACGCGTGCAGGGGCGAGCTGGAAGGCGTACCCTTTCAGCACCACGCCGACGATCGGTCCGAACACCACCACCGCAATCAGCCCGGCCAGCAGGGTCTCGCGCAGCGCCTGAGGCACATTGATAAATCGACTCATCATCGCGCCCTCATACTTTCGCCACCAGCGGACGGCCAAGCAGCCCCTGCGGGCGGAAGATCAGGATCACCACCAGCAGCGCGAAAGAGAAGACGTCTTTGTAGTCCGAGTTCACCAGCCCGGCGAACTGCGCCTCCGCCACGCCGAGCAGCAGCCCGCCCAGCATCGCGCCGGGCAGCGACCCGATGCCGCCCAGCACCGCCGCGGTGAACGCCTTGATGCCGATGATAAACCCGGCGTAAAAATCGAAGGTGCCGTAGTTCATCGTCACCAGCACGCCAGCCAGCCCGGCCATCGCCGCGCCGATAACGAAGACCAGCGAAATCACGCGATCGGTATTGATACCGAGAATGGCGGCCATACGCCGATCCTGCTGCACCGCGCGGCAGATACGGCCGAGGCGCGTGTACTGGATAATCCAGGTAAGCAGCGCCATGCCGCAAAAGGCAGCGGCGAGGATAAAGAGCTTGGTCCAGGTGATCTGCACCAGCCCGCCGTCAAACTCGACGCGCAGCACGCCGGTCAGCAGCGTCGGCACCCCCTGCTGATTGGGGCCCTGACTCAGCTGAACATAGTTCTGCAGGATCAGCGACATGCCGATGGCGGAGATCAGCGGCGCCAGCCGCGTCGAGTGGCGCAGCGGCCGGTAGGCGATACGCTCTATGGTCCAGCCGTAGACCGCCGTCACCACCACGGTGAAGAGCAGCGTGCCGAAAATCAGCAGCGGGAAAGAGTGCACGCCGAAGAATGAGAGCAGCGCCAGACCGATGGCGCAGAGATAGGCGGAGATCATATAGACCTCGCCGTGCGCGAAGTTAATCATACCGATGATGCCGTACACCATGGTGTAGCCGATCGCGATAAGGCCATATACCGCGCCCAGCGTCAGCCCGTTGATCAGTTGCTGAAGTAAGAAGGCGTCCATAACGAAGTCTCTGCGCAAAGCGGACCGCGCAACCGGGCGGTCCGGACAGGAAACGCCCCGCGATACGCAGGGCGGGCTCAGGCTTACAGCTGGTGATACTTGCCTTTGTCGTCCCACTGATAAACGACGTAATCGGAGACTTTCAGATCGCCTTTTCCATCCCAGGCTTTTTTCCCCATCACGGTTGGCACATCGTGAGATTTCAGCCATTCGCTGGCTTTCTCGTTATCCTTGCCCGCGCCTTTGTAGGCGGCCGCCAGCGCCTGGATAGAGGCGTAGGCGTAAAGGGTATAGCCTTCCGGCTCGAAGCCGCCTTTGCGGAACTTATCAATCACCGCTTTGCCGTCGGCGATCTGACGCGGATCGTTGCCGAAGGTCATATAGATGCCGCTGGTGTACTGCGGCCCGCCCGCGGCGGTAACCAGCTCCTGCGTCACGATACAGTCCCCGGAAAAAAAGTTCGCTTTTACGCCCTGCTCGCGCATCTGGCGCACCAGCGGACCCGCCTCGGGATGACAACCGCCGAAATAGACCACGTCGGGATTCGCCTGAGCGATTTTTGTCACCAGCGCGTTAAAGTCTTTCTCGCCGCGCGACAGGCCCTCATACATCACCTCTTTGACGCCGCGCTTCTCCAGCGCCGCTTTGGTGGCGTCGGCCAGCCCCTGGCCATAGGTATCTTTATCGTGGATAACCGCGACCTTCTTCGCTTTTAGCTTGTCGAGCATAAAGTTGGCGGCGATGGCGCCCTGCTGGTCATCGCGTCCGCACATGCGAAATAGGGTTTTCATACCGCGCTCGGTGATCTGCGGGTTAGTGGAGCCTGGGGTAATCGACAGCACGCCGGCGTCGTCGTAAACCTCCGAGGCGGGCATGGTACTGGAGGAGCAGAAATGGCCGACGACCGCCATTACCTTATCCTGATCGACCAGCCGGTTCGCCACCGCGACCGCCTGTTTGGGTTCGCAGGCGTCGTCGCCCTGCACCAGCACGATTTTCTCGCCGTTAATGCCGCCCGCCGCGTTGATATCCTCCGCCGCCTGCGTCGCCCCTTTCCAGTACTGCGCGCCATAGGTGGCGTTCGGCCCGGAGAACGGCCCGGCGACGCCAATTTTAATATCGGCCTGCGCGCTGAGCGCCGCGCCGATACAGCCTGCAATTACGATGTTTAACGACAACTTGATCAGTTTCTGAGACATGCTGTCTATCCTCGACACAGTGAGTTTGCGTTCGCCAGACCACGGCGCAGGAGCGGTGAATGTTTTTATTCGTTTCGGGAATGCTACGCGCGGCGACAGAGGCCGCTATCAATCGCAAGCAAGAATCTCGCCAGAACGCAACGGGCGGCGAGATTTCGCTAAAGGAAGGTGGCAACGCCAGCGACAGCGCACGACGTCACCTTCTGATTCATTTAAACGTAGGCGGGGATTGGCAACACGCCAGCACCCTGTTGGTGCATAATGCGGTCGATCACAGATTCTTGCTTTGCGGCGGCGGCAAACCCGCTAAGCTGTGGGGAAAGTTCGCTACATATCAGGAGAGTTTATGCCTACACAACGGAACGGCCTTACCCGCCAGCAGGCGCTGGATGAACTGGAGCGTCTGTACGACGACGCGGTGAACGCGCTGCGCGCGGCGATAAAAACCTATACCGAACAGGGCACGCTGCCCGCAGATGAGGCACGTCGCCAGGGGCTGTTTGTCTACCCTGAACTGCGCATTACCTGGCGCGGCGAAGGCCCGCAGCAAAACCGCACGCGCGCCTGGGGACGATTTACCCATACCGGCAGCTACAGCACTACCATCACGCGTCCGGCGCTGCTGCGCCACTATCTGAGCGAACAGCTGGCGATGCTGGAAAAAGAGTATGAGGTCGAGATTCAGGTCGGCCCCTCCAGCCAGGAGATCCCCTATCCCTACGTGATTGACGGCTCCGATCTGTCGCTGGACCGCACCATGAGCGCCAGCATTGCGCGTTATTTTCCCACTACCGAGCTGTCGCAGATCGGCGATGAAACCGCCGACGGCCTGTTTAACCCGGACGCGATTTTCCCCCTGTCGCACTTTGACGCGCTGCGTACCGACTTCTCTCTGGCGCGCCTGCGCCACTACACCGGCACTTCGGTAGAACATTTCCAGCCGTTTGTGCTGTTCACCAACTACACGCGCTATGTGGATGAGTTCGTCCGCTGGGCGACAGAGCAGGTACGCGATCCCGCCAGCGACTATGACAGCCTGGCCTGCGCGGGCGGCGCGGTGATCACCGCCGATACGGCGGACAGCGACGCGGCGATGCTGGATCTGGCGTGGAAAAAGCATCAGATGCCGGCCTGGCATCTTACCTCGCCTGGCCGACGCGGCATCACGCTGGTGAATATCGGCGTCGGTCCGTCCAATGCCAAAACCATCTGCGATCACCTGGCGGTGATGCGGCCGCACGCGTGGCTGATGATCGGCCACTGCGGCGGCCTGCGCGAAAGCCAGCGCATCGGCGACTACGTGCTGGCGCACGCCTATCTGCGCGACGACCACGTGCTCGACAGCGTGCTGCCGCCCGATATTCCGGTTCCGAGCATTGCGGAGGTGCAGCGCGCGCTCTATGACGCCACTAAAGCGGTGAGCAATATGCCAGGCGAAGAGGTCAAACAGCGGCTGCGCACCGGCACCGTGGTGACCACGGACGATCGCAACTGGGAGCTGCGCTACTCCGCCTCAGCGCTGCGCTTTAACCTGAGCCGCGCGGTGGCGGTGGATATGGAGAGCGCCACTATCGCGGCGCAGGGCTATCGGTTCCGCGTCCCCTACGGCACGCTGCTCTGCGTTTCGGACAAGCCGCTGCACGGTGAAATCAAGCTGCCGGGTCAGGCGAACCGTTTTTATGAAGGGGCGATTTCAGAGCATTTGCAGATCGGTATTTGCGCAGTAGAGCTGCTGCGCGCCGAAGGGGATAAGCTGCATTCACGTAAACTGCGTACCTTTAACGAGCCGCCGTTCCGTTAACTGAACAGAGCACGAGGGCCGTCTCGTGCTTTTCAGCTCTGAACAGAGAGGCAGCGCGCATGTCGCCTCTCTACATGTTCACCATAAATTCTCTTGCCAGCCAGCCAAGCACCGCGAGCACAGCCGGGACCAACAGCGTCCAGGTGATGCGGTCGTTGAGGCGGTCAAACTTTTCGTCGACGCGCTCGAACTTTTCATCAATGCGCACAAACTTTTCGTCCATGCGCTCGAATCTTTCGTCCATGCGGTCAAACTTTTCGTCCATGCGCTCGAATCTTTCGTCCATGCGCTCGAACTTTTCATCAATGCGGTCAAACTTTTCATCAATGCGGTCAAACTTTTCGTCCATGCGCTCGAACTTTTCGTCAACGCGCTCGAACCGTTCATGAATTCGCTCGAACTTTTCGTCAACGCATTTGAATTGTTCATGAACCCGCTCAAACTGCTTATCAATTGCGGCAAAATTAGTGTCGGCCTGTCCGGTCCAGTCACTGACTCGCGCAAATCGCTCATCAATACGCGCAAACTGGGCTGCCGTCTGGGCGAAGCCTTCAAGCATTTCACAGCGCAGCCTGAACTGGTCGGTACGCAGGCCTTCAACATCCGTTTTCGTGGCGAAATTTTGCGAACGTTCGGTCAGTATCGCGAGGTCTGTTTTTATCTGGTGCGTATCCAGCTCAAGCCGCTCGACGCGTTTAGTCAATCGCTCCATAGGGTTTCCTCCTGATTGCCGAAGAGGGATGAGGGGACAGGAAAACTTATGCGGAAGAGGGCTTAACGGAAACTCCATACTATTCTCTCCTTTCCTTGTTACGCCTTACAGTCATGCCACCGACGCCTCCCCTGACTGTTGGGTATTTAACCAGATTACCGCCCGGTAAACATTCCCCGTTCCGCTAATTCATTCATTAATGGCGAACGATGCGCACCTCGAATTAGCGCAGGCAGAGTAGCGCTGCGCCAGAAAAGCTAACACCCTTTCTGGCGGACTCTGGAATCCGCTACGCAAATCCCTAAGGAAAGAAACAAAAAAAGCGCGCAACACGATTTACGTCTTGCGCGCAGCAAAAGAATAAGACCGCGCCAGCCTGCACCAGCGCGGCGATCGCTATCAGGCGCTGAGCCAGCCCAGCTTGATCACGAACAGCAAAGAGAGGATCACCAGCGCCGCATTGACCTCTTTGGTACGACCGCTCAGCAGCTTCACCACCGTCCAGGTGATAAAGCCGAAGGCGATGCCGTTAGCGATAGAGTAAGTCAGCGGCATGGTCAGCGCGGTAACGGTGACCGGCGCCGCGGTGGTGATGTCTTTCCAGTCGATCTCCGCCAGGCCGGAGGCCATCAGCACCGCGACAAACAGCAGCGCCGGCGCGGTAGCGTAGACCGGCACACTGCCCGCCAGCGGCGAGAAGAACAGCGCCAGCAGGAACAGAATAGCGACCACGACCGCCGTTAAGCCGGTACGTCCGCCCGCGCTCACGCCCGCTGCGGATTCCACATAACTGGTGGTGGTCGAGGTGCCGAGCAGCGATCCAAACAGCGCCGCGGCGCTATCGGCCACCAGCGCGCGGCCCATTTTCGGGATATTGCCCTGTTCGTCCGCCAGTCCGGCGCGTTTAGTCACCCCCAGCAGCGTGCCGGTGTTGTCGAAGACGTCGACAAACAGAAAGGCGAAAATCACGCTGACCAGGCCAACGTTAAACGCGCCGGCGATATCGAGCTGCATAAAGGTGGGGGCGATTGACGGCGGCGCGGAGAAGACGCCGGCAAACGGCGACAGACCGATACCCATCGAAATAAACGTAATCAGCAGAATGCCGATCAGCACCGCGCCGGTGACGCGACGCGCCTCCAGCACCACAATCACCACAAAGCCCAGCAGCGCCAGCAGCGGGCCAGGCTTGGTCAGATCGCCCAGCCCGACCAGCGTCGCCGGGTTATCCACCACGATGCCTGCGCCTTCCAGCGCGATCAGCGCCAGGAAAAGCCCAATACCCGCCGCAATGCCGGCGCGCAGCGGCAGCGGAATGCTGGCGATAATCCACTCGCGGATTTTGAAAATCGACAGCGCAAAGAAGATGACCGCCGACAAAAACACCGCGCCCAGCGCGATTTGCCAGGTGTAACCCATGTGCAGCACGACGGTATAGGTGAAGAAGGCGTTCAGCCCCATGCCCGGCGCCAGCGCGATCGGGTAGTTGGCGATCAGCCCCATCAGGACCGATCCGATCGCCGCCGCCAGACAGGTGGCGACGAATACCGCCCCCTTATCCATGCCGGTGGCGCCCAGAATGCTGGGGTTAACAAACAGGATATAGGCCATTGCCAGGAAAGTGGTTATCCCGGCGATGACTTCGGTGCGGACCGTCGTATTATGCGCTTTTAGCTTGAACAGTTTTTCTAACATCATCATCTCTCAAGAGCGGAGACGGCACGAATGCGCGTTCTCACTTGCCAGTGTGGGTTACATGCTGATTATTGTGGTACCGCACGACGCGCCGCTGCATGCTGACGGCCGCTGTCGTCACGCCCTGAATCTCCTAAGGCCTGAAGAGATAGCAATCGCTATGCCAGCTGCAAACGCAATCGTTTACCTTTCCAGGCCTGGCATTTTCTAAGAGAAATCTGAACCAAAAGAAGGCGCGATTATGGTGCATTGCCCCGCTGCCGCGCAATCGTTTTCATCGCCTCCCCTGCGCCGCCGAAAAATTCTGCGCCAACGCACGCTTCCTTAAAGTCGATGGCGATATCGCTCACGTTTCCATCGCTTGTCGATGCGGCGCAAAACGCGCCATGTACACTCTTGTTAACCTTTTTTTAACCCTGAGGTCGCGCTGCATGAAGCCCGCCATTCTGGTTGTCGATGATGATAAAGCCGTCTGCGAACTGCTGCAGGATGTGCTGGATGAACAACAGTTTAGCGTTTACTGCTGCCACTACGGCCGCGACGCGCCGGCGCTGCTGGCGCAGCATGGCGACATCGCGCTGGTGATGCTGGATATGATGCTGCCCGATACCAACGGCCTGCTGGTGCTGCAACAGCTCCAGCGTCAGCGCCCGGACCTGCTGGTGATCATGCTGACCGGCATGGGCTCCGAAGCGGAAATGGTGGTCGGACTGGAGATGGGCGCGGATGACTATATCGCCAAGCCTTTTAATCCGCGCGTGGTGGTGGCGAGAGCGCGCGCGGCGCTGCGGCGCGGCGGTCGGCTTATACAGCCGGAGGCGGCGGAGAGCGGCTGGCGTTTTAACGGCTGGCAGCTGGATGAAGCGCGCTGTCAGCTGCTTAATCCGCAGCGCGAATCGGTGCCGCTGACGCAGGGCGAATATGCGCTGCTGCGCGCGCTGGTGCGCCACGCGCGCAAGGTGCTGACGCGCGATCAGCTGCTGGAGCTGACCCACGGCGAAAGCCTCGACGTTTTCGACCGCACCATCGACGTGCTGATTATGCGGCTGCGGCGCAAAATTGAAACCAATCCGCATCAGCCCAGCCTGATCCGCACCATTCGCGGCCTCGGCTATGTCTTTTCCGCCGATGTGACGCGTCCGGAAGCGGTCCGGCTGAGCGCCTGAAGGCGAACAGCCGGGAACACCCGCCGTTATTTTACCGTCCAGCCCTTGTAGCTGCCGACGTTGTTGCGATCAATCAGGGAAACCGGGATCAACACCGGCTTATCCGGCGCCGGTTTGCCCTGCAGAATGTCATAGCCGATCTCGACCGCTTTCGCCGCCATCACCTGCGGATCCTGCGCAGGGGTAGCGACGAACAGCGAATTCTTGCGCTTCAGCGCCTCTTCGCCGTCGGGCGATCCGTCGACGCCGACAATAAAGAACTCGTTGCGCTGCGCCTGTTTCGCCGCCAGATCGGCGCCGATGGCGGTCGGATCGTTGATGGCGAATACCGCATCCACTTTCGGATTGGCCGACAGCAGGCCGGTCATCACTTCCAGTCCGCCTTCACGGCTGCCTTTGGCGTTCTGATTCCAGGAGAGCAGCTTGATCTCGGGATGGCGTTTCAGCTCGGTCATGCAGCCCTCGACGCGGTTCTGCACGGCGGAAACCGGCGGGCCGTTGATGATCAGCACATTGCCCTTCTCCTTCAGGCGATCGGAGATGTATTTACAGGCCATCTCGCCCGCCTGGGTGTTGTCCGAGGTAATGGTGGCGTTGGCTCCATCAGCCGCCACGTCGACCGCCACCACCACGATCCCGGCGTCGCGGGCGCGTTTCACCGCCGGCGCGATACCTTTGGAATCGGCGGCGTTCAGGATAATCATGTCGACTTTCGCCGCGATAAAGTTATCAATCTGCGCCACCTGCTGGCCCAGGTCGTAGCCGCTGGAGACCAGCGTCACGTTGACTTTGTCCCCCGCCAGCTCGCGCGCTTTCATCTCCGCGCCTTTGGTAATCTGCACGAAAAACGGGTTGGCGAGATCGCCGACGGTGACGCCGATGGATTTGAGATCTTTCGCCTGGGCGAAGGCGCCGCTGAACAGCGTTGCCGCCAGCAGCCCGGTTACGATCGGATTAAAACGCATAGACCTTCTCCTGCTGTTATTAGAATCGCCAACGGCTGAATGGCGTAGGGTAAAAAAGGGGCGCCGCGCTCAGGAGACGTGGTGCCGGGTGCGATATTTGTCGATCAGCACCGCAATAATAATCACCGCGCCTTTGATCACCAGCTGCCAGAAATAGGAGACCCCCATTAGCGTCATGCCGTTATTGAGCGTGGCGATAATCAGCGCGCCGATCAGCGTGCCGGTAATGGTGCCGATGCCGCCGACGAAGCTGGTGCCGCCGAGGATCACCGCGGCGATGGCGTCCAGCTCATAGCCGACGCCGAGATTGCCGTTGGCGCTATAGAGGCGCGACGCCGACATTAGCCCGCCTAACCCGGAAAGCAGCCCGCTCATGGCGTAGACGAACACCAGCACCGCGCCGACCTTAATGCCGGTCAGCCGCGCCGCCTGCATATTGCCGCCTACCGCGTAAATATGAACGCCCAGCGTGGTGCGCCGCAGGATAAACCAGCAGACGGCGATCACGGCGAAGGCGATCACGATCAGCCAGGGCACCGGCCCGAGATAGCCGTTGCCTATCCACTCGAAGCTGATATCGGAATTAATCACCGTGGTGCCATTGGCCAGCAGGTAGGCGGCGCCGCGCAGCGCCGTATAGGTGCCGAGGGTGACGATAAAGGGCGGCAGTCCGGCCCAGGCGACCAGAATGCCGTTGAACAGCCCCATCACCAGACCTGCGCCGAGCGCCATGGGAATGGTCATGCCGGCGAGCATCGGATCGAGTGAGGCGACCATCGCCACCACCGCCGTGGTGCCGAGCATCGAGCCCACCGAGAGGTCGATGCCGCCGGTCAGGATGACAAAGGTCATACCGGCCGCCAGCACGATATTAATCGAGGCCTGGCGGGTAATATTCAGCAGATTGCCCTCGGTGAAGAAGTTCGGCGCGACAAAGCCGAATACCACCACAATCAGCACCAGGATCGGCAAAATGCCGACGGTTTGCAGCATGTCGCCTATCAGCGCCCGCTTGACGGTGGGCGGTTTCGCTCGCGTGGTCTCTGTCATCGCTCTCTTCTCCTTATATTTCCAGCGGCGAGGCGCTATGCGCCCCGGTGGCCAGCGTCATAATGTTTTCCTGGCTGATCTGATCTTTATCCAGCTCCCCGGCGATAGCGCCTTCGCGCATCACATACACGCGGTCGCTCATGCCGACCACCTCCGGCAGCTCGCTGGAGATCATCAGGATCGCCACGCCCTGCTGCGCCATCTGATTCATCATGCGGTAGATCTCGCTTTTGGCGCCGACGTCGACGCCGCGCGTCGGCTCATCCAGAATCAGGATGCGCGGCCCAATGGATACCCAGCGCGAAATCAGCAGCTTCTGCTGGTTGCCGCCGGAGAGGCCGCCCGCCCGCACCTGCGCATGCGGCACGCGAATGTTGAGCGTGGCGATGGCGTCTCCGGCGATCTGCCTGCCTTTGCGCCGGTTAAGCAGCCCGTAGCTGGCGTCACGCTCCAGCGTCGCCATCACGATGTTCTCCTGCGCCGCCATCTCCAGAAACAGCCCCTGCTCTTTGCGGTTTTCGGTGAGGAAGCCGATGCCGCGCGCAATGGCGTCGCGCGGCGAGTGGATAGCGACCTGCTGCCCGTCGATCCAAATCTCGCCGCCGCTGGGTTTACGCACGCCGAAAATCAGCTGCGCCAGCTCGCTGCGCCCTGCGCCCACCAGTCCGGCCAGCCCGACGATTTCGCCGGCGCGCACCGCCAGGCTGCTCGGCCGCACCTTGCCGCCGTCGGTCAGGTGATTGACCGCCAGACGAATGTCGCCGAACGGGATAGTACGATCCTTGTTAAAGAGATCGCTCAGCGGACGGCCGACCATCATGCGCACCAGCTCGCTGGCGTTCAGGGTGTCATGGGTCAGGCTACCGACATACTGCCCGTCGCGCAGCACGCTGACCCCATCGGAGAGTTCATACACTTCCGCCATGCGGTGGCTGATATAGATAATCGCCATGCCTTCGGCGCGCAGGCGCTTTATTAACGCGAAGAGTTGCTCGGTTTCGCGGTTGCTCAGCGCGGCGGTAGGTTCGTCCATTACCAGAATGCGGCTGTTGCGGTGCAGCGCGCGCGCGATCTCGACCTGCTGCTGTTCGGCGATGCTGAGGCGGCTGACGCGGTCGGTGGCGCTAAACTGCGCGCCGAGGCGATCGATCACCTGCTGCGCCTCTTCGGCCATCTGGCGACGCCGAATCAGCCCGCCGCGCGTGATTTCGCTGCCGAGAAAGATGTTCTCCGCGACCGTCAGGTTGGGCGCCAGGTTGATCTCCTGGTAGATCAGCGTGATACCTGCCGCCAGCGCCTCTTTCGGTCCTCGGATGGCATAGGGGCGCCCGTCGATCAGGATTTCGCCGCTGGTGGCGCTGTAGGCGCCGGCGAGGATCTTCATCAGGGTGCTTTTGCCCGCGCCGTTCTCGCCCATTAGCGCGTGGATCTCGCCGGCATACACCGTGAGGTCGACCCCCTTTAGCGCGTAAAACTGGCCGAAGCGCCGCGTGATGTCGCGCATTTGCAGAATCGGTGTGGCTGTCATGGACCGCTCCAGATAACGGTGATTAGGGCTGAGTAAAGCAGCGCTAAATAAATGGAAAATGTCAGCGGCCGTTCATATTTGTCATAAATGCGCCTGAGCCGCGCCCTATACTCGCCTCAGGCACGGCGGGCGCGGAGGCGCGGTATGCGGCATCAACATCCCTGGCAGGCGGGCGCGCGCGGCCGCCTGCTGCTGTTTAATCTGCTGGTGGTGTGCGTCACGCTGATGGTGAGCGCGGTGGCGATATTCGGCTTTCGTCATGCCGGACGCATTCAGGAGCAGGCGCAGGCGCAAACCCTGAGCGATATGAGCGCCAGCCTGGCGCTGGCGCGCGATACCGCCAGCGTCGCCACGGCGGCGGTGCGCCTGTCGCAGGTGGTGGGGGCGCTGGAGTATCAGAGCGAATCGCAGCGGCTGCAGCAGAACCAGCAGGCGCTGCAGCAGTCGCTGACGCTGCTCGCCTCGGCGCCGCTCGCGGCGCGTCAGACGGCGCGGGTAGCGCGCATCCGCGCGCGCAGCCTGATGCTGGAGCAGACCATCACTCAACTGCTGATCAACGGCCATCAGCGCCATCTGCAGCGCAACGCCCTGCTCAGCGGCCTGTGGCAGTCGCAGCTGCTGCTGGATCATATCAACCAGCTCGCGACGCGACTCGGCCCGGCGGCGGCGCTGCGTCAGCAGACCGAGCGGCTGCTGGCGGCGGCGATCCGCACGCCGTCGCCTGTCGCGGTCGTCGACCAGCTGCAGCAGGTGATCACGGCGTGGCGGCCCGATTCCGGCGATGCGGTGCTGGATGAGAAAATCGCGCAGCTGATCGCCACCCAGCAGTCGCTGCGGCCGCTGGCGGATCGCCTGGCGGAGAACGACCTCGCTATCGCCTATTCAACCTACCGCATCAAGGCGCTGGTGGCGGCGCTCAACGACGACATCACCGCCTGCGTGCAGCAGGTGGCGCAGCAGAGCGAAATGCGCAGCGCGGAGACCCATCGCGAACTCAACTCGGTGATCCTGTTTATCGCGCTGTTCGCCCTGCTGGCGCTGGCGATCACCGGCTATGCCGGGATCTATATCTACCGCAACCTCGGCTCCAGCCTGACCGCCATCGCCGACGCCATGACGCGGCTGGCGCAGGGCGAAACGCATGTTGCGGTGCCGGGCCTGCAGCGGCGCGACGAACTGGGCGATCTGGCGCGCGCCTTTAACGTCTTTGCCCGCAATACCGCCTCGCTGGCGCACACCTCGCGCCTGCTGAAAGAGAAGAGCAGCCAGCTTGAATCCACCTTTCTCGCCATGCGCGACGGCTTCGCGCTGTTCGACAACCAGGGTCAGCTGGTGGTGTGGAATGCGCAGTATCCTCAGCTGCTGGGTCTTTCCGGCGAGGCGCTGCATCGCGGCCTGCACTATCGCCAGCTGCTGGGGCGCGTGGGCGTGGATCTGCAGCATCCGGGCGAGCCGCAGGAGGTACGGCTGGCGGATGGGCGTACGCTGGAGCTGCGCTTCAGCCCGGTGCCGCGCCGCGGCATCGTCAACACCGTGCTGGAGCGCACCGCGCGCAAGGCGCTGGAAGAGGCGCTGGTGCACAGCCAGAAGATGAAGGCGGTCGGCCAGCTGACCGGCGGCATCGCGCACGACTTCAATAACCTGCTGGCGGTGATCATCGGCAGCCTGGCGCTGACGCAAGGCCAGCTGCCGCCGGGCAGTCTGGCGAGCCGCATCGAACGCGCGCGTCAGGCGGCGGATCGCGCCGCCCTGCTCACCCAGCGTCTGCTCGCCTTTTCGCGCAAGCAGGCGTTGCATCCGCGCGCCGTCTCGGTGACGCGGCTGGTGGACGAGCTGCAAAACCTGCTGCAGCACTCGCTGCTGCCCGGCCAGCGCCTGACGGTCGAGGCGCCGCGGCCCGGCTGGCTCGCCTGGATCGACGCCAGCCAGCTGGAGAACGCGCTGATGAATCTGGTGGTGAACGCGCGCGACGCTATGCAGCAGCAAAGCGGCGAGATCCGCCTGCGCATCGCCAGTCAGCGGCGCGAGCAAGGAGAACGCGTGGTGATTGAGGTGATCGACCAGGGCTGCGGCATGACGCCGGAAGTGCGGGAACAGGTCTTCGAGCCTTTTTTCACCACCAAAGAGACCGGCAGCGGCAGCGGGCTGGGACTGTCGATGGTCTATGGCTTCGTGCGGCAGTCCGGCGGCCAGATCGAAATCGACACCGCGCCCGGACAGGGAACTACGGTGCGGCTGCTGCTGCCGCGCGCGCCTGAAAGCGCGGTCGCGTCGTCGCCGCTGCCGCCGGTCGCCCCGCCGACGCCGCGCGACAAGCTGGTACTGGTGCTGGATGACGAACCGGCGGTGCGTCAGACGCTCTGCGAGCATCTGCACCAGCTCGGCTACGTTACGCTGGAGTGCGCCAGCGGCGAAGAGGCGCTGGCGCTGCTGCGCCAGACGCCCGATATCGATCTGCTGATCAGCGATCTGATGCTGCCCGGCGGCCTGAACGGCGCCGAGGTGATCCGCCAGGCGCAGCAGCAGTGGCCGCAGCTGGCGACGCTGCTGATCAGCGGTCAGGATCTGCGCCTGCAGCCGGTGGCGCTGCCGCTATGCGAACGGCTGGCGAAACCCTGGCGGAGCGCGCAGCTGGCGCAGGCGCTGGCGCGCGCCTGGCAGCGCAGCGAACGGCTCAGTCGCGCGCGGCTGGCTGCCAGAGCGGCACCGGCTTCCCGCTGATATAGCGCTTGCGCAGGCGGCTGGAGAGCGCATCCATGATCATCACCACCGCCACGAGGATCAGGGTTAAAAACATCACCACGTCCCAGTTCCACAGGCGCATATTCTCGGCGTAAACCAGCCCGACGCCGCCCGCGCCAACAAAGCCCAGCACCGCCGCCGAGCGGGTATTGGATTCGATCTGATAGAGGCTAAGCGCCAGGAAATGGGGAAACGACTGGGTAAAAATGCCGAAGCGGTGCTTTTGCAGGCTGTTGGCGCCGACCGCGCTCAGGCCGCGGCTCGGCGAGCGCTCTACCGCCTCGTGCCCTTCCGAGTAGAGTTTGCCCAGCAGGCCGACATCCTGCATCACAATCGCCAGCACGCCCGCCAGCGGCCCCATGCCGACGGCGCGCACGAATATCAGCCCCCATATCGCCATATCGATGCCGCGCAGCAGATCGAGCAGGCGACGCACCGCCCAGGCGATCGGCCGCGTCGCGCGGGCGTGCATCACGTTGCGCGCGGCGAAAAACGACAGCGGCAGCGCGATAATCGATGCGGTCAGGGTGCCGGCGAAAACGATCGCCAGCGTAATGCCGATTTGCGAGAAGTAGTAGCCGAACGGCCAGTTCATAAAATCGTGCCAGACGAACATGCGCAGAAAATAGCGGCCGAGCTGCTGCGCGCCCAGCGCAGCGCGGCTCCACTCGATACCGTAAAATTCAAAGAAGAACAGGTAGTAAAGCAGGATGGCGATCGCCGCCAGCGCGAGACGGCGCAGATAGCGCTTCTGCGCCGCGAACAGCGCCGGATTCTCCTGCCTGATTTTGCCGATGTCCGGCGCCAGCGCGATCATGCGGAACCCTCCACGACGCGACGGCGCAGCCGGCCGGAACAGGTGTCCAGCAGCGATACCACCACGATTATCAGCAGCAGCGTGATGCTGACCTGATCGTAACGATCGAGTTTGATATTGGTCATCAGCTCCTGGCCGATGCCGCCCGCGCCCACCAGCCCCAGAATGGTCGAGGAGCGAAAGTTAATCTCCAGACGCATAAAGCTGTAGGAAAGGAAAATCGGTTTGACCTGCGGCCAGAAAGCGAAGCGCATCCGTTGCAGTTTGCTGGCGCCGCAGGCGGCCAGCCCGCGAACCGGCCTGTCGGAGGCGCTTTCAATCGCCTCGTAAAAGAGCTTGGTCAGGCTGCCGACGGTGTGCAGCGCCAGCGCGAGAAAGCCGGGAATGGCGCCGATACCGAACGCCATCACGAACATCACCGCCCAGGCCAGCTCCGGCATGGTGCGAAGAAATGCGACAAAGGCGCGAATAGCAAAGCGCAGGCTCGCCGGGGTTTTAGTATTATCGGCGGCGAAAAACGCCAGCACCGCGGCGATACCAACCGCCACGATGGTAGAGGCAAGCGCCAGCTGCAGCGTCTCCCAGATCAGCGGCAGCTGAAAATGAAGGCGGTAGCCCCAGTACGCCAGCGATCCTTCGGTCTTTACGCCGTCGAACAGCGTGGAAAGGTGCAGCACCGGCAGCGTTTCCCACAGGTAGTCGAAGAAGTGCGGCATCGACGCCCACAGCGTGGTCAGGCTGAACTCTGACATTTTGCCTGCCAGCAGGTAGAGCGTCACCAGCACCAGCGACCAGATTAGCGTGTCGCGTTTCTGCTGGCGGCGGATGCGTTGGTAGTAGCGTTCGAAGTCAGTCAAAAGAAGATTCCTGCGTAATAAAAGAAATTAACTGAGCGTGCAACAGGCAGATTCTCAGGCCGCAGAATAGCTTACTCAGCGGGTTACAGGGGGAGAAGAGCAAAGCGTCCCGCGCCATGGACAAAAACGCCGTGAGCGTTTTTGAACAACGCCGCGCGTTGGCCCGGTAACGGGCGCACCTCAGGGATGAGGTGCGTATCCGCGCGGGCCGAGCCGGCAGGGATGCCGTCCTTGCGTCTTTGCGATCTCTCCCTGTCACCCGCGTCAGCGCCAGGTATCGACCTTAGCCGCGCTGTCCTTTCGCCAGATCGCGCTTCATATCGATAATATTCTGATAGTCCGCCACCGACGCCGGACCGATATGCTGCGCGCCGCCCACGGCCTTCACGAAACAGGCGTGCTGCTCTTTATCCAGCTTCTGAATCGTCTCGACCACTTTCGGTTTGAAATCGGCCGGCAGTTTATTGCTCACCAGCAGCGGGCCGTTCGGGATCAGCGGCGACTGCCAGATAATGCGGATCTGCTTCATCAGATCGGGGTGATCCATGCGGATCAGACGACCGAAAGCGCCGGAGCTATAGCCGCTGTTGTAGTCACCCACCAGCGAGCTCCAGGTCACCGCGCCGTCGAACTGGTTGTTCAGCACGCCGAGAATGTCCTGCTCGTGGCCGCCGGAAAAGGTGACGCTGGAGAAGAAGCCGTTGTATTTGTCATCGACGCTGCCGCCAAACTGCTTCTTAAAGGCCTGGTTCGGCATCAGGAAACCAGAGGTCGAATCGGGATCGGCCATGCCGAACGATTTGCCCTTCAGATCTTCCAGCTTCTTATAGGGACTCTCATTTTTCACGATCACCACCGAGTGGTAGCCTTTTGAGCCATCCTTGTCGTCCACCAGAATACCCACGATATCCACGGCTTTGGCATCCTGCAGATAGACGGAGGCGTACGAGGCGGGCGACATGCTCAGCACCATATCGATCTTGCCGCCCAGCAGGCCCTGGATCACGCCAGCGTAGTCGGAGGAGTTGCGCAGCTTCGTATCAACCTTGAGTTCCTTATCAAAAAAGTCCTTCACGCACTGGTTATCGCCAATCTGCTGGGTGGCGTTCTGGCCGCCAAGAATGCCCAGATTTAGCTCTTTCGGCGCATCCGCTGCGTTCACGCCAAAGGTCATTACGCTGGTCAGTAACGCTAATAAAGTCAGTTTCATTCGAGGTTTTTCTCTTGCCGTGGAGGTTAGTGAAGCTGATTGATTTCATCGCCGTACAGCTGCTGCAGCAGGCTGTCGGTCAGGTGCGCCGGATGGCCGTCGAACAGCACTCTGCCGCGCTGAATGCCGATCACGCGCGTGCAGTAGCTTTTCACCAGCTCAACCGAATGCAGGTTCACCATCACGCTGATGCCCTGCTCGCTCACCTGGCGCAGAACATCCATGATGCGTTTGGTATTTTTGGGATCGAGTGACGCCACCGGCTCGTCGGCCAGCAGGATTTTCGGGTTCTGCATCAGGGCGCGGCAGATGGCCACGCGCTGCATCTGGCCGCCCGACAGGTTCTCGGCGCGCTGCAGCGCCTGCGGCAGCATATTCATCCACTGCAGCAGTTCGATGGCGTGGGCGCGGTCGCTGTCGGAGAAGAGTTTAAAAAAGGATTTCAGCGTCGAGGTCTGGCTGAGACGGCCCAGCAGCACGTTGGTCAGCACGTCGAGGCGCGGCACCAGGCAGAAATCCTGAAAAATCATGCCGCATTCGCTGCGCCACTGGCGCAGCTGGCGGCTGTTGAGCGCCAGCAGATTGCGCTGCGGCTCGCCGTCGCGCAGGCTGTACACCGCGCCTTCCGAGGCGTCGATGGTGCCGTTAAGCATATGCAGCAGCGTCGATTTGCCTGCGCCCGAGCGGCCGATCACGGCGACCATTTCTCCCGCATGCAGATCAAAACTGACATTGTCCAGCACGCGGTTCTCGCCCCAGCGCTTGCCCAGACCCTGCACCGACAACACTTTCTCTCCGGTCTGGCTAAGCGGCGCGCTGCTGTTGTCCACCACCGTTCTTAACAGTGCCTGTGCCATGATTCACTCCGTATGCGTTGACAAGGGGTAAGTTGACGCCTATTACGGCCCGGCGTGATGACTCTCTGATGACAGAGAGGTGATCAAACGGTGACAGGGTCGTCCGCGCTCAACGACAGCGTTATGCCGTCGGCAGCGGCGGATACAGATTCAGGCAAGCGATTGTTTGCTAACCAGTTATCCATCTGATGCGACAGATGGGTCAGCCAGGCGCGACGCGGTGCGAGCCGGTCGACGATCGCCAGCGCGCGCGTCAGATCGTTATGGTTGCGCGCATCCGGAGACGGCGGATCGTTGCAGTCGATTACCAGTTCATCAATGCGCTGGCCGGTGAGAAAATCGTCGGTGTCGGGCGGCAGACCGCAGGTGTCGCACAGCCAGGCGAGCCGCGCGCCGTGCCAGTCGAACAGGTAACCGTGCGTCAGCTTCGAGTGCTGCAGCGGCAGCGGCGTCACCTGCAGCGCGCCGAAAAGATGGGGCACGAAGGGCGTCAGCGACGGACGGAAATCGAGCAGGCCAGGATGCTTAAAGAGATCGTCGCAGCCCCGCTCGTCCGGCGGCCCCCAGACGGGGATCGCCTCGCCGGTGCCCCAGCGCAGCGCGAACAGCCCCTGCACGTGATCCATGTGATAGTGCGTCAGCAGAATGCGCGACAGCTCGCCGGGGGCGAAGCGCTCCGTCAGCAGCGGCAGCCCGGCGTCGAGCAGGATGCGCTCGCCGCCCGCCTCGATCAGCGCGCTGCACGGCGCGCGTCGCCGTTTCGCATCGCCGCGCGCCCTTAAACAGGCGGCGCAGTCGCAGCCGAAAAGCGGCGCGGCGGTGACCCCGCCGGTGCCGAGAAACGTCAGCTTCATGAGAGCGGCTCCAGCAGCTGGCGCAGCTGCAGCAGGGTGTGCGACAGCGCGCCGTTGTTGTTCAGCAGGCGGCAGCCCGCTGGCAGCGGCTGCGCGGCGCGATCCAGCCGGCGCGCGATCTCGCTCTCGCTCTCCCGCCCGCGCAGGCGCAGACGCGTCGCCAGCACCTCCGGCGACACCGTCAGGCAGAGCGGCAGCAGCCGCGCGCCGTAGCGCGCCTGCGCCTGCGGCAGATGGTGGCGCGAGCCGTTGACCAGCACGTCGTGGCCGCGTTCCAGCCAGAGATCGAGCTCCAGCCCAAGACCGTAGTGCAGGCCGTGCGCCGTCCAGCGCAGGGCGAACAGCCCCTGTGCGGCGCGGCGCGCGAACTCCGTTTCGGTCAGGGCGATATGGTTCTCGCCGCCCGCGTCGGCCGCGCGCGTAATATAGCGATGGGCGATCAGCAGATTCGGCGGCGGCGCTTCACGCAGCGCGTTGAGCAGGCTGTCTTTGCCCGAGCCTGACGGCCCGATAAGCCAGATCAGGCGCGCCATCAGTAAACCTGCCTGCCCTGCGCCCAGACGTGACGAATATGCGGATGGCCGTGGTCGGTGTGCGCCAGCACCAGATCGGCGCGGCGGCCTTCGGCAATCGCGCCGCGATCCGTCAGGCCGAGCGCGCGCGCCGGATTGCGCGTCACCAGCGCCACCGCCTGCGGCAGCGCCAGCGGGTTGCGCTCGTCGGCGGCGAGACGGAACGCCGCGTCGAGCAGCGACGCCGGATAGTAGTCGGAGGAGAGAATATCCAGCAGTCCCTCCGCCGCCAGCGCCCAGGCGGCGACGTTGCCGGAGTGAGAGCCGCCGCGTACGATATTGGGCGCGCCCATCAGGATCTGCATCCCTCTGGCGCGCGAGGCGCGCGCCGCCGCCAGCGTAGTGGGAAACTCAGCGATGGCGCTGCCGACGCCGTGCGACTCCTCGACGTGCGCCTCGGTGGCGTCGTCGTGGCTGGCGATGGCGATATGGCGCGAGCGGCAGAGCGCGGCGATCGCCTGGCGGTTCGGCTGCGACCACTGCGCCGCCAGCGTCAGCTGCTCATGCTCGAAGGCATCCATCTGCTGGTCGTTGAGCGCATATTTGCCCTGGTAATATTCGCGATACTTCTCCAGCGAGGCGTACTGGCGCTGACCCGGCGAGTGATCCATCAGCGACACCAGCGACAGCTCCGGGGTGCCCATCAGCGCCTCGAACAGCGGCAGCGTGGTGTGGTGCGGCAGCTCGCAGCGCAGATGCAGCCGGTGTTCGGCGCGGTTCAGCCCTTTGCGGTTGCTGTCGCGAATGGCGTCAATCATTTTGCTCAGGTTATCGAGACGATGGCCGCCGTCGCGCACGTCGCCGACGCCGATGGCGTCCAGCACCGTGGTGATGCCGCTGGCCACCATCAGCGCGTCGTGGCTGCTCATCGCCGAGTGGGCGGGCCAGTCCACCTTCGGCCGGGGAGCGAAGAACTTATCGAGGTTGTCGGTATGCAGCTCCACCAGGCCGGGCAGCAGATAGCCGCCCTCGCCGTCCAGCGCGCCGGGCTGGCGGCTCGGGGTTTCGCTGAAGCTGGCGATCAGGCCGTCGCGCATCTCAAGCGATCCCGCCACCAGCTCGTTTTCCAGAATCAGTCGGACGTTGTTGATAATCATGCTTCCGCTCCGCTGTTGATCGGCTGCATGACGTGCAGGCGATCCGCCACCCGCTCGCGCACCGCTTCATCGTGAAAAATGCCGACGATGGCCGCGCCACGCGCGCGCGCCTGCTCAATCAGCTCCACCACCGCCGCACTGTTGGCTTTATCCAGCGAGGCGGTCGGTTCATCCAGCAGCAGCACCGGGTAGTCGGCGATAAAGCCGCGCGCGATATTGACGCGCTGCTGCTCGCCGCCGGAAAAGGTCGAGGGCGCCAGCGGCCAGAGGCGCGGCGGCACGTTGAGCCGCGTCAGCAGCTCTTTGGCGCGCTTTTCGCAAAAGGCGCGCTCCACGCCGCGCTCCAGCAGCGGCTGCATCACGATCTCCAGCGTCGGCACGCGCGGGATCACGCGCAGAAACTGGCTGACCCAGCCGAGGGTGTCGCGGCGCATCGCCAGCATCTGACGCGCCGGAGCCTGCGCCATATCGACCCACTCGCCGTCGTGACGCAGCCAGATATAGCCGCTGTTGGCCTGATAGTTACCGTAGAGCGCGCGTAGCAGCGTCGATTTGCCGCTGCCGGAGCGGCCGTGCAGCACCACCACTTCACCCTGCGCCACCTCAAGCGAGGCGTTCTGCAACACCGGCAGCTCGACGCCGCTCTGATTGTGCAGCACGAAGGTTTTACACAGATTCTCGACGCGCAGTTGTATGTTCATGCGTTTATCCGTCATTAGTTGAGCACCGATGAAACCAGCAGTTGGGTGTAGGGATGGTGCGGATCGTCCAGCACGCGGTCGGTCAGGCCGCTCTCCACCACGCGGCCCTGCTTCATGACCAGCAGCCGGTGCGCCAGCAGGCGCGCCACGCCAAGATCGTGGGTGACGATAACCACCGCCAGGTTCAGCTCGCGCACCAGGGTGCGCAGCAGATCGAGCAGCCGCGCCTGCACCGATACGTCCAGGCCGCCGGTCGGCTCGTCCATAAACACCAGCTTCGGCTGGGTGACGAGGTTGCGGGCGATCTGCAGACGCTGCTGCATGCCGCCGGAAAAGGTGGTGGGCAGATCGTCGATACGGTTAGCGGCGATCTCCACCTCCTGAAGCCAGCGGCCCGCCTGGGCGCGGATGTCGCCGTAATGGCGATTGCCCACCGCCATCAGCCGCTCGCCGATATTGCCGCCCGCGGTGACCTGCGCGCGCAGCCCGTCGAGCGGATGCTGATGCACCACGCCCCATTCGGTGCGCAGCAGGCGGCGTCGGTCGCTCTCCGACAGCGCGTAGAGATCGCGCTGGTTATAGAAAATGTTGCCCTGCTGCGGCGTCAGGCGCGCGGAGAGGCTGCGCAGCAGCGTGGTTTTGCCGGAGCCGGACTCGCCGACGATGCCCAGCACTTCGCCGGGATAGAGATCGAAGCTCACCGCTTCGAAGCCTTTGCCCGGCGCATAGAGATGCGTCAGGTTATTGACCGCAAGCAGCGGCTGTTCACTGTGCATGTTGCTGTTCCTGCTGCTGGTGGCAAAAATCGGTGTCGGAGCAGACGAAGAGGCGCGTGCCCTGGTCATCCATCACCACCTCGTCGAGGTAGCTGTGGCGCGAACCGCACAGGGCGCAGGGCTCATCCCACTGCTGCACGGTAAAGGGGTGATCCTCGAAGTCGAGGCTCTCAACTTTGGTAAAGGGCGGCAGCGCATAAATGCGCTTTTCGCGGCCTGCGCCGAACAGCTGCAGCGCCGGCATCATATGCATCTTCGGGTTGTCGAATTTCGGGATGGGCGACGGGTCCATCACGTAGCGATCGTTGACCTTTACCGGGTAGGCGTAGGTGGTGGCGATATGGCCGTAGCGCGCGATATCTTCATAGAGCTTCACCTGCATCACGCCATACTCCTCCAGCGCGTGCATGGTGCGGGTCTCGGTTTCGCGCGGCTCGATAAAGCGCAGCGGCTCCGGGATCGGCACCTGAAAAATCAGGATCTGATCCTCTTCCAGCGGCGTCTCCGGAATGCGGTGCCGCGTCTGGATCAGGGTGGCGTCGGTGGTGCGTTCGGTGGTCGCCGCGCCGCTGACGCGCTGGAAAAAGCGGCGGATCGACACCGCGTTAGTGGTGTCGTCCGCGCCCTGGTCGATCACCTTCAGCACGTCGGCGTCGCCAATTACGCTGGCGGTGATCTGAATGCCGCCGGTGCCCCAGCCGTAGGGCATCGGCATCTCGCGTCCGGCAAACGGCACCTGATAGCCGGGGATCGCCACCGCTTTCAGGATGGCGCGACGAATGGCGCGCTTGGTCTGCTCATCGAGATAGCCTGGGTTATAGCCGCTCAGCTCAGCCATGATTGCGCTCCTGATGGTCCTGACGCAGGCGCTTCAGCAGCGCCAGCTCCGCCTGAAAATCGACGTAGTGCGGCAGTTTGAGGTGGGAGACGAAGCCGGCGGCCTCGACGTTATCGGCGTGCGCCAGCACGAACTCTTCGTCCTGCGCCGGGCTGGTGACGCGCTCGTCGTGCTCGCGGGTTTGCAGCGCGCGATCCACCAGCGCCATCGCCATCGCCTTGCGCTCGGCGCGGCCGAACACCAGGCCGTAGCCGCGGGTAAAGTGCGGCGCCGCTTCGCCCTGCGTGGTGAAGCCGTTCACCATTTCACATTCGGTCAGCAACACTTCGCCGATCTCCAGCTCGAAATCGAGTTCTTCCGGGCAGATGCTGACGCTGAGGTAGCCGGTGCGGATCTCCCCGGCGAAGGGATGGGTGCGGCCGTAGCCGCGCTGGGTGGAGTAGCCGAGCGCCAGCAAAAAGCCCTCGTCGCCGCGCACCAACTGCTGCAGGCGCGCCGCGCGCGTCGCCGGAAAGCCCATCGGCTCGCGGGTGATATCCACCGGTTCGCTGCCGTCGTCGATCTCCTGCGCCGCCAGCCCTTCCTCGCTCATCATGGCGAACATATGCGGACAGCGGGACGCCAGCGCCTCGTCGGCGCGCGGCGCGGCCGGCGCCTCGCCGTTGGCCAGCAGGGTGAAGTCGAGCAGGCGATGGCTGTAGTCATAGGTCGGCCCCAGCACCTGGCCGCCCGGCAAATCTTTATAGACGGCAGAGATGCGGCGCTCGAGGCGCATCTCGCCGGTCGCCAGCGGCGCGCTGTCGGCCAGGCGCGGCAGCGTGGTGCGGTAGGCGCGCATCAGGAAGATCGCCTCCACTAAATCGCCGCTCGCCTGTTTGATCGCCAGCGCCGCCAGCTCGGGATCGTAGATGCCGCCCTCGGTCATCACGCGATCCACCGCCAGCCCGAGCTGCTGCGCCACCTGATCGCAGCCCAGCTCCGCCACCTCGCGCGCGCCGCGCCGCAGATCCGCCTGTAGCTGATGGGCGTTGGCAATCGCCTTCTCGCCTCCTTTAACCGCTACGTACATCAGCACACCTCCACGTCGGTGGTGCGCGGCAGCGCCATCATCGCTTCGCCGCAGGTAAAGATCAGATCGACGCCCTGCGGGAACGGATGCGGGCGGTTGCGCAGGTAGTCCAGCACGCTCTCCGGCAGCTGCGGCGCGATAGCGCGCGACTCGCGCAGGCCAGGCCCTGAAAGACGTAGCGTCAGCCCGCCGTTGAGCGACGGCACTTCAATAATCAGCGTGGTGCTCTTTTCCGGCGCGAGGTTGTCGCCTGCGGCGAAATCCGCCGGGCGCGGGCTGCTGGCGGCATGGCTCAGCGCAAACGGCGCGTCGCGGCTCTCGCTCAGCGGCGCGCCGGTATGGAAGCGCAGGTTGCTGCGCAGGATCTCGTTATCGACCTGCGGCTCGATCCAGAGCGGGCTCTCCTGATCCACCAGCGTCAGCAGCACCGCAGTCGCGGCGGGCGACAGCGCGCCCCAGCCCTGCGCCAGCGGCAGCGAGACCATCACGCCCGGCTCGCTCATCGCTTTCAGAATGCGACGGAAGGCGCGCTGCGCATCGGCCACCGGATGGTTAAAACTAGCCAGTAAAGTCATCAGTTATCTCCGCGAACCAGCGTAAAGAAATCTACTTTCGAGCTGGCAACTTCCCGCGCGCGCAGCTGGCGCTGCTCCTCGCGCAGTGCCGCCAGCGGCGTTATTACTTTTTCCGTCAACAGCGCGTGGGTCTGCGGCTGCTGCAACAGCGCGTCAATCAGGGCGCAGCGCTCGGCGTGCGCCTTGTCACGTCCCAGCACGTAGCTGTAGCCGAGCGTGCCGTCCTCGAGCTGCACCACGGCGCGCGTCACAGTGGCGTCGCCCATTACGAAACGCTTGCCGCTGGCGCCCATGCGCGCCATCAGCCGCGTCAGGCCGATTTCCGCCGGACGGATCAGCGAGAAGCGCGGCGCGAGGCGCAGCGCCTGCCAGTGCTGCGCCAGCGCCGAGGCGCTGCTGTGCGCCAGTACCGACAGCCACTGCTGTCGTTGCGTTAAGCTTTCCATCAGTGCTCCAGAGTCAGTTCGATCATGTCGCCACGCGTCAGGCTGACGGAGTACTCCGCCAGCGCGCCGTCGAGGGTCTTGTTCAGGGTGCGCACGCAGAGCAGCGGCGCGTGCAGCGCAATCTCCAGCAGGCGGCTCTCTTTGGCCTGCGCGCGACGCGTGCTGATGCGGGTCTGGCTGCGCGTCAGCCGGTGGCCGCCATGCTGCTGCAGAAAGTCGTGCAGCGAACCGCTGCTGAAGCGCTGCAGCGCCGGCCACCAGCTCAGATCGGGCAGGAAGTGGTTAATCACGCAGACCGGCACGCCGTTAACCCGGCGCAGAGTGCGCAGATGGATCACGCTGTCGCCTTCAAGGACGCCCAGCGCGCTGGCGACGTCGGCGCTGGCGGGACGCACCACCGCCAGCAGCCGCTCGCTGGTGGGATGGCTGCCCTGCTCCATCAGATTCTGGCTAAAGCGCGCCTGCGCATGTAGCGGATAGTCGTAAGGACGCATCAACACCAGGATGCCGACGCCGTGGCGGCGCTGCAGCAGACCTTTATTGACCAGTTCGTCCACCGCGCGCCGCAGCGTGTGGCGGTTCACCTCATAGCGCTCGGCCAGCTGTTGTTCGGAAGGCAGATAGTCGCCGCTGCGGTAGTTTTCCCGCAGCGCCTGCTCCAGCTGCGCGGCGACGGCCTGATAAACAGTGGTCGGATGTCTGGATATCTCCATCTTGAACAGATCCTCAACCTTGACTGAGTGGGGAGAGCAGCGATAAGTCCGGCTGCGTGTTGGCCACTACCTTGACCTGCGCAGATGACAGGATGGTGACCGTGCAGTGACGCGACGATGAATTCCAGACGGAGAGGCAGCCGGAGGCGGCATTATTAATTAACGTCGCTGAACGGTTTCTCCTGCGCGGCATCGCCCATTTTTTGACGCATAATCAACAACAACCTTGAACGTCAGTCACCGTGCAGGCTGGAGGATTTCTGCCAGGCTATTAACTGACATATCCTTGCTACGTGAAAAATCAAAATGATTAACAGCGCCAAACTTTCCGCGGGCCTGCGCGGCAGTTTTATTCGTGAAGTGCTGCTGCCGCTGGCGGCGATCCTGCTGCTGACGCTGGCGGGCGCCGGGACCGGCCTTTTTCTCAGTACCTCGATCAGTAACCAGAAAGCCCAGGCGCAACAGCAGCGAATGATTGAGGCCTCTTTTGCGCAGAGCCTGGCGGAACATCAGCGTCAGCTGCATAGCCTGTCGCGCTGGACGCCGCTGCTGACGCATCTCGAGGCGGCGCAGCCCGACCCGCGCTGGCTGGATGACAACGTCGGCCGCTGGCTCTACGAGATGTTCGGCCACCAGCTGATTATGGTGCTGGATGAGGCGCGTCGGCCGGTACAGGCGTGGCGCAACGGCGCGCTGCTGACCGATCCGGCGCGCGATGCCGGCGTGCAGGCGATTTTAGCCAGCGCGCTGCTGCGCGCAGCAGCGCAGCAGGAGGCGGCGGATCTCGCCCGCGTCGACGGCCGCGTAGCGGCGCTGGCGATCGGCGCCATCCGTCGCGATGCGCAGGCCGCGCCCCGCTTCATGCTGGTCAGCCTTAAATATCTCGACGACGGCTACCTCGCCGCCCTGGCGGAGCGCAGCCAGCTCAAGGGGCTGCGCTTCTCTGATCCCGGCACGCCGCCGGTCGCCCCGGCGCGCTTTATGCTGACCTCTCAGACGGACGGCGACGTCGGCTATATCAACTGGGATCCGGCGCGGCCCGGCGCGGAGATGCTGCGCGCCATCGGCCCCTCAACCGGCGTTGCCGTGCTGGTGGTAACGCTACTCTGCCTCTATATGGTGCGGCGGCTCTGGACCTCTTCCTTTAACCTGTCGCAGTCGATGCTGAAGCTCGGCGCCAGCGAAGCGCAGGCGCTGCACCTGGCGTTTCATGACGTGCTGACCGGCCTGCCGAACCGCGCGCTGGTGGAGGATCGCCTGACCCAGGCATTGGCGCTGGCGACGCGCCACGAGCAGCGCGTGGCGCTGATGCTGATTGACCTTGACCGCTTTAAAAACATCAACGACACCTACGGCCATCACGCCGGCGACGAACTGATTATCGCCGTGGCCCATCGTCTCGCCGGCCTGATGCGCGCCTGCGATACCGTGGGGCGCATCGGCGGCGACGAATTTCTCGTGGTGATGCCGGAAGTAGACCATATCGGGCAGGTGGAAGCGCTGGCGCAGCGTATTCTCGACGCGCTCAGCCAGCCTTTTCCGCTGTTTGGCGGCGAAGTGTGGAGCGGCGCCAGCATCGGGCTGGTGCTGGCGCCGAAAGATGGGGTAGATCGTCAGGAGCTGGTGCGCAAAGCGGACATTGCGCTCTACGAAGCGAAAAGCAGCGGGCGCGGCAAATATCGGCAGTTCGAACGGGTGATGGACGAGTCGATCCGCACGCGGCAAAGCATCGCCGCCGACCTGCGCGCCGCGCTGCAAAACTTTAAAGGGCTGGCGGTCTGGTACCAGCCGCTGATGGATATCGACGGCAAAAATATGGTGGGCGTCGAGGCGCTGCTGCGCTGGGATCATCCGACGCGCGGCGCCATTCCGCCGGGCGACTTTATCGCTATCGCCGAAGAGACCGGATTGATTATTCCGCTGGGAGAATGGGTGCTGCGTGAAGCCTGCCTGACGCAGCAGCGCTTCCCGGCGTTGATGGTGGCGGTCAACGTCTCGCCGGTGCAGTTTCGCGCCACGGGATTCGTGGCACGCATGATCGACATCATGCGCGAATGCGGCGGCGATCCTCAGAGAATTGAGCTGGAGATCACCGAAGGGGTGCTGATTGAGGATGAGCATGAGGCGCGCGCCATTATCATCGCGCTGCGCGACGCCGGTTTCCGCATTGCGCTGGATGATTTCGGCACCGGCTACTCCAGCCTCAATTATCTCAGCACCTTCCCGGTGGATAAAATCAAAATAGACCGCTCTTTTACCCAGTCGCTGGGCGTGGCGGAGAATTCGGTAGCGATTATCGAGTCGGTGGTGAAGCTGGGACACGCGATGGGGCTGACGGTGACGGCGGAAGGGGTGGAAACGGCAGGCCAGATGAGCGCGCTGGCCGATGCCGGTTGCAATCAGCTGCAGGGCTATCTGTTCAGCAAGGCGGTGCCGCTCGAGCGGCTGGGCGACTGGATGCGCTAAAACAGGCGCGCTGGCAGCCAGCGCGCCTGTCCGTTATTCCGGGAAGTCGGTCTCGACAGAGGTCTGCTTCCAGGCTTCAATCTGCGCCAGTCGCTCTTTCAGCTTCGCCGTGACCGCGTCATAGCCCCAGGCGCCCATCACCAGATGGCGCGGCGGGTTAGCGTGCTCGGTAATCGCGATCATCGCCTGCGCCGCGCGTGCCGGATCGCCCTTCTGCGTGCCGCTGTATTCTGAGGTCGCCTTCATGCGCGCCGCTGCGGTTTCGGCGTACTCCGGCAACCTGCTCGGCGTCTGATGCAGCGAACGGCCAGCCCAGTCGGTGCGGAACGGGCCCGGCTCGACGCAGATGACGTGAATGCCGAGCGGCGCGGTCTCCTGCGCCAGCGAATCGGACCAGCCCTCGACCGCGTGCTTGCTGGCGGAGTAGTAGCCGGAGCTGGCGAAGCCGATAAACCCGGCCACCGAGGTGATGTTAATGATATGGCCGCGACGCTGCTGACGCATCGTCGGCAGCACCGCGCGCGTCAGGGCGAACAGCCCAAAGACGTTGGCGTCGAACTGGTCGCGGATCGCCTGTTCTTCCCCCTCTTCCACCGAGCTCTGGTAGCCGTAGCCGGCGTTATTCACCAGCACGTCGATGGTGCCGAATTTTTCCAGCGCCGCCTTGACCGCGCCGTCGATGCTCTGCGACTGGGTCACGTCGAGCGCCACCGCCAGCGCGTTGCTGTGGCCTTCCACCAGATCGGCGATTTTCGCGGTGTCGCGCGCCGTTACCACTACGTTGAAGCCGCGCGCAATGGTCTGCTGCGCCAGTTCGCGACCGAAACCTGTCGAACATCCTGAAATAAACCACACCGGATTGTTATCTGTAGCCATGAGTGACTCCCAAACTGATTGGTGGCGAATCGCCTGAACCCCGACGCGAACGGCCTGGGGAAGAGAGTGGATAAGAGTAGCGGCCCGCGACCGGGCCGCTTAACGCTTCGTGCCTGTTACTTTTTATGCAGCAGCTGGCTGGCGGTGTCGCTGATAATCTGCGCCGCGCCGCGATCGCCCTTCGCCATCGAGCTCATAAAGGCTTTCGCCTGTTTAAAGGTAATGTGCGGGGGCAGCGGCGCTACTTCCGGATCGGTTTTCACCTCCAGCACCACCGGACGATCGGCGCTCAGCGCGCGTCGCCACGCGTCTTCCAGCTCATCCGGGTTGTCGACGAAGATACCCTGCAGGCCAAGCGACTCGGCAAACTGCGCGTAGCGGACGTCAGGCAGCTGCTGCGTCGCCTCGAAGCGCGCATTGCCCTCCATGACGCGCTGCTCCCAGGTGACCTGGTTCAGATCCTGGTTGTTGAAGACGCAGACGATAAGGCGCGGATCGCTCCACTGCTGCCAGTATTTCTGAATGGTGATCAGCTCCGCCATATTGTTCATCTGCATCGCGCCGTCGCCGACCAGCGCCACCACCGGTCGGTCGGGATGGGCAAACTTGGCGGCAATGGCGTAAGGCACCGCCGCGCCCATGCAGGCGAGCCCGCCCGACAGCGTGGCGCGCTGCCCCTGTTTGACGCGATAGTCGCGCGCGAACCAGTTGGCGCAGGAGCCGGAATCAGAGGTGACGATAGCGTTGTCGGGCAGCTGCGGCGACATCTCCCAGACCACGCGCTGCGGGTTAACGGGATTGGCGGGCGCGTGGGCGCGATCTTCCATGACTTTCCACCAGTCGCGCACCTGCACCGCAATCTCCTCCTGCCAGCTGCGGTCCTCTTTATGCTCCAGCAGCGGCAGCAGCGCGCGCAGCGTTTCCGCCGCGTCGCCGTGCAGGTTCACTTCGCACGGGTAACGCAGACCAAGCATCGCCGGATCGATATCGATCTGCACCGCGCGCGCCTTGCCCTCTTCCGGCAGGAACTCGGTCCAGGGGAAGCCGCTGCCGATCATCAGCAGCGTGTCGCAGTTCTGCATCAGCTCCCACGAGGGTTTGGTGCCGAGCAGGCCGATAGAGCCGGTCACGAAGGGGGCGTCGTCTGGCAGCACATCTTTTCCGAGCAGCGCCTTGGCGACGCCCGCCGCCAGCACGTTGGCGGCCTGCACCACTTCTACCGCCGCGCCGCGCGCGCCCGCGCCGATGAGAATGGCGACTTTTTTCCCGGCGTTGAGCACCTCGGCGGCGCGCTGCAGGTCAGCTTCGTAAGGCACCACTTTAGGACGCTGGTAGCCAGGGCCGGAGTGGGTAAAGCCGTGCAGATGCTTCGGCGCCTCCCAGGGTTCGTCCTGAATATCTTTCGGCACAATCACCACCGCCACGCCGTTTTGCGCTTTGGCGATGCGCACGCCGCGGTCAATCAGATGGCGCACCTGGGCCGGCGCGGCCGCCTCCTGCACAAAGTTGGCGACGTCGGCGAAGACGCGATCCAGATTCATCTCCTGCTGGTAGCTGGCGCCGCGCGCGGTGACTTCCGCCTGGCCGGCGATCGCCAGCACCGGCGCATGATCCATTTTGGCGTCGTAGAGGCCGGTCAGCAGATGTGTCGCCCCCGGCCCGCCGGTCGAAAGGCAGACACCCAGCTCGCCGGTAAACTTGGCGTGACCAGCCGCCATAAAGGCCGCCATCTCTTCGTGCCGCACCTGAATAAATTCAATGCCGTCGCCCTTTTCATTGGCGCGCTGGATGGCGCCAAGCACGCCGTTGATGCCGTCGCCGGGATAGCCGTAAATACGGGTTACGCCCCAGGCCTTCAGCCGTTGCACAAAGAAATCACTGGTTTTCATGCTCATCGTTGTCCCCTCGGTGAAAATCCGTGTCAGAGAGTAAGGGTAGACGACAATCTGGCTTATTCGCCTGCTAATGCGGGAAAGCGCAGCCGTAACTCGCTGAATATTTGCGCCATATCCGCCGCTTCCCCTGCCTGCTCGACGGCGCGAAACACCTGGGTTTTCAGAAAATGACGCCAGCTGACCGGCGCGTCGGCGAGAAAGGCGGTGAGCGCACGGTAGCGTTGCGGCGTCCAGATCGCCTCAAATGCCTGGCGCGCCGCACCGTGCTGAAAATGCGCCTCCACCTGCTGCGGCATCGCGGCGCGCAGCTGCGCCGTCGTCGCCTCATCCAGCTCGCCGTCCGCGAGCGCCACGCCGTACTGCGCGCGCGCCGCCGCCGCGCTGAGAAAGCCGCAGCGCACGTCGCTGAGCACCGCCGCAACGTCGCGCTGCGACGGCAGGCCGTAGCCGCCCGCCCCTGGCCCGCGCACTTCGACCACATCGCCCGTCTGGCAGTGGATCACGTCGCGGTTGCCGTGCTCCAGCAGCTTGCCGTCGCGCAGGGTGCGAAAGTAGGAAAGGCCGCCTGCGCAGCCGCCCGCCGCGCCCGCTGAGGCAAATACCGAACGATTGCGGTTGCGCGCGGTGACGGTGGTCTCCGGCGTGAAGATCTCAAAGGCCATTTCGGTCGCCAGCCCGCCGCGAAAGCGTCCGGCGCCGGCGCTGTCGGGCGCCAGGCCGTAGCGCAGGAAGCGGATGGGCACTTCCGCTTCGTTGATTTCGATCGGGGTGTTTTTCAGGAACGCCGACAATCCGCCCGAGCCGTCCGGCCCGTCGTGACGCGGCGTGCCGCCCGCGCCGCCGCCGACCGGCCCGAGCGAGGCGACCACGCTGCGGTTGCGCGCGTCCAGCGTGCGAATATTCATAATAGAATTGCCGCCCGGCGAGTTGGCCGGAAGCCGCGTCGGCAGCGCCAGTGAAAAGACGCCGACGGTGGCGATTTGCGACAGCGCGCAGGTGAGCGAGCGCATGCCGACCGCGGCGGGCGCTTCGCAGTTCATCACCGTGCCCGGCGGCAGGATGGCGCGCGTCGGGCGCAGCGTGCCGGCGTTAAGCAGCAGCCGCCGGTCCAGCGTCGAGAGCACGTAAGTCACGCCCACCAGCGCCAGCGGATGGCGCTCGCGGCCGCCGGTCGGCATGTTCAGCGACGAGGCGAGCTGCGGATCGCTGCCGGTGTAGTCCAGTTCCAGCCGATCGCCTTGCACCCGCAAAGTAATCGCCACGCGGCAGGGATAGCCGCCTTCGCCATCTTCGTCAGCGTAATCGGCGTAGAAGTATTCGCCGTCGGGGATGGTGCGGATAATGGCGCGCGCCTGCTGTTCGGCGTAGTCGAGGATGCCCTCAATGCCCTGCAGGAAATCCGCCGCGCCGAAGCGGGCGACAATCTCGTGGATCTTGCGTTCTCCGATGTTGACCGAAGCGATTTGCGCTTTGAAATCGCCCCAGTTCTGTTCCGGCACGCGCACGTTCAGCCGCAGGATACGCGCCACATCCTCGTTCAGTTCGCCGTTGCGGACAATCTTCAGCGGCGGAATGCGGATGCCCTCCTGCACGATATCGGTCAGGGAGCGCGACAGCGAGGCGGGCACCGCGCCGCCGATATCGGTGTTGTGAATATGGCCGACCACGAAGCAGAGGATGTCGCCGCCGTAAAAGACCGGCTTCCAGATATGAATATCGGGGGAATGAGTGGCGACGTTGCCCGCATAGGCGTCGTTGGTAATGCAGATGTCGCCTTCGTCGTAATGGTCGATCAGCGCCAGCACCGGCGCATAGTCGATGCCGCTGTACCAGGGCGCGCCGAAGCTGCGCGGCGAGGCGAACGCCAGCCCGTCTCGGCTGACGATCTGGCAGGAGAAATCCTCCGTCTCTTTGACAAAGGTAGAGTGCGCGGTGCGCATCAGGGTAAAGGCCATGGCGTCGGCCGCCGCCGCGCAGTAGTTGGCGAGTATTTGCAGATTACGTCCGTCAATAGCCACGATCACTTCTCCTCGCTCAGCGGAGTAATTAACAGATTGCCGAAGCTGTCCACCTCGACCTGCATGCGCGGCGGCACGCAGGTGGTGCAGTCGTCCTGCGCCACGATAACCGGCCCGCGCAGCCGATGGCCGGGACGCAGCGTCGCGCGCAGCACCAGATCGACCTGATGAAAAGCGCCGTCTATCCACGCCCTGACCTGCTTCGCCACCTGCACCGGCTCGCTGGCCGCCGCGAGACGATTCAGCGCGGGCTTCGGCGTGGGCGAGGCGATAACCAGCCGCAGGTTGATGAGCTGCACTGGCGCGGCGGCGTCGCTGTGGCCGAACAGCTGGTGATGCTGCTGGTCGAACGCCGCATGCAGCGCCGCCACGTCGGCGCTCGCCAGCCACGCCGCCTCCAGCGGCACGTCGATCTCGAACGACTGGCCGCGATAGCGCATATCGGCGCTGAACTGCAGCGTAAAAGGCATCTCTTTGCCGTGCTCGGCCGCCAGCCAGGCCTGCGCCCGCTGGCTCAGGCTCTCCGCTTCAGAGGCGAGCCGGTCCGCCAGCTGCGCGTTGAGATCGCCGTACAGCGTGCGGATAAAGTCGTTGCGGATATCCGCCACCAGCCCGCCCAGCGCCGAGAGCACGCCCGGCGTCGGCGGCACGATAACGCCTTTCATATTGAGTTCACGCGCCAGAAAACAGCCCATCATTGGCCCTGCGCCGCCGAAGGCGAGAAACCAGAACTCGCGCGGATCGAGGCCGAAGCGAGACAGCAGGCCGCTGGTATCGCCATACATGCTGGAGATCGCCAGTTCGATGGCGGTTTCGGCGGTCTGTTCTACCGAGACGCCAAGGCGATCGGCCAGCGGCTGCCAGGCGGCGCGCGCGGCGGCGACATCTACCTGCACGGCGTGGTAGCCGAGATCGCCATGGCCGATCATGCCGCAGGCGGCGAAAGCGTCGGTGGCGGTCGGCTGGGTGCCGCCGCGCTGGAAGCAGACCGGGCCCGGCAGCGAACCGGCGCTGTCCGGCCCCATCTGCATCACGCCCTGCCCGTCGATCCACGCCAGCGAGCCGCCGCCCTGCCCGACGGAGGTCACCGCCACCGAGGGTATATAGATTGGGAAGTCGCCGATGATTTCACCGTTGCCCTGCGCCACCTCGCCGTTAACGATCACCGCCACGTCGGCGCTGGTGCCGCCGATATCCAGGCTAAGGATGCGGTCGAAGCCGCAGGCGCTGGCGAGATAGCTGGCGCCGATAACCCCCGAGGCGGTGCCGGAGAGCACCATCTGCACGCATTCGCGCTTCGCCTGCTCGACGCCCATCACGCCGCCGTTGGATTTAGTGATGCGCGGCGGCGTGGTCACGCCTCTGGCGCGCAGCGCGCCTTCAAACTTTTCCAGATAGTTGATCACCATCGGCTGCACGTAGGCGTTGATGGCGGCGGTGATGGTGCGCTCATATTCGCGGATAATCGGCCAGATGTCGGCGGAACAGGAGGTCAGCAGGTCGGGCGCGACCTCTTCGACGATCGCCTTAACCGCCGCCTCGTTGTGCCCGTTGCGGTAGCTGTGCAGCAGCGCCACCACGATGCCCTGACAGCCCGCCGCGCGCGCGCCGTCGATGGCGGCCAGCACGCTCCCGCGATCGACGGGCTTCAGCACGTTGCCGTCGCGGTCGGTGCGCTCGTGGATGGCGAAGACGCGATCGCGACTAATCAGCGGCGCGGGCCGGCGGGAGAAGAGATCGTGGATATGGGGAATTTTCAGCCGCGCCAGCTCCAGCACGTCGCAAAAGCCGGCGGTGGCGAACAACGCCAGCCGGACGCCGCGCCGCTGGATAACTGCGTTGATGCCGACCGTGGTGCCGTGGGTAAAGTAGCCAATCTCTGCGGGATCGAGGCCGTCGCGTTCGGCGAACTGCGCCAGTCCGGTGAGAATCTCGCTGCCCGGCGCATCGGGCCGCGACAGTACTTTCAGGGTATGGATCTGGTTGGTTTGCCGATCCAGCACGGCGAAATCGGTAAAGGATCCGCCAATGTCCACGCCAACGCGGTAACGCATCTGTATCACTCCAGAGTCAGGAGAGAGGGAACTCCATCAGCTTGTGCGGCTCCTGCACCACGCGCCAGCCAAGCCGCTGGTAGAGCTGATGGGCATCGTTTGTCGAAAGCATCCAGCGCCGCACCGTGGCCAGCTCCGGATGCTCGCGCACGCAGCTTGCCAGCCAGCTGCCCAGGCCATGTCCACGCCACGCTTCATCGATAATGACGTCGCACAGCCAGCCGAAACGGGTGTAGTCGGTAATCAGCCGACCAAAACCGATCTGCGCGTCAAGGTGATAGAGCCCGAACGGCAGCGATGCGGCGATGGCCCGCTCGGTGGCGGCGCGCGACTGCCCTTTCGCCCAGTAGGCGCGCTCGGCCAGCTGAAAATGAATCCAGTCCATATCCAGCCGCGTCCGTTTAGTAGAAAGGGTAAAGTCGTCGCGCTGCCAGATATGGTCGGCGATGATCGGTGCGGTCATAAATAACTCCTTGTCGCGGCATGGGTTTATAGTAAATGCGCGGCGTCAGCCGACGCGGCTGAAGAGGCGCGGCGAACCGGTCAAATGCGGTGAAAAAAGCACGGAAAAGAAATTTTATGCTGCGTAGAAACACCAGGCCCGATTAGGTGTAAAAAGAGTGTGATATCGATTCCGTTACAAGAATAACTCACTCATTATGCTGTTCGGTATCAGACAAACCTGTCGGGTTTAAGGGGATCAACGTATCGATGCCATTTTTCAATATATTACGCGCTGCGCTTCTCATCTCTGGCGCAAAGAGTGAAAGCGTACCTACAATTAACAGCGTAGAAAACAGCGTTGCCAGTAAACCTGATATACCGCTGAGCATCCATTTAATAAAGCCGTGCATCAATGTAGCTGGCCAGCGTGGCTTTGCCACATAAGCGCTATAGGCTGCCGCATTATTTCCCCACTCAATCCATTTTTTCTCTAGCTCCTCTTTGTGATCAGATTTTAATAATGCAATCTTTTGATCACTGGCGAATTGGACTTGTTGGCTTACCCTGAGTACCAGCCGGTCAATAATACATGCCGCTTTATCGCGGTAATGGTCAAGCTGTCGTTCTGAATAGGCTATGCTGTCATGATAGCGTTCCAGATAAGCGGGCAACTGCGATTCAGGCAATCGACGTCTGAGCAGTTGTTTCGCATAATCATCTTTATCGGCTTTATAGATGGCATAAGCGATCAGCTGCCTGGTATCGTCCGTGTCCATTACTAGCCTGGTAAAGACCCATTGCTTTTGGTCTGGCATATAAAAACCTCACTAAAAAAATGCTAACAGACTGTTTGCTATTTCTTACTCTCCTTTTCTTACGCTGTTAAAGACTTCATTAAAAATCTTTCTTCCTTCAGCAGCAGTGATACCGCACTTTTTAAAAGCGTCCTCAGTTTCTCTTCTGTTTACCTCACTGAGTAAGAAATCATCCATTTTGGTCGTGGTGATTTTCAAACTCGCGACATGCGCAACGGCCAACTCGCCAATTTCGCGAATTTCATCCGTCGTTAGCGCGGGCATATGATATTGACTCATGATGTTCATCTCCTTATTTTCATCCAGAGTTTATATCGTCTAAAACGTCATTACATTAGTGAATCCATGCAAATTTTGAGGGACAGATTCCAGAAACGATCACAGGTGTGAAACAATAACTGATGACGACTAAAGCATCTGCTTTAGCCGCTTATGTAATCGCGTTCGATCAGAGTGAAGAATATAAGCTACAGCGCGCCCAGCACGTCATTCTGCCGGGTAATCAGCGAGCGCAGCGGCACGCTGCTCTTCATTACGGGCGATTTGATCACGATATAGCTGAAGTATTTGTCGATGCCGATTTGCGCATCCAGCATCTTCTCAATCACTTCCTGATAGTGCTCGATGCTGCGGGTGATAAAACGCAGCAGATAGTCGTAGCCGCCGGTAATCAGGTGGCACTCCATCAGCTCGTCCACGTCGCGCAGCGCGCTCTCGAACTTCATAAAATCTTCGCGGCGATGGCCGGAGAGCGTCACTTCGGTAAAGACCGTGACCGAATCGGTGATTTTGGTGAGATTGATATGGGCTTCGTAGCCGGTGATAAAGCCCGCCTGCTCAAGACGCTTGACGCGCTGCAGGCAGGGGCTGGGCGAAAGTCCCACGGCATCGGCGAGATTAACGTTGCTGATACGGCCATCTTTTTGCAGTTGCACCAGGATGTTGATATCGATGCGGTCAAGTTTCATTAAGCCGTTCATACCACCCCTCATTGTTAACCAATTGTGCAGGACGTGCTGATGGTATAACACGCTTTGCGTCGCCAGCGCCAGCGGTAACGCGCGCGTTATCCATCAGGAAAAATTATAATTATTCCAGCAATATCAATGAGGAAGATAGCGTCAGCCCAGACGGCCGGTGGCGCGCGCCAGCGCAATATCGAAGATATGCAGCGCCTCCTCCAGCTGTGAATCCGTGGTAACCAGCGGCGCCAGGAAGCGCACCACATTGCGCTGAACGCCGCATTTGATCAGCAGCAGCCCTTCCTGACAGGCGCTGTCGAGGATCTTCTGCGTCAGCGCGGCGTCAGGCTTGCCGGTTTCGAAGTCGAGGATCTCCACCGCCAGCATAAAGCCGAGGCCGCGCACGTCGCCGATGCAGGCGTACTTCTCCGCCAGCAGCTGTAGCCGCGCCAGCAGCTGTTCGCCAAGCGCATTCGCGCGCGCCAGCAGGTTGTCGTGCTCCAGCAAATCGAGCACCGCCAGCGCCGCCGCGCAGCCCAGCGCGTTGCCGCCGTAGGTGCCGCCCAGCCCGCCCGGCGTCGGCGCGTCCATGATCGCCGCCTTGCCCACCACGCCGGAGATCGGCAGGCCGCCGCCGAGGCTTTTGGCGACCGTCACCAGATCGGGTTTGATATTAAGGTGCTGGAAGGCGAACATCTTGCCGGTGCGGCCAAAGCCGGTCTGCACTTCATCGCAGATCAGCACGATGCCGTGCTGCTCGGTAATGCGGCGCAGCGCCTGCATAAACGCCGGACCGGCCGGCAGGAAGCCGCCGTCGCCCTGCACCGGTTCGATAATGATCGCCGCCACGCGCTCCGGCGCGATCTGCACGGCGAAAAGCTGATCCAGCGCCTTCAGGCAGTCTACTTCCGTTACGCCGTGCAGCGGATTAGGAAACGGCAGGCGATAGATATCCGCCGGGAACGGGCCAAAATTCTGCTTATAGGGCTGGCTCATACCGGTCAAGGTCACGCCCAGCAGCGTACGCCCGTGAAAGGCGCCGTCGAAAGCGATCACGCCGGAGCGATTGGTGTGCGCGCGGGCGATCTTAACCGCGTTCTCTACCGCCTCTGCGCCGCTGGTAAAGAAGACGCTCTTGTAGGCTTCCTCGCCGCCGACCAGCTGATTAAGCCGCTGCGCCAGCTCGATATAGCCCGGATAGGCCACCACCTGAAAACAGGCGTGGGAGACCAGGCCCAGCTGACGCGTTACCGCATTGACCACCGCCGGATGGTTGTGCCCGACGTTGAGCACGCCGATACCGCCGACGAAGTCGAGATAGCGGTTGCCCTCGACGTCCCAGACTTCGCTGCCCCTGGCGCGCTCAATCACCAGCGGATGGGCGGTCACCACGCCGCGCGGCACATTCTGCTCGCGCGCGTTCAGCAGCAAACTGTTGTCTGAATAGGTCTGTTGTTCGGCCATGACATTCTGCATTTTTATACCTCATCCACGTAACGTTCGGTTGGCTCAAGTATCGCAACCCACTGGTTTCGCATGCTGCCGTTATGGGTAGTGCTGCGGCATATCCTGTTAAAATCCGTGCCCTTTCAGCAGGGAAATTTCTTAACGCAGCGCGCGTCGGGCGAGCGCCGTCCACGCGCGCACGCCGTAAGGGATCAGCGCGTCGTTGAAGTCATAGGCGGAGTGGTGCAGCGGCCGCGAAGGCGCGGAGCCGATCCAGAGATAGGCGCCGGGTTTCGCCTGCAGCATAAAGGCGAAATCCTCCGAGGTAAGCGCGGGCTGCCGCGCGACGCTGGCGCTGAATCCCGCCTCGCTGAGCGCCGCTAAGGCGAGATTCGCCTCCGCCTCGCTATTTACCGTGGCCGGGTAGTAACGCAGATAGCTCACCTCCGCCTGCAGTCCGTGCGCGGCGGTGACGTGCTGCGCCATCTCACGCAGCCGCGCTTCGAGTATCGCCTGCGCCGTCGGGCTAAAGGTGCGCACCGTGCCGGTAATCGACGCTTCCGCCGGGATCATATTGTGCGAAAAGCCGCCCTGTATGCGCGTCACGCTCAGCAGCGCCGCCTCGCAGGGATCGATGGCGCGCGCCACCAGCGTATTAAGCTGCACCACCAGCTCGCTGGCCGCCAGCAGCGTGTCGCGCGTCAGATGCGGCTGCGCGGCATGGCCGCCGCCACCCTTCACGGTAATATCGAAACGATCCGCCGCCGCCATAATGGCACCGGGACGGGTCTGCACCTCGCCGAGCGGCAGTTCCGGCCAGTTGTGCAGCGCGTAGACCGCCTCGCAGGGAAAGCGGCTGAACAAGCCGTCGTCGATCATCGCCTTCGCGCCCGCCAGCCCCTCTTCCGCCGGCTGAAAGATAAAGCAGAGGGTGCCGTCGAGATCCTCGGCTGCGGCCAGCTGCTGCGCCGCGCCGAGCAGCATCACGGTATGGCCGTCGTGGCCGCAGGCGTGACAGACATTTTCCGTCCTGCTTTTCCAGGGCGCGTCGCCCTGATCCTGCATCGGCAGCGCGTCCATATCGGCGCGCAGACCGATAACGCGCGGACTGTCGCCGCGCTTCAGCACGCCGACCACGCCGGTTTGACCGATATCGCGATAGACCTCCAGACCGAGCTGCTGCAGAAAGCGCGCCACGATGTCGCTGGTGCGCGTTTCCTGGTAGCCGAGTTCCGGGTGGGCGTGCAGATCGCGCCGCAGCGCGACAAGAGCGTCAATGTTCATCAGTAACCTCGCGTACGGTCGATAAGGCCGATCATCGGCTCGCCGCGCTGATAGCGACGCAGGTTTTCCAGCAGCGCGGCGACGGCGCTCTCGTTTTGCGTCTGGCTGGCGATGTGCGGCGTCAGCCAGATAGCGGGATGACGCCAGAAAGGATGCGACGGCGGCAGCGGTTCGGGATCGGTGACGTCGATCACCGCCGCGCCGAGCCGACCGCTGTCGAGCGCCGCCAGCAGATCGGCATGATTAAGCTGGGCGCCGCGTCCCGCCTGCACCAGCGCCGCGCCGGGCGGCAGCTGCGCAAACAGATCGCGGTTAAGCAGGCCGCGCGTCTCCGCCGTTAACGGCAGCAAGCAGACCAGAATGTCGCAGCGCGCCAGAAAGTCGCCCAGCTGCGCTGCGCCGTGAAAGCACCGCACGCCGTCGAGCTGGCGCGACGTCCGGCTCCAGCCTGCGCAGTCGAAACCAAGCGAGACCAGCTGGCGTAGCGCCGCCTGGCCCAGCTCGCCCAGCCCCATGACGCCGACCCGGCGCGCGGCGGCGGGCGTAACGCTGTGCGCCTGCCAGCGCGCTTCGCGCTGCTGTTGCAGGTAGCGCACCATATCGCGATGGATGCCGAGCACCGCAAAGGTCACGTACTCCACCATGCCCTGCGTCAGTCCCGGCTCGATCATGCGCACCACCGGCAGGTCAGGCGGCAAGGCGGCGAGATCGAACTGGTCCGCGCCCGCCCCTACCGACAGCAGCGCTTTCAGGCCAGGAAAGGTTTCCAGCAGCCTCTCCGGTGGCTGCCAGGCGATCAGCATCTCTACTTCCAGCCGGTCGCCGGTTTCGGGCCAGAGATGCAGCTGAATATCGGGCGCATGCTGCGCCAGCCACTGCTGCCACAGCGCGCCGCGCTGGGGATCCGATTTATAGAGGATATGCATCAGGCCATCGCCTGGGTCATCAGGCCGAACGCCTGCATGCCGCCCGCTGGCGGCGTCCAGGGCGTGCCGCGCACCATGGTGGTAGGATTATCTACCTGCGCCAGGCCGAGCGTGGCGAGCCAGGGGGCCAGCGGCAGCGCGCCGTCGGTGTCGATACGGACAAATTCGCCGCGCAGGCCCTGCATCAGCGAGGCGACCAGCGCCTGCGCTGTCGGGAAATCCGGCGCGATAACCGGCCCAATCGCCCAGCCGTGGCCGAAGCGGCGCAGGCTGGCGAAAGCGCGGATTTCGCCCTGCGCATTCTGCAGCAGTACCGTCTGATGCTGGTTAATCAGGTGATCGATCAGCTGCGGACGCAGCATGCCGTGCGCCTGCTGGTCGAGGGCGGTGAGGGAAGACGCATCCTGCGCCTGCGCGCGGCGCGGCGTTAATCCCGTCGGGATAGCCACGGGCGGCACCGCCTCCAGCGCACGCGTCTGATGCTGGAGTATCTGCCCGGTCGTCACAAAGCCGAGCTTTTCATACAGCCCTTTGCCCATCTCGGTGGCGTGCAGCCGCACGTTATAGTCGGGCACTTTTTCCAGCAGCGTCAGCATCAGCTGCTTGCCCAGCCCGCGCCCCTGCTGCTGGCCATCCACGATCACCAGTCCGATGGTGGCGGCGCGTTCGCCCCAGCGCCAGAGGATGGCGCTGCCGAGCAGCCTGCCCTGCTCCTCTATCACGACGCCCTCGCCGAAGGCCAGCGCCTGCTGCCAGTCCTCGCGGCGGTGCGGCCACTTCAGCTGCTGCGTCATGGCGTAGCAGGATTCGATATCGTGCGCGTTCATGGCGCGAAAAGTAGTGGTCATGCGTTGCTCCTTACATCATGCCTGGCGTTTCAAGTGCGCTGCCGTCGACCAGACGGCTGTAGCGATAAGGTGTAGGGTCGACGATCGGCGCGTCGCTGGCGGCGATATCCGCCTCGCTGCGCGTCGCGTAGATGAGGGCGTTATCTGCGCAGCCAGATTGTTCACGGCCAGCGCACAGCCACCGGAGCGTACTAAAATACGTGAGGATGGCGCGCACTGCCCGGGGACAATATGGCAAGCAAGATAGCCCTATTCCGCCTTTAAAATCTCTTCGTGCTCATCCAGCCACCCCTGCCGCAGCTCCGGCACCGCGCGCTTCAGGCGCTCGAAGTAGAGCTCGCTGGTGGGCTTGTCGTAATCTTCCCGCGCCAGCTGGGTGACGATGCGTCCCGACTTCATCACCACGATGTTGTCGCACACCGCGCGCACCGCGTGCATATCGTGGCTGATAAACAGCACCGACAGGCCCAGCTCGCGCCGTAGCTCGCTGATAAGATCCAGCACCGCCGCCGCGACCACGGTGTCGAGCGCCGAGGTCACTTCGTCGCACAGGATCAGATCCGGCTCCGCCGCCAGCGCGCGCGCCAGGTTGACGCGCTGCTTCTGCCCGCCAGAGAGCGCCCAGGGCCGCCGCCACAGCACGCTGCGCGGCAGCTTCACCAGATCGAGCAGCTGATGCAGCCGCTGGGTCAGCGCCTGGCCGCGCAGGCCGTGAAACAGCGCCAGCGGCCGCGACAGGATGCGCTCGACGCTGTGCGCCGGATTGAGCGCGGTATCCGCCATCTGAAACACATACTGAATGCGGCGCAGCTCGTTGTCAGGCCGCTTGTGCATATCGCCGGCGATATAGTGGCCGTTAAACAGGATATGGCCGTGACAGGGCGCGTTGAGCCCGGCGATGGCGTGCGCCAGGGTGGTTTTGCCCGATCCTGACTCGCCAATAATGCCGATCGCCTGCCCTTTCCACAGCCTGAGGTTGATCTCCTCCAGAATGCGGATTTTCGGCTGGCCGTCGCTGCCGCGCGGGCCGTAGCCGGCGCTGAGGTCGCGCACCTCCAGCAGCGGCTGCAGCTCGCCGCTCTCCTCGCGCCACGGGCTGGGGCGCTCTTGCTGCCGCGCCGCGTCCATCAGCAGCCGCGTGTAGTCCGCCTGCGGCGCGCCGATCAGCCGTTCGGTGGTGCCGTACTCGGCGATCTGGCCGCGCAGCAGCACCAGAATGCGGTCCGCCATCTGCGCCACCACCGCCAGATCGTGGCTGACGTAGATGGCGGTGACGCCGCGCTGCGCCACCACGCGGCGAAAGGCCTTCAGCACTTCCACCTGGGTAGTGACGTCGAGTGCGGTGGTCGGCTCATCGAGGATCACCACGTCGGGATCGCCGATCAGCGCCATCGCGGTCATCAGGCGCTGCAGCTGCCCGCCGGACACCTGATGCGGCCAGCGATCGCCGATGGTGTCGGGGTTGGGCAGCGCCAGCTCGCGGAACAGCGCCACCGCTTTGGCTTTCGCCGCTTTGCGCGTCATGGTGCCGTGGATCACCACCGGCTCGATCACCTGATCGATAATCTTCATGCCGGGGTTAAACGAGGCGGCGGCGCTCTGGGCGATATAGGCGACTTTGTTGCCGCGAAATTCGCGCAGCTGCTGCGGGCTGAGGCTGTTAACGTCGACGCCCGCCACGTGAATATTGCCCTCGGCGATGCGGCAGCCGGGACGGGCATAGCCCATCAGCGCCATGGCGATGGTGGTTTTTCCCGATCCCGATTCGCCGATCAGGGCGAGCACTTCCCCTTTCTGCACGGTAAAGCGGATATCCGACACCAGATCGATCGGATCGCCCCTGTCGCTCTGCGCCGTGACGCGCAGCTTTTCCACCGAGATCACCGGCATTGCGGTATGCGGCATCACGTTCATACGCCCTCCTTCGCCAGCGTCAGCGGACGCATCTGTTGCAGGCTATCGATAAACAGGTTGGCGCCGATGGTCAGGCTGGCGATGGCCAGCGCAGGCATCAGCACCGCCGGCGAGCCATCAAACAGCCCCTGAATGTTTTCGCGCACCAGGGTGCCCCAGTCAGCATAGGGCGGCTGGACGCCGAGGCCGAGAAAGCTCAGGCCGCTCAGCAGCAGCACGATATAGACGAAGCGCAGTCCGAAATCCGCCAGCATCGGATGCACCATATTGGGCAGAATATCGTGAATGGCGACGTACCAGCGGCTTTCGCCGCGCAGCCGCGAGGCGCGCACGTAGTCCATATTGCGCAGGCTGCCCGCCATGGCGAAAGCGATGCGGAACGCGCCCGGCCAGTAGGTGAAGATGGCGGTAAGCAGCAGCATCGGCAGCGACGAGCCGAAAACCGCCACGATCATCAGCGACAGCACCTTGCCCGGCAGCACCAGCATGGCGTCGTTGACACGGCCGAGGATCTCCTCCAGCCAGCGGCCGGTCACCGCCGCCAGCAGCGCCAGCAGCGTGCCAATCAGGCTGGCGCCGATCGCCGCGCCCAGCGCCAGGCCGATAGAGAACTTCGCGCCGTAGAGAATGCGGCTGAGAATATCGCGCCCCAGCGCGTCGGTGCCGAGCCAGTTGTCGGCGGTAAAGCCGCCGAACAGCGGGCCGCCGCCGATATCTTCGACGTTGTGCGGCGCCAGCTGGTTGCCGAACAGCGCCATCAGCAGCCAGAAAATGGATACCGTCAGGCCGAGCCGCCCGGAGATCGACAGCGACTGAAAGAAACGAACGGGAAGTAAGGTATTCATGCGCTTCTCCATTTCGGGTTGAAGGCGATGGTCAGCACGTCGGCCAGCAGCAGCAGCAGCAGATAGCAGCCGGCGAACAGCATCACGCAGAACTGCACCACCGGCAGGTCGCGGTTGCTGACCGCATCCACCAGCTGGCTGGCGAGGCCGGGATAGCTGAAAATGGTTTCGATAATGATGACGCCGCCGAACAGATAGGAGAGGCTGAGCGAAATGGCGTTGGCGATAGGGCCGACCGCGTTGGGCAAGGCGTGGCGCAGCACGGCGCGCAGCGGCGAAACGCCTTTCAGCAGCGCCATCTCCAGCCAGGGGCTGTCGAGCTGGTTGATAATAGCGGCGCGCGTCATGCGCGCCATCTGCGCCACCAGCACGCAGCAGAGCGTCAGCACCGGCAGCGCGTAGGCTTTCAGATAGCTGACCAGATCCATATTGGGCGAGCCGAAGGACATAGCCGACACCCAGTGCAGCTTCACGGCGAAGATGAGCACCGCCACCGTCGCCACCAGAAACTCCGGCACCGCCACCGTCGCCATGGTGCCGATCACCAGCACGCGATCCAGCAGCGAACCGCGCGTCATCGCCGCCGTTATGCCGATCAGCAGCGCCAGCGGCACGCAGATCAGCGTAGTGATCGCCGCCAGCTCAAAGGTGGCGGGAATACGCTGCGCCACCAGCTGCATCACCGGCAGGTGGCTGGCGAACGAGGTGCCGAAGTCGCCCTGCAGCATGCCGCCCAGCCAGCTGAAATAGCGCAGCAGCAGCGGCTGATCCAGCCCGAGCTGGGCGCGCAGCGCCGCCACCGTCTCCGGCGTGGCGTTTTGCCCAAGGATCATCTGCGCCGCGTCGCCCGGCAGCAGGCTGGTGATAAAGAACACCACCACCGAGACGATCAGCAACGTCAGGATGCCGGCGCCGGTGCGCCGGGCGATCAGGAACAGCATGTATCGGTTCATCGGCGTTCTCCAGGGTCGAGAGGGTTAAGCGGACAGCCAGGCGAATTCGTGAAAGCGATAGCCCATCATCATGCCGGAGGGCCAGGCTTCAACGCCCTTCACCTTTTTGCTGTAGCCGTCGGTGGAGCTGATAAACGTCGGGATAATGGTGCCGCAGTGGTCGTAGATCAGCTTCTGCATATCGCCGTACATCTGCTTGCGCTTCGCCTGCTCCCGCTCGCCGCGCGCCGCCACCACCAGCTGGTCGAACTGCGCGTTCTTCCAGCCCGACTCGTTGTTGGGCGCGCCGGAGAGGTAGAACTGCGAGAAGAGCATATCGAGCGTCGGACGCGGGTTGATAGAGCCGTAGCCCACCGGATCTTTGGTCCAGTGCGTCGACCAGTAGCCGTCATAGGGCACGCGGCGCACCTTGATGTTGATGCCGGCGTTGCGCGCCACCTGCTGGATCAGCTGGCCGCCCTCAACCGCGCCTTCGATGTTCGGCGTGGTGACGATCTCCACCGTCGCGCCCTTCATGCCCGCCTTTTCGATGTGGAATTTTGCCTTCTCTACGTCAAGCGGACGCGGCTTCAGCTCGGCGTTGTAGAGCGGATGCCACGGCGGCACCGGCGTATCGTTGCTGACGTCGCCGTAGCCCTGCAGCACGGTTTTCACCAGCATCTCGCGCGGCTGCAGATATTTCAGCGCCAGCACGAAATCTTCGTTGCTGCCGGGCTTGATATCGGTGCGCACGATCAGGTTGGTGTACATGCCCGATTTGCTCTCCAGCACGCCGAAATCGCTGGTGGCCTTGATGCGCTTGCAGTCGTTGGCGCTCAGGGTCGAGACGATATGCAGATCGCCCGACATCAGGGCGTTGACGCGCGCCGCCTGGTCAGTAACGCCCAGCAGCTCCACCTCGTCGAGATGCGGCAGGCCCGGCTTAAAGTAGTTGGGGTTTTTCGTGCCTACCGAGCGCACGCCTGGGGTAAATTCCTTGCAGACGTAAGGCCCGGTGCCGATGCCTTTGGTGAAGTCTTTAGTGCCGTCCTGTACGATCAAAAACGGCGGCGCGGCGAGGATATAGGGCAGATCGAAGTTCGCCTGGCTCAGCACCAGCTGCACTTCGTTGTCGTTAACGGCGCTGATGGTCTTAAACTGCTCGGCAATTTTAAAGGCGTTCGAGGCGACGGCCGCATCTTTGTGTCGGCTAAGCGAGTAGACCACATCTTTCGCGGTAAGCGGCTTGCCGTCGTGGAAGGTCACGCCGCTGCGCAGCTTGATCTGCCAGGTGACGCCGTCGCTGGAGTCGAGCGACGCCGCCAGCGCCGGCAGCGCTTTGAGATCTTTATCCAGTTCGGTCAGCCCGTTGTAGAACATACACTGGCGGGTATAGTCGCCGCTGTTGTTGGCTTTGGCGGGATCAAGGGTATCGGTGGCGGAGGCGTTGGACATGGCGGCGCGGATTTTGCCGCCTTTCACCGGCGTTTCGGCGGCGAAACCCAGCTGCGGAAAACCGATAATGCCGCTGCTCATCACCGCGCCGGCGGAGAGCATTTTCATCAGGCCGCGGCGCGACAGCGTGCCTTCGGTCAGCATGCGCGTCAGCGCGTTATTATCATTTTGACTCATCTGCGTACCCTCAATAAGCGTTTAAGTTCACCTGGAATGCAAGCATCAAGAGAAACGATCTTTGGCTTTGTAATAGAGTCCGGCCAGCGGCAAAAACCACGGCTTGCCGTGATAACCGGGCAGCGCGGGCCAGGCGTCGCGCTGCCAGGGGTTGCGGTTGCTTTTTTCAGCGATCAGATCCGCCATCACCGCGCCCATCCATACCGACATCTGGGTGCCGTGTCCGCTGTAGCCCATGGAGTAGAAGACGCCGTCATGTTCGCCCGCATGCGGCAGCCGATCGGCGGACATATCCACCATGCCGCCCCAGCAGTAGTCGATGCTCGCCTGCGCCAGCGGCGGAAAGAGGCTGGCCAGCGTCGCCTGCAGAATTTCGCCGCTGCGCGAATCGGAGGTAGGGTTGCTGACCGCAAAGCGCGCGCGGCCGCCGAACACCAGCCGACGGTCAGCGGTGGTACGGAAGTAGTTGCCGAGGTTGAGCGAGGTGACGTAGGTGCGATCCTGCGGCAACACCTGGCGGATCAGCGCGTCGCCCAGCGGCGCCGTGACCACGATAAAGCTGCCCACCGGCACGATGCGGCGCTGGAACCAGCGAAAAGGTCCGACGTTGGAGCAGCCGGTCGCCATCAGCACTTTATCGGCGAGGATCTCGCCTCTGGCGGTCTGCACCCGGTGACGGTAGCCGTCAAGGCGGGTTAAGCCGGTCACCGCGTGGTGCGGGAAAATCTTCGCGCCGCTGCGCGCCGCCGCTTCCGCCAGCCCGATGCCAAACTTGCCCATATGCATCTGGCCGCCGCGCTTTTGCAGCAGGCCGCCGTGAAAGGCGTCGCTGCCGACTTCGCGGCGGATAGCCGTCTGGTCGAGCAGCTCAATCTCCGGGTCCACAGTGCGGCGCATCAGCTCCCAGGCCTCGCGCAGCCCGGCGAAATGGGACGCCTTGCTGGCAAGCTTGAGCTTGCCGCACAGGCGAAAATCGCAGTCGATCTGCTCGTCGCGCACCAGCTGTTCGACGTAGCTCACCGCGTCGTCGTAGGCGCGGTAGAAGCGCGTAGCTTTCTCGATGCCCTGGCTCGCCACCAGCGAGGCGAAGTTCTGCGCCACGCCGGTATTGCAGTGGCCGCCGTTGCGCGCCGAGGCCTGGCTCATCACCTCGCCGCCCTCCAGCAGCACCACGTCGAGGCCGCTGCGCGCCAGGTTCAGCGCCGCCGAGACGCCGGTAAAGCCGCCGCCGATCACCACCACGTCGGCGCGCGACGGCAGCGAACCTTCCGCCGCGCCGTGAAACGGCGGCGCGGTGGCCTGCCAGAACGATTCGAGTTTCATAGCGCGATCCTCAGAGTCCGACCAGGGCGGGCAGTCCGCCGATGTCAGGGATTTCGGTATAGCCGTAGTAAGGATTAGCCGGTTCATGGCCGCGATTAACCCAGGCTTTATGGGTGATGCCAAGATCGTGCGCCGTCATCAGGTCGTAGCGGAAGCTGGAGGAGACGTGCAGGATCTCCTCGGGCCGACAGTCGAGCTGCTGCAGCATATATTCGAAGCCTTTCATCTGCGGTTTGTAAGCCCCCACCTCTTCGGCGGTAATCGCCAGATGGATCGGCGCGCCCAGCCGCGGAATATGGTGCGGCAGCAGATCCTTCATTGAGTTGCTGAGCAGCACCAGTGGGAACTCGGTCGCCAGTTTCGCCAGCCCGGCCGGCACGTCGGGGTGCGGGCCCCAGGTGGCGCAGTCGGTGTAGATAAAGTCGCTGTCCGCCTTGTCCCACGCGACGCCCCACTTTTTGCAGGTGCGCTGTATCGCGTTGCTCACCACATCGTAGTAAGGCTTCCAGGCGCCCAGCACTTCATCCATGCGGTAGCGAGAGAAATCGGTGGTGAAGGCCTGCATCTCCTCTGCCGCCACGCGCTCGCTAAAACAGCGCGCCGCGGCGCCTGCCATGTCGAAGTTAATCAGCGTGCCGTAACAGTCAAAGGTGATGAATTTCGGTTTAAACAGTGCCATGACGCGACCTCGTCTTGATCAGGGAAGGTTAAAAATCGATGAGTACGCTTTTCTGGCGCTGACAGGCCTGAAACGCCTGCCGCCCCAAATCTTTGCCGATGCCGGAGCCGAGAAAGCCGCCGGTGGGAATGATGAAATCGCCGGAGCGGCCGTAGCGGTTGACCCACACGGTGCCCGCCTCGATGGCGCGTATCGCCCGCATGGCGCGCGGCAGGCTCAGGGTATGCACGCCCGCGCACAGGCCGTAAATCTCGTGCGCCGCCAGCCGCAGCCCCTCTTCTTCGTCGTCGAAGGTCTGCACCGTCAGCACCGGGCCGAAGATCTCCTGCTGCACCGCCGGGTTATCCTGCGCCACGCCGCACAGCAGCGTGGGCTGCCAGAACCAGCCGTCGCTGGTGTCGGCGAAACGCTCGCCGCCGACCAGCACTTCCGCGCCCTGCGCTTTCGCGGCGGCGATCACCGACGCGACTTTTTGTCCCTGGCGTTCGTCGATCAGCGGCGCGTAGCGGCTGTCGCCGTGCCAGGTCGCGCCGGGCTGCACGCTGCGGCACAGCGCGGCGAGCCGGTCGAGCAACGGCGCGGCGATGGCGCGCTGCACGATAAGACGGGTGCCCGCGACGCACGCCTGGCCGCCGTTAGCGGTAAAGCCGCGCAGGATGCGCTGCGCCAGCACCTCGATGTCGCCCGCGTCGTCAAACACCAGCTGCGGGCTTTTGCCGCCCAGCTCCAGCGTTACTGGCTTCATGCCGTGCTGCGCCACGTCGCTCATAATGCGCGCGCCGGTCAGAGTCGAGCCGGTAAAAGAGACTTTGCGCACCAGCGGATGGGTCACTAGCGCGTGGCCGGTCACCGCGCCGCTGCCCTGTACGATGTTGAGCACGCCCGCCGGCAAACCGGCCTGCACCGCCAGCTCCGCCATGCGCACCGTTGAGAACGGCGTCAGTTCAGAGGGTTTGAGCACCACCGCATTGCCCGCCGCCAGCGCCGGACCGCACTTCCACGACGCCATCGACAGCGGGAAATTCCACGGCGTAATGGCGCCGACCACGCCGTACGGCTCCGCTATCAGCATGCCGAGGCTGCTGTCGCGGGTCGGGAAGAGATCGCCACTGTACTTGTCGGCGCACTCGGCGTAGAAGCGGATCGCTTCGGCGGTAAACGGAATTTCATGCTGCGCTACGTCGCCGATGGGACGCGTGGAGCCGAGCGCCTCCAGCTGCGCCAGCAGGCTGTCCTGCTCGATAAGATCGGCCCAGCGGCGCAGCACCCGGCCGCGTTCGCGCGGCGCGCAACCCGACCAGCCGCTGGTTTTCAGCGCCTGATGTGCCGCCTGCACCGCGCGATCGACGTCGGCTGCGTCAGCCTCATGCAGCGTGGCGTAGACTTTGCCGTCCGACGGGCGTTTTACCGCGAACGCCGCGCCCTGGGTCTGAATGTGATGGCCGTCAATATAGTGGCCGACAGGAAGCGAAACTTTTTCAGGGTCGAAACTTAACATGGATAAATCCTTATTTGTTACACCCGTCAACCATTATGGAATTAGCGCGCTGGCAGGGCTTATATTCAGCGTGAATAAGCTCATGACAAAAGGTAATGCAGAAAGTATGCCAGCCAGCTAAAAAATAAAAATGCGTTTAAAACTGCGCAAAAAAATTTTCTGCCGTATTGAAAGCGGAAATTTTGCGTAATTGCCGAACCAATAAACAGATGATTTAGCTCACAAATTTCATGCATTGCCGTGGTGCATCGCGCATGAAACTTGCACTAAAATGGCCAGCGACGATAAAAACACGACATAGCGCACAAAATAAAAAAAGCGTTTGTCGCGGGTGCGACAAACGCCTGCATCAGAAAATTATGTAAAAAGCGAATTAATTCAGGCTGCCAATATGAAACGCTTTCTGCTCCAGATATTCTTCAATGCCATAGCGCGACCCTTCCCGACCTATTCCCGATAATTTTACGCCGCCGAACGGTGCGACCTCTAATGAGATGGCGCCGGTATTAAAGCCGACCATGCCAAATTCCAGCGATTCGGCGACGCGCCATGCGCGGCGAATATTTTCCGTGAAGAAATAGGCGCCCAGCCCATAGGGCGTATCGTTGGCCATCGCGATCGCCTCCTCTTCCTCGTCGAAGATAAACAGCGGCGCCACCGGCCCGAACGTCTCTTCATGGGCGATACGCATCTGGGTCGTGACCCTGCCGAGCACCGTCGGCTGCACGTATGTGCCGTTGCCGTGGCTGGTGCCGCCGGTCAGCAGCTCCGCGCCCTGGCCCAGCGCATCCTCGATGTGGTCGTTAACTTTTTCTACCGCGCGGTCGTTGATCAACGGGCCGATAGTGCTGCCGGGCGCAAAGCCGTCGCCCACCTTGAGCGTAGCGACAGCCTCGAGCAGCTTCGCCGCGAAGCGGGGATAGATGCCGCGCTGCACCAGAATACGGTTGGCGCAGACGCAGGTCTGTCCGGCGTTGCGGAATTTGCTGACCATCACCCCCGCCACCGCGATATCGATATCGGCGTCGTCGAAGACGATAAACGGCGCGTTGCCGCCCAGCTCCAGGCTCAGACGTTTCACGCTATCGGCGCTCTGCTGCATCAGCAGCTGGCCGATGCGCGTTGAGCCGGTAAAGGAGATCTTGCGCACCAGACGGCTGCCGGTCAGCGCCGCGCCAATCTCCGTCGGCAGGCCGGTCACCACCTGCAGCACGCCGGCCGGAAAGCCCGCGCGCTCCGCCAGCACCGCCAGCGCCAGCGCCGACAGCGGCGTCAGCTCCGACGGCTTCACGATAATCGGACAGCCTGCCGCCAGCGCAGGAGCGACTTTGCGGGTGATCATGGCGATGGGAAAGTTCCACGGCGTGATGGCCGCCGCCACGCCGACCGACTGCTTCAGCACCAGTATGCGGCGATCCTCGCTCGGCGCCGGAATAGTATCGCCGTAGATACGGCGCGCCTCTTCGGCGAACCATTTGACAAAGCTGGCACCGTACAGCACTTCGCCCTTCGCTTCAGCCAGCGGCTTGCCCTGCTCGGCGGTCATGATGGTGGCCAGATCCTCGGCGTTGTCGAGGATCAGCTGATGCCACTTCTCCAGCAGCGCGGCGCGGCTGGCGTTGGGGGTTTTGCCCCAGGCGATGCGCGCCGCATCGGCGCAGGCGATAGCGGCTTCGGTCTCTGCACGGCCCAGCGCCGGAATGGTCGCCAGGGTTTCACGGGTGGCGGGATCGATCACCGGCAGGGTTTCGCCGTTGTCTGCATCCTGCCAGCGACCGCCGAACAGCGCCTGCTGGCGCAGCAGATCGGAATCCTTTAGTTGAAGACGCGACATCTCACTCCCCTGTTTAATCGGTTTTCTTCCACTCTATCGCGTCGCCTCAGCGCAGGATGTTTTTCTCGCCGGGCAGAAACCTTAAATGGCGAGTTTTGCGCGCGGAAAGAAAATTTTATGCCGCGCGGCTGCTATGCTCAGTTTTTAAACAAGGAGATAACCATGAGCGATCATATGTGGCGAGCGGTCGATGACTACTTCACTCAGACGCTGGTCAAACCGGATGCGGCGCTCTCGTCGGCGCTGGCGCGCAACGCGGCCGCCGGTCTGCCGCCGATTGACGTAGCGGCCAACCAGGGCAAGCTGCTCTACCTGCTGGCGCGCATGATGAACGCCTCGCGCATTCTGGAGATCGGCACGCTGGGCGGCTACAGCACGCTGTGGCTGGCGCGCGCGCTGCCGGAGAACGGCAACATCGTTACGCTGGAGTTTTCGCCGCAGCATGCACAGGTGGCGCGCGAGAATTTCGCCGAGGCGGGCGTGACGGATAAAGTCGAACTGCTGGTGGGGCCAGCGCTGGAGAGTTTGCCAACGCTGCAGGGACCGTTTGATATGATCTTTATCGATGCCGATAAGCGCAATAATCCACACTACCTGCGCTGGGCGCTAAAGCTGGCGCGCGTCGGCAGCGTGATTATCGGCGATAACGTGGTGCGCAGCGGGCGGATTGTCGACTCGCAGTCCACGGATGAAAACGTGCAGGGGCTACGGCAGTATCTGCGCGACATCGGCGAGAATCCGCATCTGACGGCCACCGCGCTGCAAACCGTCGGCAGCAAAGGCTGGGATGGCCTGCAGCTGGCCATCGTCGAGTCGCTGCCGGATTAGATCTGAAAGTCAATCGCCGGCTCCTCTTCGCTTTGATAGGAGAGCGCCTGCCGTTTAATCTCTTCGAGCGACAGGTTGGCGTTGCATAACTCCATAAACTGCCAGACGTAGTTGCGCTGCAGCTGACCGCGCTTCAGGCCAAGCCAGACGGTATTGGCGTCAAACAGGTGATGCGCATCGATGCGCACCAGCGCCTCTTCCGGCTGAATTTCGCACGCCTGATCGGCAAGGATGCCGACGCCTAGCCCCAGCTCGACATAGGTTTTCACCACGTCTGAATCCTGGGCGCTCAGCACGATATCCGGCTTCAGGCCCGCGCTCTGGAAGGCGCGATCGACGCGCGAGCGTCCGGTGATGCCCTGGCGATAGGTAATCAGCGGGTAGCGGCTCAGGGTGCTGAGCGACACCGGCTGCTGCTGCACCAGTTCGTGATCGCTCGGCACCAGCAGCGCATGATGCCAGCTAAACCAGGGGAACGCCGCGAGGCTGGGGTTGTTCACCAGCAGTTCGCTGGCGATGCCGACGTCCGCTTCGCCTGCCAGCAGCATGGCGACGATCTCCTGCGGCGATCCCTGGTTAAGCTCGAGCCGCACGTTAGGGTAGAGCTGGCGAAACGCCTTGATAACGCGCGGCAGGCTGTAGCGCGCCTGGGTGTGCGTGGTGGCGATCGTCAGGATGCCGCTGGTTTCGTTGGTAAAAACGTCCGCCAGCCGGCGCACTTTTCCCGCCTCGTCAAGGATGCGTTCGGCGATGGTCAGCAGCGCTTTGCCCGGTTCCGTCATGCCCAGCAGGCGCTTGCCGCGGCGAATAAAAATCTCCACGCCCAGTTCATCTTCCAGATCGCGGATATGTCGGCTGACGCCCGACTGCGAGGTAAATAGCGTGTTTGCCACTTCCGTCAGATTGAACTCGCAGCGCGCCGCCTCACGGATGATTTTAAGTTGCTGGAAATTCACGGTATTTACCTCCCTTTACGAAATTGTTACCTCCGATGGTAAGAAGGTTTATTGATATCAACAAATAATAAAAACTTTGTGCTTATGCGCATGGGGAATATACGGCTGCGGGCATGCGCACTGTCGGGAAGCCTCTTTTACGCTTTAGCGCTAGCGAGGTCACAAAATGAGCGCGCGACGGCCAGAGCGGCTTGAAGGCAATACGCTTCAACGCATACCCTGATAACCATATAAACAGTAGGGATAAATTATGCAGGCTGCCGATGTTTTAAAGATGAAGTTTCAAAGCGACAGACTTCTGGCGCTTTATGCGCAACAGGGCGTGACCTCCACCTGGAAGGCAATGAAGGGAATAGGCTCTGATATTTACTCTGGCGTGGAGCGGGCTAGCTGGTATGCGTCGTGCCTGATTCCGGCATATCACGATGTATGCAAGCAATTGTATTCCGAAGACAAGAGAATGCTCTGTTCCATTCGCTCTCTTTACCGATATCGAGACGTAATTGGCCATATGCTTTATCTATATTTTCAAAAGGTTATTGAGGATATAGATAATGGCAACGAGCATGATATGGCGCGCTCTGTTAATTCAACTATTGCAGGAAGCATTGCCAGAATGCCGGCAGGAAAAGCAACCCGTTTAAGCCTGGCTGTTGCGCTGTCTGAGATGCTCTCCATGTCTGAAGTTGTATCGCGTTCAGTTGTTGAAAGGCTGGCTGCACGCGTGCCTAACGTTGTTTGGTTATTCCAGGTATTTGGAACAGATCAGAAATGTGCTCTTGCAGCCCGCAGGCTGAAATATATGGATGAAAAATACTATGTAATACTTTATAACGCTGAATTAGAAATGCTTTATTACTTTATTGAACCTGTTTTATCTGAAGTCATAAAAAACGTGCAGATGGAACGTTATCGTAACTTTGATGAAATGTACAAAGCCATCAAGAGCAAATATCATGTTTAAAACTTTTTTGTCGCTCATTTTTAATGAAGGACTCATTCTGGTCAGCCTAATTGGGTTTGGTTTATTTTACCTGGAGTTTTTCCCAACATACTGGCTGCTTTTAACGATAATTTCAATCATTGTGCTTATCATTCTGTTGCCGAAGTTTACAGCCAGATTTGATAAATACGATAAATAATCACTTTAAAAGGGAATTTTATGTCTAATCCAGCTTACCTATGGTTAACAGATGAAAATGGCTCGCCGATAATGGGGCCGTCGCTTGTGTCAGGCCGTGAAGGGGCGATCGAGCTAAAATCATTTACCCACAACGTCAATATTCCTGTAGATGGCAACACCGGCAGATTAACGGGAACGCGCGTTCATATGCCTATTATGTTTCAGAAAGAATTTGATCGCGTGACGCCGCTGCTATTTCGGGCGTTAAGCACGGGTAAAACGCTTCATTCCGCGACGATAAAAATGTACCAGATTAATGAAGCGGGTATAGAGCAGGAATATTTCAATATTATCCTTGAAGGCGTAAAGCTGACCTCTATTACGCCAGACCTCTACCCCGGTGCGCAGACGGGCACGCACCTTGAAACGGTTCTGTTACGCTATGAGAAAATTACCTGGAAGCATTGCGACGGGAATATTCTGTTCACCGACTCGTGGAATGAGCGAGCAACCTATTAAGGCGGTTGGCTGCCATATCAATGGGTCAGTCACTGTTCGATAATCTGCCTGAAGGCGCAAAAGCGGTCCCGCAGGACCGCCTGACAGTCTTAACTTACCAGCAGCAGCGCCCGCTCTTCCGCCATCGGCTTATTCAGCAGCGACAGCAAAATATCTTTTACCGCCTGCGCGGACGGCGAGAGCGGCAGGCGCGCCGATACGTTCAGCGACAGCGGCAGATTAAGCGCCGGACTGTTGATGCGCGCCATCCAGGCCTGGGTTGAACCGACCAGCGCGCGTGCGGCGGACTCCGGCAGCACCGTAACGCCCATACCGCTGGCGACGGCGGCGGTCAGCATCGACAGCGATTCGATTTCGCCGATAATACGCGCGCTGAGACGACGCAGCGAAAAGGCTTCGTCTACCCGCTTGCGCACCGCGCTGTAGTCGCGCGGCAAAAACAGGCTCATCTGCGCTACCTCGGCTAAATCTACCGAGCCGCCGGGGCAGTCGGTAGCGCCGACCAGATAAAGCTCCTCTTTCATCAGCGGCAAACTGGTGATACCCGCCGTCGGCGCGCGATCGTAAAGCACCGCCATATCAAGCTGGCCGTTCATCACCTTCTCATTAAGCGTGCTGCCGCTGTTTTCATGCAGATAAACCAGAATCTCCGGATGCTGCTCGCGCACCGTTTGCAGCAGCGGCATGGTCAGCGAAGAGGCCGCCGTGCCCGGCGCCATGCCGATGGAGACCTGACCGCTCAGCACCTGTCCGGCATTGATTACCGCCGTCTGCGCCTGTTCGCACTGCCGCAAAATCGTACGCGCATGTGCATAGAGGATTTTACCGGCTTCGGTCGGCGTCACGCCGCGCTTGGTGCGAATCAGCAGCTGCTGATCCAGCTCGTTCTCCAGCGTGGCGACCTGTTGACTGAGCGCAGGTTGCGCGATGTGCAGCACTTCAGCCGCCTGCGTCAAACTGCCAATATCGACGATTTTCACAAAGTATTTCAGTCGTCTTAAGTTCATCTTGCCTCCGTCACATTCCCCGAATGCCAATAACATCTGTTCTTGTGGCCTGCTGGCCTGGTAAGAGACAAATTGCAATTAGCAGGCCACTTTTTCTCAAGTCGCTGTCAGGCTGCTGCAGAAAAATCCTAACAACCCGAAAAATAAGCCTTTCTGATTACCCATTAAGAGTTAATAAGCAGCGGGAATGGCGCGTTAGCGAAAGAGGTCACCGCGACTGCACTCTGCTGGTGCAGACCCTGCGAGCCAGACGTGCATAAAAGTGATGACCCGCAGCGGAACAGACGCGATAACGCGACGGGAAGCGAAAAAAAGCGCGGTATCCAGCACGAAAACTTATTCAGAAAGAGAAAAAAGCCTGCCCGGCTTTTCAGGCGCGGGCAGGCCAGCAGTTGGAAAAAATCAGCGTTTTTTGCGGTTGCGATGCATATCGATAGCGACCGCGGCCACGATAATCATGCCTTTGATGATGTCCTGAACGTAGGCGTCGACGCCGACGAAGGTAAATCCGCTTTTGATCAGCCCCAGAATCACCGCGCCAATCAGGGTGCCGGTAATGCGCCCAACGCCGCCCATCAGGCTGCTGCCGCCAATCACCGCCGCGGCGATGGCGTCCAGCTCATAGGACATCCCCATGCTCGACTGGCCGCTGCTGACGCGCGCCGCCAGCACCACGCCCGCCAGGCCAGAGAGCGCCCCGGCGATGGTATAGACGATCACCAGATATTTATTCACGTTGATGCCGGAGACTTTGGCCGACGTCATGTTGCCGCCGATGGCATAAACGTATTTGCCGTAGCGGGTATGCTTCAGGGCGATATGAAACACCAGCGCCACCACCAGGAAGATAATCACCGGCATCGCGCCCTGCCCGATAGAGGTAAAGCCGTCGGAGAGAAAGCTGATCGGGTTGCCCTGCGTGTAGTACTGCGCCAGACCGCGCGCCGACACCATCATGCCCAGGGTGGCGATGAAAGGCGGAATCCCGGTGCGGGTAATGAGTACGCCGTTGACCAGGCCGCAGAGCAGACCCACGCCAATTCCCGCGCCGATGGGCACCACGGCGGGCATATTCACCAGCGCGGGAAACATCGGCGACAGGCTGTCGGAGGTTTGCGCTAGGCTGGCCGCGACCACGGCGGTCAGGGCGATCACCGAACCCGACGAGAGGTCGATGCCGGTGGTGATGATCACCTGCGTTACCCCGACCGCGATCACGCCGATAATCGCCACCTGCAACAGGATCAGGATCAGTCGGTTGGTGTTCATCAGAAACGACTGGTCGCGCACATACCAGCCGGCAATTTCGAAGATCAGCGCAATACCGACCATCACGATAAAGATGCCGGTATCTTTAGGCAATTTATGCCGCAGATTGCCGAAAAACGACGAATGTTCAGCCGTTGGAGTAGCCGTTGCTTTGATATTGCTCATAGGTGTCTCGCGCCTCACTCGGATGCCAGCGACAAAATGGTTTCCTGATCGGCCTCTTCTTTATCGAGGATGCCGGTAATCCGCCCCTGATGCATCACCATCACGCGGTCGCTCATGCCGAGAATTTCCGGCAGTTCCGACGACACCATGATGATGGCCACGCCGCGGTTGGCCAGCTCAGAGATCAAACGGTAGATTTCCGCTTTCGCGCCGACGTCGATACCGCGCGTCGGCTCGTCGAGGATAAGAATTTTGGGCTGCGCCAGCAGCCAGCGGGCAATCAGCACCTTCTGCTGGTTGCCGCCGCTCAGGTTGTTGATGATCTGATCCATGGTCGGCGTTTTAATATTCAGCCGCCGGATCTGCTCCATACAGTCCTGCGCCATCTTGACGTGGCTGACGAAGCCGCTCTTGCCGCTGTACTCGGGCATGTTGACGATGCTCATGTTCTCCATCACCGACAGCACAAGAAACAGCCCCGATTTTTTGCGATCCTCGGTTAAAAACGCCATGCCCTTTTCAATCGCCGTCGAAGGCGAATCGATCGTGACCGGCACGCCGTCGATCAGCACCTCGCCGCTGTCGACGCTCTCCATGCCGAACAAACTTTCCATCACTTCGCTGCGCCCGGCGCCGACCAGGCCGGCGACGCCGAGAATTTCGCCGCGCCGCAGGCTGAAGCTAACGTCATGGAAGCGATCTTTACTGGTAAGGCCGCGTACCGTCAGCACCTCTTCGCCGATGGCGTTGTTGAATTTGGGAAAGAGCTGGGTCAGCTCGCGCCCGACCATCTGGGTGATCAGCGACTGACGGGTAAACTGCGCGGTGTGGTTGCTGCCGACCCAGCTGCCGTCGCGGAAAATGCTGATCTCATCGGTAATGGCGAAGATCTCGTCCATTTTGTGGCTGATATAGATGATGGCTTTGCCCTGCGCGCGCAGGTCGCGAATGATAGTGAAGAGATGCGCCACTTCGCTTTCGGTCAGCGCGGAAGTCGGCTCATCCATAATCACGATGTCGGCGTTCCACGAGACCGCTTTGGCGATCTCCACCATCTGCTGCGCGGCGATACTTAACTCGCCCACCAGCCGGTCCGCCTTGAGGCGAATATTGAGCTGGTTGAGTAGTGTCTGCGTCTGCTGGTTGAGCTTGCCGTGATCGACAAAGCCGTACTTCATCGGCTCCCGTCCCAGCCAGATGTTCTCGGCAACGGTCATGTAGGGCACCAGATTAAGCTCCTGGTGGATCATGGAAATGCCGGAACGCAAGGCGTCCATGGTGTCCTGAAACTGCACCGGCTCCCCTTTAATGCGGATGGTGCCCCGATCGGGACGGTACATCCCGATCAGGCACTTCATTAAAGTGGATTTGCCCGCGCCATTTTCGCCCATCAAGGCATGAACCGATCCCGGACGCACGCGCAGCGAAACGTTATCGAGTGCCTTCACACCGGGAAAGAACTTGCTGATGCCTTCGGCTTCAAGCGCAAAAGCGGTCATACATCACCTCCGTACGGCTGAGTCGGGATCGGTTATTTCTGATTACGGTTCACGAACTGCTGCATATTGTCTTTGGTGATCAGCTGATAAGGGATATCGATGATCTTCTGCACTTTTTCGCCCTTCGCCAGCTTAACGGCCGCCTGCACCGCGCCTTCGCCCTGCCCGCGCGCGTCCTGGAACACCGTGGCGACCATCTTGCCGTTTTTCAGCATCTGCAGCGCGTCAGGGGTGCCGTCCACGCCGGCGATCAGGATATGGTTGGGGTTTTTGCCCAGCGCCTGCAGCGCGCCGATCGCCATTTCATCATTGTTGGAGGCGATGGCCTGGATATCGTCACCTGCGGTCAGCCAGTTACTCACCACGTCGACCGCGTCGTTACGCATAAATTTGGCGGTCTGCTTCTGAACCACTTTGATGCCGGGATATTTAGCCACCACCGCTTCGACGCCTTTGGTGCGGTCGCGCGTCGATTCGTTAGCGAGGTCGCCCATCAGAATCGCGACGTTGCCTTTGCCGTTCAGCGCTTTAGCCAGCGCCTCCATCTGCAGGCGGCCCGCCAGTTCGGAGTCCGATCCCACATAGGCCATTTTGTCGGTCAGCTCCGCCTGGGGACGGCGGTTAACGAAGATCAGCGGAATGCCGGCTTTGGTGGCCTGATCCATAATGGGTTTGACGGCGTTGGTATCTACCGGGTTGACGATAATGGCGTCGACGCCCTGGCCGATAAAGTTTTGCACCTGCTGCAGCTGCTGCGAGACATCCCCTTTGGCGTCTTCCAGCTGCCCCTTAACGCCCTCTTTCTGCATCTCTTTTTGCATCGCGGTACGCAGAATAGTGAGGAAGTTGTCGTCGAACAGCGCCATCGATACGCCGACGGAGAGATCTTTCGCCATCGCGGCGGCAGGTAACATGCAGGCTAACAGTGTGACAGCGAGTGTTTTTTTGATGTTCATGGGTAACCCTTATTGTCGTTAACTTGCCGACGCCGCTGATACCGCGAATGAAAAATATCTTTTACATTCACTCAACGTTGCTGGCGGTTTCAGGTCTGTTTACAGAGGTGAGTGCTGGGCATCGCGCTTTTTTGTGACCAACCCCTCCTTTTTACAATCACTTGTTTCTACACAGAATAGTTTTAAAATCCCGTTCCACTTTTACGACATGATACCGCTGATGATAATAAGCAGTTTATTTGTTCCATTAATTTTGTTTTTGAAATTTTTATCATAAAAGCACTGAAACAGTTGTTTTAACATCGGCAAATAACAAAACTTTGACACGCATCTAACATCTGCCGGGAAATGCGTTTAAAGTGAGATCCTGTCGGCAGTTTGAAATCTCGCCGAATCTGTTGAAAAAGCGGCAAACCGCTGCTTTTGCGAGCGTTCAGTCAGGAAAAGTGAAATCGTGCTTTGACAAGCCGGAACGGCGTCGCTAATATTCGCCCCGTTCCAACAATTCCTCTGTAGTTCAGTCGGTAGAACGGCGGACTGTTAATCCGTATGTCACTGGTTCGAGTCCAGTCAGAGGAGCCAAATTTAAAAAGCCCGCTCAGGGAAACCTGAGCGGGCTTTTGGTTTTTGGCGAGGGTATTGGGAGTTACACTTCAAACCCATCGTGCGAGCTATCCGGCAGTTTGATATCAATCCAGGGCGTAAAGCAGGCACGCAGCGCGGATGAAAACGCTGCGGCGCGATTAAAGCTGCGGCAGCGGCGCCAGCTCCAGGCTCGATCGGAAATCATCTCCCACATAATCACCGTCCAGCAGATCGCGTCTGCGCAGTTCCGGCAGCAGCCCGTTCAGCAGTAAATCTTCTTGATCGGGCTGCCCCAGACCGTGCAGCGAAATCACATCCAGCACGCCCGCGCGATAACGCTGCTCGATGGCGTCGGCCAGCGCCTCCGGCGTACCGGCGGTAAACCAGTGTCCGGTCTCTTCCGCCTTAATAATCAGCTCGCGCAGCGTCAGACCTTCCAGCGCAAAGCTGCGGAAGATCGCGGCGCGCCCCTGACGGCGGTGCACCTGCGCCAGCGCCGGGATCAGCGCGGCGGGCAGCGGCTGGTCGAGCGGCAGATCGCGCAGATCGATCTCGCCGCCGAGCATATCGGCCACGCGTAGCCTGCCCTGATCATAATTAATCCGCTCGTGCTTCTCGCGCAGGCGGCGCGCCACGTCGGCATCGCTTTCGCCGATGATGGCGTGGAAGGAGTTCATGATCAGCGGCGGGTTCTGTTCGCGACCAACGCGCCGCGCGCGCTGCTGCACGTCGGCAACAAACGCCTGTGCCGCCTCGAAGGTCGGCTGCGAGGTGTAAATCACCTCGGCAAAGCGCGCGCCCAGCGAGACGCCCGCCTCTGACTGCCCGGCCTGAAACTGCACCGGACGGCGCTGCGGCGGCGGCGGTACGTTGAGCGGCCCGGCGACCTGAAAATAGTCGCCGCGATAGTGAATCGCCTGCAGCTTCGCCGGATCGATCTTTATCCCACCGCTGGCGGTGCGCTGCACCGCATCAGGCTGGTTGGCGTCGAACAGCGCATTAATGACCTCAATAAATTCGCTGGCGCGCGCATAGCGCGCTTCCGGCGGCGGCAGCGCGCCTTCGCCGAAGTTCTCTTCGCCCACGGACGAGGTCACCGCGTTCCAGCCTGCGCGTCCGCCGCTGAGGTGGTCGAGCGTGCCGATCTGACGCGCCAGGTGATAAGGATGCAGCCAGCTGGTGCTGACGGTGGCGATCAGCCCAATATGGGACGTCGCCTGGCTCAGCGCCGCCAGCGCGATCAGCGGATCCTGACTGCCGGTCGTCCCTGCCAGCCCGGCAGGATCGGCCTGGAGCAGGTCAGCGGTGAACAGGCCGGTTATTTTCTCGCGTTCGGCTATCTTCGCCAGCGAGATGGCGCGCCTGATGCCGGTATCTGGCGCGCTGTCGTTGCTCGCCGCGATCACGCTGGCCGCGCCGACCAGCGTTTTGAGTTTTCTGCGATAGGGTTGCGTCACGATCCTCTCCTCTGTTGCGCCGTGAAATCGGATTTGATGCGCTGAAGCGCGTCGGCATCGGTCAGCAGACGCAGCCCGGTGCGCGCCAGCACTCGTGCGCCGACGATCAGCGCCTGATAGCCCTGTTCGGAATTAGCCGCCTCGCGGAACGGCACGGTGTGAAAAATCAGATCGTCCGGGCCGATTTTCAGCCAGGGGTGCGCCGTCGGCACCGCGTGGCTGATGTCGCCCGCGTCGGTAGAGACTTTGCTGGTCTGCGGCGAGCGATCGACCTGCTCGCCCGCCGCCGTCAGCTCCTCCAGCAGGAGCGCATCCAGCGCCGGATTAAGCCGGAAGTCGCGCGGGCCGACCTGGTGGTCAATCTCGACTCGTGCGCCGGTCGCCAGCGCCACGCCCTCCGCGATGGCGCGCAGGCGCGGCTCGAGCGCTTCCACCTGTTCGCGGCTGTCGGCGCGAATGTAGTAGTGCGCCGCGGCATACTCAGGAATGACGTTCGGCGCCTGGCCGCCGTTGGTAATAATGCCGTGCACGCGCACGCCGTCCGGCAGCTGCTGACGCAGCACGCTGATGCCGTTGTAGAGCAGCACCAGCGCGTCGAGCGCGTTAATGCCTTTGTGCGGCGCGCCGGCGGCGTGCGATGGCCTGCCGTAGAAGTGAAAATAGAGGTGATTATTCGCCAGCGTCGCTTCGGTAAGGCGCGTTTTACCCGCCGGATGTACCATCAGCGCCGCATCGACGCCGTCGAGCAGCCCCGCCTCGACAAAGCGTTTTTTGACGTTGCCCCTGGGGCCGCCCGGTCCTGCGAGACCGCCCTCTTCCGCAGGGGTGCCCAGCACCACCACGCGACCGCCGGTTTGCGGCAGCGTCTCGCCCAGCGCAATCGCCGCCGCGACGCTGGTCACGCCGATCAGGTTATGACCGCAGGCGTGGCCGATGTCGATCAGCGCGTCATACTCGGCGAGAAAGGCCACCGTCGCGCCGGGTTTATCGCTATCTTTCACGGCGTAGAAGGCGGTCTCGTGCCCGGCCACGTTGCGCGTCACCGTAAAACCCTGCGCCTCCAGCAGCTGCGTGAGCTGCTGGCTGGCGAAGTACTCATTGTTGCCGGTTTCTGGCTGGCTGAAGATCGCTTTCGACACCTCGACGTAGCGCGCGCCATACTGTTCAAGACTGTTTTCCAGCCGCTGTCGGAGCCTGTCCAGGGTCATTTTTCCTCCTCGGTGAAGGGCGTCAGATGGCGCTTCGCCTCCTGGCGCACGCGCTGTAATACATGGTGTTTGATGTCGCCGTAGTGCGGCTCGCTCGCCAGGGTCTCGATATCGCGCTGGCGGCCGAACGGCAGCCTGATTTCTTCAACGATGCGGCCCGGCCGCGCCGACATCACCAGAATGCGGTCGGCGAGAAACAGGGCCTCCTCGACGTCGTGGGTGACAAACAGCAGCGTGGTCTGGGTAGCGAGCCATGACTCGCGCAGCAGCTCCTGCATCATCATGCGGGTCTGCGCGTCAAGCGCGCCAAACGGCTCGTCCAGCAGCAGCACCTCAGGGCCAGGCAGCCAGGCGCGCGCCAGCGCCACGCGCTGCTTCATCCCGCCGGAAAGCTGCCAGGGCGCATGATCCTCAAAGCCCGCCAGCCCGACGCGCTTCAGCCATTCGCGCGCGCGCGCCTCGACCTTTGCCCGGTTGTGCTTGCGCAGGCGCGGGCCAAAAGTGACGTTCTCCAGCACGCTAAGCCAGGGAAAGAGGTTCGGCTGCTGAAAGATCATGCCGCGTGACGGATGCGGCTGCCGCACCGGCTCGCCGCCGCACAGCACGCGGCCCTGCTGCGGCCGGATAAAGCCCGCCAGCAGGTTGAGAATGGTGGACTTGCCGCAGCCGGAGGGGCCGAGCAGCACCACAAACTCCCCTTTTGTCAGGCTGAGATCGATATCTTCCAGCACCGTCAGCGCGCCGAAGCGCAGCGTGACCTGCTGCAGTGAAATAGGGTCGCTCATGCGTCTCTCCCGGCCCAGGGCACCAGCCAGCGCTGCAGGCCCAGCAGTATCAGGTCGAGCAGATAGCCGATGCCGCCGAGCAGTAATATGCCAAGCATCACGATATCGGTGCGCAAATAGGCGCTGGCATTCATCACCATCCAGCCGAGGCCGGAGTTGGCAGCCACCATTTCGGCGGCGATCAGCGAGGTCCAGCCAATGCCCACCGACAGGCGGATGGTAGTGAAAAGATCGGGCAGCGTATCCGGCAGCACCACGCGCAGAAAGATCTGGCGCGGGGATGCGCCCAGCGTCTGCGCCACGCGTATGCGCGCGCGCGCCAGCCGCTCTACCGCCGCCTGGGCGCCGACCACCACGCTGAGAAAGGTGGCGATAAAGATCAGAAAGAATTTGGAGGCCTCGCCAATGCCGAGCCACACCACCGCCAGCGGGATCAGGGCGATTTTCGGCAGTGGACGCAGGAACTGCACAAAAGGATTGAGCGCCGCCGCCAGCGGCTCCGACATCCCCATCAGCAGCCCCAGCGGCACGCCGATAACAATCGCGCAGGCGAACGCGCCGAGCGAACGCGCCAGGCTGACGGCGATGTTCTGCCACAGCGGCACCTGACGATAGCCGTCGCTGACCAGCTCCTGCGCCGTCAGGCCAATATCGGTCAGCGACGGCAGCAGCAGCGGATCGACCCACTGTCGCTCAGCCGCCGTTTGCCACAGCAGAAAAAACAGAGTCACCGAGATGACGCTGATGCTGATTTTGGTCCGCAGCTTCATGGCGCGGCGTGTGCAGCTTGCTGCAGGAAGCGCGGATTAATAGCCGCATTCCAGTGCGCCGGAATATCCCGCTTGCGCACTTCACCGGTTTCAGCGAGGAAGCTGGCGGTCTTGCTCAGCGCCTGGCCAATGCCGCTGGCGTCCGCATTTTTACCGTCGCCCAGCCAGGCCGCCGTCGCCTGGTCCTGAATCGACGGATACTCCAGCCCGGAAAGGGTATTGGTGGCGGTGGTCACCGGCGCGCCAACTTCTTTCGCTACCGTCGCCGCGGCTTGCTCAGGGTGTTGACGGAATTCATCCACCTTTTGCTGATGCACGCGCAGGAAGGCGCTGACGATTTGCGGATACTGCTCGGCGAAGGCTTTGCGCACCGCATAGTTGTTGTAGATCAGGTAGCCATCTTTCTGCAGATCTTTGGTGGCGAACACCTGATGGCCGCCCGCCGCTTCCAGCTGTTGGGCGAACGGCGCCCAGACGTAGCCCGCGTCAATATCGCCGCGCTTCCACGCGGCGACCATCTCTGCCGGACGCAGCGGCAGCAGCGTGATTTTGCTGCGGTCCAGGTGGTGTACTTTAATCGCCGCGTCCAGCGCATACTGCGAGGTGGAGTTAGGCGGATAGCCGACGCGCTTGCCTTCCAGATCGCGCAGATCCCTGATGCCCTCTTTGCCGATTAGCCGCTCGTAGCTGGCGATCACGCCGGAAACGCCGACGATCTCAATCGGCAGCTTGCGCACCAGACCCGCCGTTGCCGGGCTGGAGCCGAAGTTGGCGATATCGATAGCGTTGCTGGCGAAGTAGTTCAGCGCATCCGCGCCCGAAGCGAACTGCACCCAGTTCACTTTGGTGCCGAACGCTTTATCCAGCGAGCCGTCCGCCTTCGCCAGCATGATCACCTGCGAGCCACCGCTGTAGGCGATACGCACTTCATCCGGCGTGGCGCCGTAGCTGAAACCGCTGACCAGGCTAGCGGCGAGAAAAAATCCCAACTGCTTTTTCATAGCATTATCCTTGTGGAAGTCCTGACGACAGGCAAAAGCGTGCCGCCGCACGCGCAGAACGCGTAACGTGATTTAAGTATGTTGTAATTAAATAGCGCTTTGTTGCTGCTGCCAGAGGCGGGCGCACACTGCCGCCATCGCCTCTGCCGGATCGATCGCCGCGCTCGGCGGCTGCCAGCTAATCGCGCGCAGCGCCAGCGGCACTTCGGTACAGGCCAGCACCAGCCGCTCCGCGCCGCGATCCAGCAGCCCCTGCGCCTGACGCGCCAGCAGCGCGCCGCCCGCCGCAATATCGCCGCGCTTCACCGCGTAGCAGCCCGGCACAAAATAGTCCGCGATCTACGCGGCCGTGGGCAGCAGCGTTTCGATGCCGCGCTGCGCAAAGCGCCGCTGAAACCAGCCCGCGTCCAGCGTGCCCTGCGTCGCAATCAGCCCCACCGAGGCGGGTGCCAGCGCCGCTGCCGCCTCCGCCGCCGCGTCGGCGATATGCAGCAGCGGCGCGCGGCTGGCGGCCTGTAGCGCTTCGAACCAGTGGTGCGCGGTATTGCAGGCGATCACGATATGGCTGGCGCCGACGCGGTTCAGCCGCGCAATGCCGTCAATCAGCTGCGGCAGCGGCGACGGCCCCTGGCCCGCCAGCGCCTTTTGCCGATCGGGGATCTGCGGCACGTTCCAGACCACCATCGGTATCTGCTGCTGGTCGCTGGCGCTGTTCACCGCGCGCAGCAGCTGATACTGAAAATCGACGGCGGCGAGCGGCCCCATGCCGCCGAGCACGCCGAGCAGAAACGGCTCAGCCATGAGCGAAACTCGCCTCAAGCGGCTGCTGATAGCCAAACAGCCCCGCCGCGCCGCCGGTGTGGATAAACACCAGGTTCTCATCCTGTCGGAAGCGGCCCTGACGGATCAGATCGATCAGCCCGGCGAAGCCTTTGGCGGAGTAAACCGGATCGAGCAAGATGCCTTCGTGCTGCGCCAGCAGGGTCAGCGCCTCCAGCGTGCTCGCCGCAGGAAGGCCGTAGCCGTCGCCGACGTAGTCGCTGTTGGCCACCACCGCCTCGCGCGGCAGCGGCTGCGTCACGCCCAGCAGCTCAAGCGTTTGCGACGCCAGGTTCCAGACTTTCTGCTCCTGCTTCTCTTTCGGGGCACGCACGCTGATGCCCAGCACCGGAATGCCGCTGTTGCTGGCGAACAGGCCGGCCACCAGGCCTGCCTGAGTACCGCTGCTGCCGGTGGCGTGCACCACATGATCGATGCGCAGACGCTGCTCCGCCGACTGCCACAGCAGCTCCTGCGCGCAGGCGACGTAGCCCAGCGCGCCGACTGGGTTCGAGCCGCCGCCGGGGATCACATAGGGGCGATGCCCCTGTTCGCGCAGCTGCGCGGCGTGCTGCTCCATCGCCTGCTGCATATCGGCCCCGTTGGGCAGATGCGCAATGATTTCGCCGCCCAGCAGCTTGTCGAGCAGAACGTTGCCGGAGCGCTGGTAGGCTTCGCCGTAGTCGCTGACGCGCTGTTCGAGAAAGACGTGGGCTTTCAGACCGAGACGCGCCGCGCCGGCAATGGTCTGGCGCACGTGGTTAGACTGGGTCGCGCCCTGGGTAATCACGATGTCCGCCTTTTCTGCCAGCGCCTGCGCCAGCAGAAACTCCAGCTTGCGCGTCTTGTTGCCGCCCGTGGCGAGGCCGGTGCTGTCGTCACGCTTGATCCAGAGCTGCGGGCCGCCCAGCAGCTTCGTCAGATTGTGCAGCGGCTCCAGCGGCGTGGGAAAATGGCCCAGCGAAAGACGGGGAAAACGGGCGAGATGCATAGCGCACTCCTTGACAGGTTAAACAGGGATTTGCCGGTACTTTATGCCGGTAGCGCGCTGATGTTTAAAAAGAAATAGTGCTATCCATTGCGGGAAAAAGCACAAGCGCGCTAGTGCCGTTTATCGATGCGCGCCACCAGCCGGTCGCCCAGCCACTGAATGCCGCACACCAGCACGATCAGCACCGCGATCACTGCCACCATCACCGCGGTATCGAAGCGCTGATAGCCGTAGCGAATCGCCAGGTCGCCCAGTCCGCCCGCGCCAATCGCGCCCGCCATCGCCGACGCGCCAATCAGCGCCACCAGCGTCACCACGAAGCCGGCCAGAATGCCCGGCAGCGCTTCGGGGATCAGCACGTCCCAGACGATGCGCAGCTTGCTGGCGCCCATGGCGCGCACCGCGTCGATCAGACCGCGATCGACGTCGCGCAGCGAGACTTCCGCCACGCGCGCAAAATAGGGCGTGGCGGTGATAGATAACGGCACGATCGCCGCCCAGGTGCCGAGCGAGGTACCGACCAGAAAGCGGGTAAAGGGGATCAGCGCCACCAGCAGAATAATAAAGGGCAGCGAGCGGAAACCGTTGATAATCAGGCCGAGCACGCGGTTGACGCCGAGATGTTCGGCGATGCCGCCCGGGCTGGTCATCACCAGGATCAGGCCGAGCGGCAGTCCGGCGAACAGAGAAAAGAGCCCGGAGATCGCCGTCATGATCAGGGTCTCCCACAGCGCGTTGAGCAGCAGATCAATCATTACTGGCGACATAACCCACCTTTTCTACCTGAGCCTGCTGCTGCTGCAGCCAGGCGAGAACCCGTTGCTCATCGGCGCTGTTGTCAGCCGGAATGGCAATAAAGAAGCGCACCACCGCGTAGTGCTGAATATGGTCGACGCCGCCCTGAATCAGGCGAAACGCGCCGGGCAAGGCGCAGGCGAAACGCGTCAGCAACTCCCCCTGCGCCTCCTGCCCGGCGAAGTGCACGTTGTAGATCACCTCGCCCTGTTTTTGCTGGCTCAGACGCGCGGCAATGTTGTCGGGCAGCTGCGGCAGCAGCCCGCGCAGCAGCGTGCGCGTTAGCTGCGCCTGCGGATGCGCGAACACCTGCCACACCGGCCCCTGCTCGATAATCTCGCCGGCGTCGATGACCGCCACGCGATGCGCCACTGACTTAATCACCTCCATCTCATGGGTGATCAGCAAAATGGTGATGCCAAGCCGCTGATTCAGCGATTTCAGCAGCGCGAGGATCGAACGCGTGGTTTCCGGATCGAGCGCCGAGGTCGCCTCGTCGCACAGCAGCAGCGCCGGGCTGGCCGCCAGCGCGCGGGCGATGCCGACGCGCTGCTTCTGGCCGCCCGAGAGCGCCGCCGGGTAGTGCTGCGCCTTATCGGACAGCCCCACCAGCTCCAGCAGCTCCGCGACGCGTCGGGCGCGCAGGGCTTTCGCCATGCCGGCAATCTTCAGCGGCAGCGCCACGTTCTGCGCCACGGTTTTCGCCGACAGCAGATTGAAGTGCTGGAACACCATGCCGACGCGGCTGCGGACTTTTTGCAGCTGCTTCTCCGACAGGCCGGTAATCCGCTGCCCCTCAATCTCAATTTCGCCTTCGTCAGGCTGCTCCAGCCCGTTAAGGCAGCGGATCAGCGTCGATTTACCCGCGCCGCTGCGGCCGATAATGCCAAGGATCTCGCCCTTGCGCACGCTGAGCGATACCCCTTTTAGCGCCTGGGTCGCGCCGAAGCGGCGCGACACGTTTTGCAGGCGCACCACGCTAACGCCGCTCGCGGCAATCTCCTCCGCCCGCTCAGCCACGCCGCGCACTACCGCGCTGAGCGGAGCGACTGTCTCTGAAAATACCGTCATGCTCGCTATCCTTACCAGGCGGTCAGGCCGGTGCCTTTGTAGACCTGATCAAACACCTTCTTCACCGCGTCGTTCTGGTAGGAGGCGACCAGGGTTTTTACCCAGGGCGCGTCGACGCTCTCTTTTTTCACCGCGATAAAGTTGTTGTAGGGATTATCTTTCACCGGCTCTTGCGCAATGCGGTCTGCTTTGGTCAGGCCGCTTTTCAGCGCCCAGTCGGTATTCACCACCGCCGCGTCGAGATCGGGCACCGAACGGCCGATAATGCCGGAGTCCAGCTCTTTGATCTGAACGTGGCGCGGATTGTCGGTGATATCCGCCGTGGTGGCGGCAATACCCGCGCCTGCGCGCAGTTTGATCACGCCCTGCTGCTCAAGCAGCACCAGGCCGCGCGCCTCGTTGGAGGGATCGTTCGGCACGCCGATGACCGCGCCCTCTTTCAGATCGGCTGCGGATTTGACCTTTTTTGAGTAGAGGCCGATCGGCCAGACGGCGGTGTCGCCGACGCGCACGATGTCATAGTGGTTGACCTTGATCTGATTGTTGAGGAAGGGCTGATGCTGGAAGGCGTTCGCATCGACTTCGCCGTTCTGCAGCGCTTCGTTCGGCTGGTTATAGTCGTTAAATACTACGGTTTTTACCGTTAACCCTTTTGCCGCGGCCTGTTTCGCCACTTCGCGCCAGACATCCTCATCTTCGCCGCTCATAATGCCGACTTTGATTGAGGTTTTATCGGCGGCCCAGGCCGCTGAAATCGGTGCCAGCGCTGCGCCCGCCAGCAGCAGCGCCGCCGTGGTGAGAGTCAAAAATTTATTTTTAGCCTGTACCGCGTAAGTGTGCATAAGGTGTTTCCTGAAAGTTATAATCGCGGGAGTCAAAGTTAACCGTCGCAACGACAGTTAGCCGCAGTATACGCAGTTGCTTATATCCACATTATGATTTTTACGGGAATGCTATTCCTGAATTGAATATAAACACACAGCCGCTCGCGTCGCCAGACCGATCCGGCGGGCTGTGATACCATGCTGGCTGGATTTAATTTGTTACTGAGCGCTATGTCGGACACCACACCAAAACGAAAAAACGACCCTGAAGGGCTGAAAAAACGCATTCTCGCCGGCGCCCTGACCACCTTCGCCGAGTTCGGCATGCAGGGCGCGCGACTGGAGCAGATCGCCGAAAACGCGCAAACCACCAAACGCATGGTGGTTTATCACTTCGGCAACAAAGAGAAGCTCTATATCGAGGTGCTGGAGCAGGTCTACCAGGCGATCCGCCAGCATGAGACCGGCCTGAACCTGGCGGCGATGGAGCCGGAACTGGCGATGAGCAAGCTGGTGGAAGCGAGCTTTGACTACCACGTCTCTCACCCCGACTTTATGCGGCTGGTCTGCACCGAAAACCTGCTGCGCGGCCGCTATATCTCGCAGTCGCCGCGCATCAAGGCGCTGAACCGTAGCGCCCTCGACGTGCTGGACGATATTCTGGCGCGCGGTCAGCAGCAGGGCGTGTTTATTCGCGAGGTTGAAACCATCGACGTGCACCGCCTGATCAGCAGCATCTGCGTGCATCACGTCTCTAACCGCTACACCTTCAACGCCCTTTTCAGCCCCGACAACAGCGAAGAGGAGAGCGTCCGCCGCAATCGCCAGCTGGCGGTAACGGCGACGCTGCGCTACATCCGTAAAACGGGTTAAGGGAAGCGACAACGCTGTGATGGGCTACGCTTAACTGACGCCAATTCACCGATCTCAACACAGGAACGCAGTCGTGAGCAGAGACGCCGAACGTTATCCTCTACGCAACACCACCCTCAGCGCCGAAGACGATGCGCTATGGAACTGGGCGCAAAATGCCCGGGTTGGCAGCCGCCAGCAGTTACACCAGCCGCGCAGCGAGGCGGAGTTACAGCAGCTGCTACGCGCTACCCAGGGCCGCGTGCGCGTGGTCGGCAGCCGCCTGTCGCCGGGCCGCATGCTGAATGTCGAAGAGGATGACCTGCTGGTGGATATCAGCGCCCTTTCCGGCCTGCTGGCGCAGGATGAGCAGAGCGTCACCGTCGGCGCGGGCACCACGCTCAACGATCTCTATATTCAACTTACCGCGCTGGACCGCATGCTGGCCGCCTCGCCCGGCGTGATTGCGGTGCAAAAGCTGGCGGGCGCGATGGCGACCGGCACGCACGGCCAGGGGCTGCATCAAAGCTCGCTGGCGGACGAAGCGCTGCGCATTCGCATGGTGCTGGCCGACGGATCGATCCGCGAGTTCACGCGCGGCGAGCCGGATTTTCCCGCCGCGCAGGTGACGCTCGGCGCGCTCGGCATCGTTACCGCCGTCACGCTGCGCACTCAGCCCTTCCGCATTTACACCTGCCATAAAAACGCGGTGTCGGCGGATAATCTTGAGCAGGATTTGCTGCGCTGGAACAGCGAGTACGCGCTGAGCAAAGCCTGGTGGTTTGTCGACGATAATTTGATGCACGTCTGGAACGCGAACGAAGCGAAGGCGCAGGAAACCGCCGAGTGGCAGGCTAACGGCCGCGAGGTGGTGAAGCACGCCGATCAGGGCGACGACAGCCTGAACAGCACTATCGACCAGACGCTGGAGCAGATGCATCGCGACACGCAGATCCACGGCAAAGGCGGGAAACAGTTCCGCACCGTAACGCGCTTTCGCGACTTTACCGACGTCACCGGCGATATCTATCAGCTGTTCTGCCGCGGCATCGCGGTACCGCAGATTAACGTCGAAATCGGCGTTCCCCTTTCGCGTACACCTGCGGTTATCAGCAAAATCAAACGCTGGTACGCCGCAGACCGGCCGCATATGCACTATCCGATTATCCTGCGCTGCACCGGCGCGTCGGAAGCCTGGCTCAGCCCCGCCTACGGCGAGCCGACCTGCTTCTTCGGCTTTGTGGTCTATTACGCCGACGACGGTTCGCTGTCGCAGGATGGCCTGCACTTTCTTACCGAGGTAGAAAAGCTGCTGGCGGAAGAAGGCGGACGCCCGCACTGGGGTAAATATTACGACGCCGGACGCTACGCCTGGCGCGACGTTTATCCGCACTGGGACGACTTCCGCACGCTGTGCCGCGAACTGGATCCGCAGCGCCGCTTCAGCAACGATTATCTGACCGCGCTTTTTGACTGACTTTTACAGGGAGAGAACCATGTTTGCATGGGTTACGCTGCTGACGCAGCCCGATTATCTGGTGGGCGTTAAGGCGCTGCACCGTTCGCTGAAACAGAGCGGCACGCGCTGGCCGCTGGTGGTGATGACCACCGATGCGATCCCGCAGGCGGATTGCGCAGCCTTACAGGCAGAAGGCTGCGTGGTGCATCCGGTCGATCCGATCTATCCCAACAGCGCGCTGGAACAGCACTACGCCTCGGCGCAGTTCGGCGAAGTCTGGACCAAACTGCGCGCCTGGCAGCTGACCGACTACGCGCGAGTGGTGTTCCTCGATGCGGATATGCTGGTGCTGCAAAATATGGATGAGCTGTTTACGCTCGATCTCGGCGACAACCTGCTGGCGGCCTGTCACGCCTGCCGCTGCAACCCTAACCAGATCGCCTCTTATCCCGCCAGCTGGCAGCCGGAAAACTGTCACTATACCTGGCAGGATCGCGGCGAGCCTGCGCCTGTTCTGCTGGATAACTACCTTAACGGCGGTTTTCTGGTGCTTACGCCGGACAATGCGCTCTTCGAACAGCTGGCCGACCGCGTTGCCGCGATTGTGGACCTGAAGGCTTATCCCTTCTCAGAGCAGGATCTGCTGAACGAAGCGTTTCACGGACGCTGGCTGCCGCTCTCCTATATCTACAATGCGCTGAAAACCCTGCCGTTTCAGCACAGCCGGATGTGGAAAGAGAGCGAGGTGAAGAACCTGCACTTTATTCTGGCGAAGCCGTGGAAGCGCGATTTGCAGCAGCCGGAGAGCGAACGCGACCGCTACTATGCGCTGGATAAGCTGTGGTGGGAGAAAGCCGCAGGATAATGATTTGGGCGCGCGGCGTCACGGGCCGCGCGCTGCTCCGCTAAACCGCCTGCCAGCGCCGCTCGGTGGCGGAAACCGCAATCGCCTCCAGTACCTTCTGCACCTGCAACCCTTCGGCAAAATCGGGCCACAGGCGATCGCCTGCCGCGATGCCGTTAATCAGGTCGCGAATTTCCACCGTTTTCTGATCGTTAAAGCCGATGCCATGCCCGGCCGAGACGCAGAAGTTAGCGTAGTCGGGATGCGCCGGGCCGGTCAGGATGGTTTTAAATCCCTGACGCCCCGCCGGTTCGTCATGCAGATAGAGTTCCAGCTCCGCCATGCGCTCCTGGCTGTAGCGCAGCGTGCCTTTGGTGCCGGTGACGACATAGGTCAGCCCCATTTTGCTGCCGCAGGCGATACGCGAGGTTTCAATTACGCCGTGCGCGCCGTTGCGAAAGCGCAGCAGCGCGCTCGCCTGATCTTCATTCTCTACCGACAGCTGGCGGCTGGGATCTTTTGCATCGGGACGCGTTTTGATCACCGTCATCATGTCGCCGCTTACCTCTTCGATGTCGCCCACCAGATAGTGCGCCATATTGACGATATGCGCCGCCAGATCGCCCAGCGCGCCAAGGCCCGCCAGCGCCTTCTGGCAGTGCCAGTCGAGCGGCGTCTCCGGCTTCGCCAGATAATCTTCGTTGTGGGTGCCGTAGAAATGCACCACCTCGCCGATCTCGCCGCGCGCGATGATCTCTTTCGCCAGCTGGCTGGTGGGGTTTTTCATGTAGTTGAAGCCCACCAGGGTTTTCACCCCGGCGGCCTGGGCCGCCTGCACCATCTCTTCGGCGTCGGCCACCGAGAGCGACAGCGGCTTTTCCGAATAGACATGCTTGCCGTGGCGGATCGCCTCCAGCGCCATCTCTTTATGCAGGAAGTTGGGCGCGCAGATATCCACCACGTCAATTGCAGGATCGCGCACCAGCTCGCGCCAGTCGCCGGTCGAGCGCGCAAAGCCAAAGGCGGCCGCCTGCTTCTCCGCCAGCGCAGGATTGACCTCCGCCAGCATCTCGCGCACGATTTCGCCCTTTAGCGGAAAAACCGTCGGCGCCTGCGCGTAGGCGATAGCGTGGCAGCGTCCGATATAGCCGCTGCCGATCATGCCGATCCTGACTCTGTTCATCGACTGCCTTCCTGTTTCATAATTGAGTTTTTACGGAATATACGTTTCGAAATAACCCCAGGCAAACAGCAGAGATGAGAAGTGTGAGCCGCTTTGAAATCTTTGTCTTAAGGGATCGTCCGGGAGATTCAGGCAGTGTGACACACGCGCCGTAACAGGCGATTTTTTTCATTAAACCCTGCAGGGAAAAATAATTTTCGTTTGTTAGACGGGAGCATGTTTACCGGCGCACCGGCCTGTGGCGTTTATTTCAGCAGTTGAACATTTTTGTGAAAAAGGGCTTTGACATGGCCGATGCGGGTCGATAATATGCGCCCCGTTCAAGCGATTCCTCTGTAGTTCAGTCGGTAGAACGGCGGACTGTTAATCCGTATGTCACTGGTTCGAGTCCAGTCAGAGGAGCCATATTAGAAAAGCCTGCTTTTGAAGCAGGCTTTTTGCTTTTCTGCGTCATGGCGTTAACTCAAAATAGCATCCAGCCTGGCAAGCACTTCATTTACAACAGCGTCAGGTATGCGTTCCAGCCGCTTGCCGTTCCGGGCTGCCATATCAATGGTTCTGGGCTGGTCACAGCGAATAACGCCAGTCGTTTTTGTCCCTGCCCCTTCCAGTGAAACGGTGAAACCTGCCGTGCGAGCAAAGTTTCCGCCGCTGGTAACGGGAACAACAACGGGTAACCGGGTCAGCTTGTTAAACGATGCCTTCGATACGATAAGTACCGGACGTTTTCCACTTTGCTCGTGGCCGGCAATCGGATCCAGTGAAACCAGCCAGATTTCCCCTCTGTCCATTTACAGGATCTCCTTGCCCACCGCAGGCGCATCAATCCATTCCCGCTCTTCTTCGCTTATTTCAGCGTGCGGATCGCACTGCGCCAGCAGTTCCTCAAGCGAATAACGGGGCCGTTTCTGGGGTTCAATAATCAGGCATCCATTATCAATGGTCATACCTACCTCGCTGTCCGTCGACAGCTCCAGCGTTTTCAGCACGGCGGGAGGAACCGCCAGCATGATGGATCCGCCAACCTTTTTCAGGCGAGTTGTATACATAAAGCACCTCCGAATATTATATTTTAATATAACATCTACGGTGGGCGATGCACAATTATTCATCAGATTCACTGTGATTTCCTTAACGTAATAAAGCGTGAAGAAAGCCTTAATCCATCGGAAGACAGATCCAGCAGTTTTCAAAGGCGACATTGCCGGTAAAACGGCGATCATCCTGATACATCAGGCGCTTCTTTCAGGCCATGAAGCATTTCGTGCAGGCGGGAGCTTAGTTCGCGGTAAGAAGGCCGATAATAGAAAACTGTTTCTGCGGTTCAAAGGATTATGACGGATCTGATAAACGAAATGCGGCGCAGCTTCCGTATCCAGCCTGCGCCGGGGGATATCAGCGGTAACGTGAAGGCAAGTTTTTCATGCGCAATGCCCAGCACAGACAAAAACTGGCCTGTCTTATCGAAAAAATTAATAACTAAACTCTTATTCGATTGATTTAAAAAGCCCGCTCCGGGAAACCTGAGCGGGCTTTTTGCATTTATCATCCCTACTTCCGGCGTCGCTACTCAGCCTGCCGCAGCTGTCTGATCCCCGGCACCAGGCAGGCCGCCAGCGTCGCCGCCAGCACCGCCGCGGCGCAGCTCAGCAGCACCGTCTGGTTGCCGAAGCGCATCGCCAGCGGCCCGGCGGCCAGCTCGCCCAGCGGAATGGTGATAAAAGATCCCATCGCGTCATACGCGTAAACCCGCGCCAGCCGGTCGCGCGGAATATGAGTTTGCAGCGCCTGCGCCCAGATAACGCCGAACTGGCCGAACCCCATCCCGGCGATGCAGAACGCGACCATCAGCCAGCCGGCCGACGCGCCGCCCGCCAGCAGCAGCATGGGAAAAGCGCAAAGCGCCACCAGCATCACGCCGGTGAACATCGCGCGACGCGGACGCCAGCGCAGCGCGATGCCGGAGCCGATAATCAGCCCGACGCTTTGCGCCGCGATCATCACGCCCCAGCGGGCGCGGCCAAAGGCGCCGTCGGCGATAACCGGGCCAAGCACCATCACCACGCCGGTAAAAGCGGCGTTAACCACGGCGAACTGTGCTACCACCGCCCAGACCCAGCTGCGGGCGGTGAATTCTCGCCAGCCGTCGCGTAGATCCTGCCACAGCGTATTATGTGAATCCGCAGGCTGTACGCCGGTGCGCACCGCGTAATAGAGCGGCGCGGCCAGCGCGAAGCCGAACGCGTCCACCGCCAGCCCCCAGCCCGCGCCGATAGTGCTGGTGAGAATGCCGCCCAGCGACGCGCCGATAATGGTGCCGCCATAGACGCCCGACTGAATAAAAGCGTTTGCCTGCCGCAGCTTTGGCGCCGGCACGGTTTGCGGCACCAGCGCCGATGAGGCGGGCAGCGCGATACCTGCGGCCGCGCCGTTGACGGCGCTCAGCATCGCCAGGGTGATCAGGGTCGCGGCCTGCTCGAGCACCAGCCAGGCGACGCAGCTCTGAGAGAGCGCGGCAACAAGCGACGAGAGCAGCAGCACCCGATTACGCGAGTAGCGATCCGCCAGCACGCCGCCAAACAGCAGAAAGAGGACGTTGAAGAGCGAGCGCGCGGCGACCACTACGCCAAGGTCGGCGGCGGAACCGCCCATATCGAGCACCGCAAAGGCGAGCGCCACCGGCGCGACGCTGTTGCCCAGCACCGTCAGCGTGCGGGCGAAAAAGAGGTGGCGGAACGGCGCGTAGTGAAAGGCGTGACGCGGGGTGTTACTCTTCACGGCTGCGCTCCCTGCTGCCGAGCCTGATCCTTATGCTGCTGATAGTGCCTCCCTGCCGCTGGCTGCCGTCGATGTCGTGTAGGGCGAAATCATAACCGGAGTGGCACGCGCTGCCCAGCCCCATCCCGCCCGCGCCGCAAGCTTTGTCGCCGCCGAGCGGTTATCCTTACCCAGTTTACGTCAGAGAAATGAGAGCAGTTGATGGCCGTTACACGGGATATTAAAACCGACATTCTGGACGCGACGCTGACGGTGATAATCAACGAAGGCGTGCGCGGCACCACCTATCGCCGGGTGGCCGATCAGGCGGGCCTCTCGCCCGGCACCCTCACCTATCACTTTCCGCAAACCGATCTGCTGCTGATGGGCGCCTTCAGCTATATGGTGGATACCATCTCCCAGGCGTTCCGCCAGCGCATGCAGAGCGCGACCGAATGCGCGGACGCCTGCGAAGCGGTGGTGGATTTGATCTGCGGCGATGTCTGGGCCAGCCAGCGCCATCTGATCCTGAGTTTCGAGCTTTACTCGCTGGCGGCGCGCAAAGAGGCGTTTCGCCAGCTGCTGCAGCTGTGGATGGCGCGCAGCCGGGCGTCGCTGCACCTCTGCTTTCCCATGGAGACCGCCTGCGCGCTCGATGCGCTGATTGAGGGCTTAACCATCCATAATCTGCTCAACGACGCGCCGATGAGCCGCGACGCTATTTTGCGGGCGGTGCGAAAAATAGCGGACCCGGTTCGGGAATAATATTTCGCCTCTTCGCTCGCGCCGCGCCATTTTTGTATTATTCTCTCGTACATCCGTACGACAAACAGGAGTCGTGATGACGCCTCAACAACAGGCTCGCGGCAAGTGGGCCATTTTCGGTCTGATGTTTATTCCCGGCTTTACCTGGGCGTCCTGGGTCAGCCGCACGCCCTTTATGCGCGATACGCTCGACGCCTCAACCGAACTGATGGGCATGATTCTGTTCGGCTTCTCCTGCGGGTCAATGCTCGGCGTGCTGCTGGCCGGCAAGCTGATCGCCCAGCTCGGCACGCAGCGGGTGATGCGCTACGGCATGGTTCTGCTGCTGATCGGGCTGGTGCTGATGGCGCTCAGCCTGACGCTGGCGAGCGCGCTGGGCGTTTTCGCCAGCCTGACGCTGCTGGGCGGCGGCACGGCGCTGATGGATGTGGTGATCAACGTCGAGGGCGCCGCGTTCGAACGGGCGCTGGGCCGCTCTGTCATGACCATCATTCACGGCTTTTTCAGCCTGGGCACGCTGGCAGGCGCGCTGGCGGGCCTGGTGATGACCGCCGCGGATATCAGCACCAGCCTTCATTTTGCCGCCGTGCTGCTGGCGGATGTGCTGATCGCCGCCGTGGCGCTACGCCATCTGCCTGCGACCAGCGACGGCGAACGCAGCGAACAGACGCACAGCGGCGGCTTTATCGCGCAGGTACGCCATGAGCTGCGCGATCGCCAGCTGCTGATCCTCGGCGTGGTGATCCTGGCGATGGCGCTGGCGGAAGGCTCCGCCAACGACTGGCTGCCGCTGCTGATGATCGATGGGCATAACCTGAGCCACACGCAGGGCACGCTGGTCTATGCCGGTTTTACCGCGGGCATGACGCTGGGGCGCTTTCTCGGCGGCTATGTGGTCGATCGCATCGGCCGCGTCTGGATGCTGCGCGTCAGCGCCTTCTCCGCCGCGTTCGGCCTGATGCTGGTGATCTTCTCCGATAATTCATGGCTGGCTGCGGCCGCGGTGCTGTTCTGGGGCATCGGCGCGGCGCTCGGTTTTCCGCTCACGGTCTCCGCGGCAGGCGACGGCAACAACAGCGCGATTCGCGTCACCATCGCGGCGACCCTCGGCTATCTGGCCTTTCTGGTGGGACCGCCGGGACTCGGCTTTATCGGCGAGCACGCCGGACTGCGCATGGCGATGCTGCCGGTGCTGGCGCTGGTGGTGATAGCCCTGTTCTGCGCCGGGGCGGCGGGCAGCCGCAAGCTGGAAAAAGCGCAACAGGCGAGTTGATCCATGCAAAAAAAACGGCGGCCGAGGCCGCCGTTTTCACGCTTAGCGCCAGCCTAACTCCGGCGCGACATATTTCAGAATCGCTTCAATCACGTGCGCGTTGTAGTCGACGCCGAGCTGGTTCGGCACCGTCAGCAGCAGCGTGTCCGCTTCGGCAATCGCTTCATCCTGCGCCAGCTGCTTGATCAGCGCTTCCGGCTCCGCCGCGTAGCTGCGGCCGAAAATGGCGCGCGTCTTCTCGTCGAGGAAGCCGACGGAATCCTGCTCCTGGCCGCTGCGGCCAAAGTAGGCGCGGTCCATGTCGTTCACCAGCGCAAAGATGCTGCGGCTGACCGACACGCGCGGCTCGCGCTTGTGCCCCGCCGCTTTCCAGGCTTCGCGGTAGGCGCGGATCTGTTTCGCCTGCTGAACGTGGAACGGCTCGCCGGTTTCGTCATCCTTCAGGGTAGAGCTTTGCAGGTTCATGCCCATTTTCGCCGCCCACTCGGCGGTGGCGTTGGAGCCGGAACCCCACCAGATGCGCTCGCGCAGCCCTTCCGAGAAAGGCTCAAGGCGCAGCAGGCCCGGCGGGTTCGGGAACATCGGCTGCGGATTCGGTTTGGCGAAACCTTCGCCGCGCAGCACCTCTAGAAACGCTTCCGTATGGCGACGGCCCATATCGGCGTCGGTTTCGCCCTCCTGCGGCGCATAGCCGAAGTAGCGATAGCCTTCCACCACCTGCTCCGGCGAGCCGCGGCTAATGCCGAGCTGCAGACGGCCGTTGGCGATCAGGTCCGCCGCGCCGGCGTCTTCCGCCATATAGAGCGGGTTTTCGTAGCGCATATCGATCACGCCGGTGCCGATTTCGATTTTGCTGGTGCGCGCGCCGACCGCTGCCAGCAGCGGGAACGGCGAGCTGAGCTGACGCGCAAAGTGGTGTACGCGGAAGTAAGCGCCGTCCGCGCCCAGCTCTTCAGCGGCGACCGCCAGATCGATGGACTGCAGCAGCACGTCCTGCGCAGAGCGAGTGGCGGACTGTGAAGAGGGCGTCCAGTGACCGAAGGATAAGAAGCCAATATTTTTCATAATTCAGTTCCTTTCGCGGGCAGGTTTCGACCCTGCGTGAGAGATAAGATTCGATGGGCAAAGGTTACGTCAGCCGCGTCCTCACTGATAGCCAATAGTTTTCAACCGCATCATCAAGTTTTTCGACATAAGTAAGTCACTCAGGATCTTTCTCTTTTTCCCCGCCTTCGCGCATGTTGTGCTGAATTTGGTCACCTTCGGCAGGTTGCTATGACAAGAGGCTCATCCGACTACCTTAACGCGCAGCAGCGCGCGCAAATCCATCAGTGGAAGCAAAGCTGGCTGTGGCGCAGCGAGCTGCCCACCTGGCTGCTGATGGCGACGATCTACAGCGGCTGGTTCGCCACGCTGGCGTACTGGCAGAGGCTCGGTCTGTGGCCCGCCACGGGGTTGCTGATCCTGTTTACCAGCTGGTACCTGTCGCTGCAGCATGAGCTGATCCATGGTCATCCGACGCGCTTTCCGCGCCTGAACCAGCTGTTTGGCACGCTGCCGCTGGCGGTCTGGTACCCGTACGGGCTTTACCGCGATTCGCACCTGGCGCACCACCGCAACCACAGCCTGACCGATCCCGATGACGATCCCGAAACCTGGTATGTGTCACCGGCGCGCTGGGCGCGGCTGCGGCCCTGGCAGCGCCGGGCGATCCACCTGCGCAATACCTTTCCCGGCCGGTTGCTGCTGGGGCCGCTGCTGGATATTTACGCGGCGCTTCGGTCGCTGCTGCTGGCGATCTGCCGTGTTGAAGGGCGCGCAATCGCCATGTGGATCGTGCATCTGGCGCTGCTGGCCGTGCTGTTCGCCTGGATGGCGCGCCAGGGCTTCTCGCCGCTCCTGTTTACGCTGGCGGTAAGCTACCCCGCGCTGATGCTGACCAAAGTGCGCTCTTTCTATGAACACCGCGCCGCTGCCGATCCGCTGGCGCGCTCGGTCAATAACGAGGCGGGCTGGGCGTGGCGGCTGCTGTTTCTTAATCTCAACTATCACGCGGTGCATCACGACCTGCCCGGTCTGCCGTGGTATGGTCTGCGCAGGGTCTATCTGCTGTGGCGCGACGACTATCACCAGCGCAACCGCGGATTTCGCGCGGCAGGCTACGGCGAATGGATCAGGAATTTTACCACCACGCCCGTTAACGTTAACGCCCATCCGGGCTGGCAACAGGATCTCCCGCATGAAACGGCTTTCGCTACCGATGTACGACATCCATCGTCCGCACACCCAGGCGCTGACCGCCAGGCTGGCACAGCCGTTACGGGCGGATGTTGAATGGCCGGAGGATCTACTGGCGCACTGGCGCGCCGACGATCTGCTGCTGAGTCAGACCTGCGGCTATCCGCTGATGACGCAGTTGCCTGATGTGCAGCTGGTCGGCGCATTTGAACTCAGCGCGCCGGGCTGCGACGGCGCGCGCTACCGCAGCTGGCTGGTGGCGCGCGAGGAAGATGAAAACAGCGCGCTGGTCGATTTCCGCGGCCGCCGCGCGGTGGCCAACAGCCTCGATTCCCACTCCGGCTATAACGCGCTGCGCTACCTTATCGCGCCGCTGGCGCAGCAGGGCCGCTTCTTTAGTGCGACCCGGTTGAGCGGCAGCCATCGCCAGTCGCTGGCGGATCTGCGTGTCGGGAAAGCGGATATTGCGGCGATTGACTGCCTGACCTGGGCGCTGCTGCGGCGACACGCCGCGCACGAGCTGGCGGGGCTGGCGATCGTCGGCGAAACGCCGCTCTGCCCCGCCCCGCCGCTGATTACGTCCGCGCAAACGGATGAAGAGACGCTGACGACGCTGCGCCGCGTACTGACGCAGTTTGTCGAGGAGAAGGCGGCGCGCGCCAGCTTTATTACCGGATTTACCGTGCCGGAGCGCGCCGCGTATCAGGAGATAATGCGCTGGGAGACGCAGGCCGCCGCGCTCGGCGTGACGGCCCTGTAACGCGCCTCGCGCTTAGTGGCGCGCGGCGACCACCGCGTCCGCCACCTGACGCGGCGCCTGCGCGTAGTGGGCGAACTCCATGCTGTAGGTGGCGCGCCCCTGCGTCAGCGAGCGCAGCGCCGTGGAGTAGCCGAACATCTCCGCCAGCGGCACTTCGGCGCGGATAATGCGACCGCCAAAGTGCTCATCCATGCCCTGCACCTGTCCGCGGCGCGACGAGAGATCGCCCATAATGCCGCCCGCATACTCTTCCGGCGTTTCGACCTCTACCTTCATCACCGGCTCCAGCAGCACCGGATCGGCCAGCTTCGCGGCGGCGCGGAAGCCGAGAATGGCGGCCATGCGGAACGCCATCTCCGAGGAGTCGACGTCGTGATAGGAGCCGAAGGTCAGCGTCGCCTTCAGGTCGACGATCGGGTAGCCGGCAATCACGCCGCTGTTCAGCGCCTCGCGGATGCCCTTTTCCACCGACGGAATATATTCGCGCGGCACCACGCCGCCCTTGGTGGCGTCTTCGAACACAAAGCCGCCGCCCGGCTCCAGCGGTTCCAGCGTAAGCACCACGTGGCCATACTGCCCTTTACCGCCGGACTGGCGCACAAACTTGCCCTCGACGTCGCGTGCCGCCTTGCGCAGCGTTTCGCGGTAGGTCACCTGCGGACGGCCGATATTCGCCTCGACGCCAAACTCGCGCTTCAGGCGGTCGACGATGATCTCCAGATGCAGCTCGCCCATGCCGGAGATAATCGCCTGGCCAGACTCCTCGTCGGTGTGCAGCCGGAACGAGGGATCTTCCGCCGCCAGCCGCTGCAGCGCCAGGCTCATCTTCTCCTGATCGCCTTTGGTTTTCGGCTCGATCGACAGCGAAATGACCGGTTCCGGGAACTCCATGCGCTCCAGCGTAATAATGGCGTTGGGATCGCACAGCGTTTCGCCGGTGGTGACCTCTTTCAGCCCGACGCAGGCGGCGATATCCCCGGCGCGGATCTCCTCTATTTCATGGCGCGCGTTGGCGTGCATCTGCACGATGCGGCCGATACGCTCTTTTTTGCCCTTGACCGCGTTCCAGACGCTGTCGCCTTTGCGCAGCACGCCGGAATAGACGCGCACAAAGGTGAGCTGGCCGACGAAGGGATCGCTCATCAGCTTGAACGCCAGCGCCGAGAAAGGCTCGTCATCGCCCGGATGCCGCTCCGCCTCGTTGCCGTTCTCATCCACGCCTTTGATCGCCGGAATATCGGCCGGTGACGGCATCAGCTCGACCACCGCATCCAGCATGCGCTGCACCCCTTTGTTTTTGAAGGCGCTGCCGCACAGCATTGGCTGGATCTCGTTGCGCAGCGTGCGCTGCCGCAGCCCGGCGATAATCTGGTCATGCTCCAGATCGCCGCTCTCCAGCCAGGCTTCCATCAGTTCATCGCTCGCTTCGGCCGCCGCCGAGACCATTTTTTCGCGCCAGGCGTTCGCCTCGTCCAGCAGCGCGTCGGGGATCGGCGCGTAGCTGAAAGTCATGCCCTGCGACGCCTCGTCCCAGTAAATCGCCTGCATTTTCAGCAGATCGACCACGCCGCTGAAGTGCTCTTCCGCGCCGATGGGGATGACGATCGGCACCGGATTTGCGCTGAGGCGATCTTTCATCATCTGCACCACGCGGAAGAAATCCGCGCCCTGGCGATCCATTTTGTTGACGAACGCCAGCCGCGGCACGTGATATTTATTCGCCTGCCGCCACACCGTTTCCGACTGCGGCTGAACGCCGCCGACGGCGTCATAGACCATTACCGCGCCGTCCAGCACGCGCATCGAACGCTCGACTTCGATGGTGAAGTCGACGTGGCCGGGCGTGTCGATAATATTGATGCGGTGCGGCGCGAAGCTGCCGTCCATGCCGGGCCAGAAGCAGCTGACCGCCGCCGAGGTAATGGTGATGCCGCGCTCCTGCTCCTGCGCCATCCAGTCGGTCGTTGCGGCGCCATCGTGCACTTCACCCAGCTTGTGGCTCATTCCGGTGTAAAACAGGATGCGCTCGGTTGTGGTGGTTTTACCGGCATCGATATGCGCGGAGATGCCGATGTTGCGGTAACGCTCAACGGGAAGTGTTCGGGGCATGATGCGTCCTTAGTCGGTTGACTTGTGGCGCGGCGCGCAGGATTGCGCGCCGTCGAGAAGCAGCTTACGCTCACTGTACGACTAAATGCGAACAGTTTGAGCTATAATTGCGCAATTGATAGATCGTAGAACAGGAATACCATGCTGGAAAATCATCCGCAGCCGCACGAGATCAAACTGGAGGAGGTGCTGTTTGCGCTCGGCAATCCGATTCGCCTCGCCATTCTCCAGACGCTGGCGCAGCACGGCGAGCAGAGCTGCAACGCGCTGCGCGGCGAGATCGCCAAATCGACCATGACGCATCACTGGCGCGTGCTGCGCGACAGCGGCGTGATCTGGCAGCGGCCGGTCGGGCGGGAAAATCTGATTTCGCTGCGCCGCGACTGTCTGGATCAGCGCTTTCCCGGCCTGCTCCCCGCCCTGCTGGCGGCGATAGCGCGGCGCTGAGCAACGCCACGCTGGCAACCGCCGCCGTCTGGTTTTAAGGTAGGAGCCTCAACGGCTAAGGGAAAATCGAACATGCGCATTCTTATCGTAGGCGCCGGGGCGACCGGCGGATATTTTGGCGCGCGTCTGGCGCAGGCGGGACGTGACGTGACCTTTCTGGTGCGCGAGCGTCGCTTCAGGCAGCTCAGCGAAAACGGGCTGGTGCTGCGCACGCCGCAGGGCGTGGAGAAGCTGCAGCCGCAGCTGGCGCAGGCGGGATCGCTGCGCGGTCCCTACGACCTGATTATCCTGACGGTGAAAAGTTTCGCGCTGGCGCAGGCGATAGAAGACATTGCGCCCGCCGTAGGCGAACAGACGCTGATTATGCCGATCCTCAACGGCATGCGTCATTTCGACACGCTGCGCGATCGCTTCGGCGATAAGGTGATCGGCGGGCTGGTAAAAATCAACGCGACGCTGGGCGAACAGGGCGAAGTGGTGCGGATGACGTCGCTGCACCAGATCTATTACGGCGCGCTGGATGGCCGTAACGACGCGCGGCTGCAGCGCGTGGACGAGGCGCTGCGCGCGGCCAGCGTCGACGCCTTTTTTTCCGAGAATATTATCGGCGAGCTCTGGGAGAAGTGGCTGCTGCTGAGCACGCTCGGCGCGTTCTGCTGTCTGGCGCGCGGCGATACGCAGCAGGCGCTCACCGCCGAGGGCGGCGAAGCGCTGCTGCGCGGCCTCTTCAGCGAGGTGCTGGCGACCATTACCGCCGACGGCTACCAGCCGCGGCCGGCGGTGACGGCGAAAATCCTCGAGCTGCTGAGCAATCCCGCCACGCCGATGACCTCTTCGATGTATCGCGATTTAAGTCAGGGCTTTGATATCGAAGCGGAACAGGTGATCGGCGATCTGGTGACGCGCGCGGCGCGCAACGGCGTCAGCGTGCCGCTGCTCAACGCGGTGAACGTCAATTTACAGGTCTATTTAAAGAGCCGTTAACTCGCGCCTAGCCGCCAGCTGCGCCTGCACGGCGGGCAGCTGCATCAGGCGATGCCAGGCGGCGTCTACCGCATCGGGCATTTCGACTTCGCCGAAAAAGCCGGCCCCACGCGGGCCGTAGCCCTGTTCATCGTTGCGCAGGCGCTGCACTTCGCCCATCAGCAGCTGCACGAAGCGCTCCAGCGACCACAGCCCCTGCGGCGGCGCGCCGGTGATGCGGGCCATACCGGAATCGAGCGTCACGAACGGGGTAAATACCGGCCAGTTGATAAAGCGCGGCGCGTCGTCGCGCTCGCGCCACTGCCAGCGGAAGGTGGCGTCGGCGCGGCGCTGCAGCAGCGGATCCTGAATCAGTACCACGCGCTGCGGCCGCAGCTGGCGGGCGTCGAGCAGGCGCTGGCTGAAGGCGGCGTTTTCGCCGGAGTTGCGCGACGCCTCCTCCAGCAGCAGATCTTCTTCGTCGAGGCCGCCGAAAACACGGGCGATGGCCGCCAGCATCTGCGCCTCGCTTTTGCCGCGCGTCTCGATATCGCGATAGAGCGGATGCAGCGCCATCGCACGCGCCAGCGCGCCGGTGGCGTGGCCGATGCCGCCGCTGAGCAGCAAGGGCAGCCCGAACCTTTTCGCCAGCGCCACCGCGCCCTCGATATTCGGCAGCACGGCGTGGCCGGCAAGTATCGCCATATCCGCTTCGATGTCGCCTTCGACGGGCATATCGTCCAGCGACAGCCAGGCGGCGATAAGGTTGAGATCCTGAATGGCCTGATGGTTAAGCTGCATCTCTCCTCCGTTCGGGTTGCGCGCAGACGCGCCTGCGCGACGAAAAGTTTGTTACACTGACCGCCTCTGTCCAGTGGAGAAATCAATGACTTCCCGCGCTATCACTCTTGATGACGTCGCCCGCCTTGCCGGCGTCTCCTACCAGACCGTTTCCCGCGTGCTTAACCATTCGACGCAGGTCTCCCCGCGCACGCGGGCGAAAGTGGAAGCGGCCATGCAGCAGCTCAACTATGTGCCAAACCGCGTGGCGCAGCAACTGGCGGGCAAAGCGACGCGCACGCTCGGGCTCGCCACCAGCGATCTGGCGCTGATGGCGCCGGCGCAGATCGCCTCGGCGATCCAGCAGCGTGCCAGCCGCGACGGTTACCATCTGGTGATCGCCATGCGCAGTCACAACAGCGCCGCCGAGACCGTCAACGAACTGCTGGCGCAGCGCGTCGATGCGCTGATGATTAATCTGCCGCTGGCCGCTGCGGAAGCGGAGCAGATCCAGACGCTGTGCGGCAACAAGCCGGTAATTTTTATGGATGTCGAACCCCAGGCGCAGGTGGCGCAGTGTCAGTACTCCAACGCGCACGGCGCACGGGCCGCCGTCGAGCACCTGGTCGCGCTGGGGCATCGCCAGATCGGCCTGCTGAACGGCCCGGCGCAGGCGATTTCGGCGCAGCTGCGCGAAGCGGCATGGCGCGAAGCGCTGGCGGCGCATCGCCTGACGCCCTTCTGCGCGCTGCGGGGCGACTGGAGCGCCCAGTCTGGCTACCAGGCGATGCTGCAACAGCTGCCCGATTGCCTGCCGCAGGCGCTGCTGGTGGCGAACGATCAGATGGCGCTTGGCGCGATGCGCGCGCTGCATCAGCACGGCGTGGCGATTCCGGGCGAGATCTCGGTGGTCGGCTATGACGATACCGCCGAAAGCGCCTGGTATCAGCCGCCGCTGACCACGGTGCGCCAGGATCTGCAGGCGCTGGGGGAGCAGTGCGTCGAGACGCTGCTGGCGCGTCTGCAGGATGCGCCGCCGCCCTCCAGAGCGCTGGAGCCGGCGCTGGTGCTGCGCGCCACCACCGCCGCGCCGGGCGGCGAAGTACCGAATGGCGAGGCGCTGGCGCAGCAGCTGCAGCGCATCGCGCGCCAGCTGCTGCAGCGCTAATTTCAGCGAGTCACGCCGGTTTCAGACGAAAAAAAACCCACGCTGAAGCGTGGGTTTTGCCATTCAGCCTGCGCTTACTGCGCTTTCGGCTCGCCCATCGATTTCAGTTTTTTCGACAGGTCGCGACGCTCTTTCGACAGATCGGCGTTTTTGATGATGTATTCATCGACGCGATCTTCGTAGTCGGAACGCATGGAAGCGATGATTTCCTGAATCGCCTCGATGCTCATGCCCGGTTTAATATACTCGCTCAGGTTGTCCAGCAGCAGAACGCGCTTCTGGTTATCACGGATTTTCTTTTCGTTATCAGTGATTTCACGCTGCAGTTTGTTTTTACGACGGAACATACGCACAAACTCCAGTACGTCCTGAAATGATTGCTTGGCATTTTCCATGGTGGCACCTTTTTTTGGGCCTGCTTACGCAGGGGGTAGAGTCATAACCTTCAGCTTAGCGGTTCGCCAGCCGGGGCGACAATTGTCGCCGCTAAAATCGGACTGGCGCTTATCTTAGCGCAAAGAATGCGCCTTTCGCATTAAGTCATTGTCCTTGGTGATTATTTGCGCAGTGCCAGGCGGATCAGATCGGTCATGCGCTCCAGCTGCTTCGCCAGCTCCAGACTCAGCCAGACATAGCCGTAGATAGGCGTCTCTTCCAGCCGTTCGCTGCCCGCATCGGCGATCAGCTGCTTGAGCTCGCGGGTAATTTCCGTCAGCTCGTGGCTGTTGGCCACCACCTCGTCGGTCTCGCCGCGCAGCGCCAGCGCCGAAAGCGCGTGCAGCGTCTTTTCGGTCATCTGCTGGGTGCGCCGCAGCGTCGGCGCGTTGAGCAGGATAAGATGCGTTTCGCGCGAGGCCCACCAGGCTTCGATCTGCATCTCCACCGTATTCACCATATTGCGGTTGATGGTCTGAATCGCCTCGAATACCGATTTGGGGATACGCGTCTCTTTACTCGCCGGCACCAGCAGCGCGCGCATTTTCACAACGTTGGTCAGCAGCTTGCCCAGCGGCTTTTTCAGGCGCGGCTTCTCAATCAGATTAGGGGAAAAACCGGCGTGATAAATTTTGGCGATCTCCGCCAGCGAGTCCGACAGCTGGATGCGCCAGTGGGTATAGGCGCGCTGCGCCCAGATGGCGCTGAACAGCAGCGCCAGCAGCGAGCCGAGGATCACGTCGCCGCCGCGCCATAGCGCCACGGTGAAATCGCCCGCCGGCGCGCCGACCACCACGCTGAGCGTAATGCCGATCAGCAGCGCCATATAGGGATGTTTGCCTAACGTCAGGTAGCCGCACACCATCATCACGATGCCGCACCATGCCAGCATCACCGGCAGCGACATCATCTCCAGCTTAAGGGCGATCAGGCCTGAGATGGATCCAGCGAAGGTGCCGCAGATACGCTGGATGGCGCGAGGGAAAACGTTGCCCCAGGTAGAGATCGGTCCCATCACCACCACCAGCGTGATCAGCGGCCAGGTGCCTTCGGGAATACCGGTGAGCCGCACCAGCAAAAAGGTGAGTAAAAAGGCGATGGCGATGCGTACGCCATGCACGCTGCGGTAGTGGCGATAGAACCAGAACTCGATATTCGATATGGGCTTATCTGGGCGCAAGTTGGCTTTCCGACTGAGGATCATAAAGTGCGTTATTTTATCCCATGACGTTGCTAAGGCTTAATGCCGCTTCTACATTTCAATACAGTTTTGACACCTTCTTACAATTATCAACATTGCCTTTACAAGCACCCAAAACCATAAAAACAATCACATAACCATATCTCTTATTTTCGTTTATTTGATAACACGACTTAAGGAAGCGACATGAAGAAAAGAGCCAAAACTCTGCCGGGCGTCACGCGACGGCAGGTGTTGACCTGGTCTACGCTAGGCGTAGCCGCCACCGTTACCCGCGCGGCCGACGCCGTCTCCCTGAAAGGTTCGCCGGGCTGGACGCCCTTCTCCGATAATCCTCCCGAAACCTTCGACCAGCCCGGCTGGCTCTTTTTCACTCAGGAAGAAGCTGAAACTATTGAAGCCATCGTCGATCGCCTGATCCCCGCCGACGAGCTGAGCGTGGGCGGTAAAGAGGCGGGCTGCGCGCAGTTTATCGATCGTCAGCTGCACGGTTTTTACGGCACTTTTGAGCGCATTTATATGGAAGGCCCGTTCCAGAAAGGCACCGCTGAGCAGGGCGATCAGTCGCCGCTGGTGCCGCAGCAGCGCTACCGTCAGGGCCTGGCCGCGCTCGACCGCTACGTTCAGCAGACCTCTCAGAAACGCTTCAAAGATCTGACGCCGCAGCAGCAGGACGCGCTGCTGGCCGCGATGGAAGCAGGCAAGGTGCACTTCGAGGGCTTCGATGCGCAGTCGCTGTTTATCGAGGTGCTGAACAACACCATGGAGGGTTTTTTCGCCGATCCCATCTACGGCGGCAATCGCAATATGGCGTCGTGGAAAATGCTGGGCTTTCCCGGCGCGCGCTACGACTATCGCCCCTACATCGAGCGGCACAACGAAGATCTGCATCTCGAACCCATCAGCATCGCACAGTGGAAAGGCAGGGATAAGCCATGAAAAAATTACCTAAAACGGATGTCGTGGTGATCGGCCTTGGCTGGGCGGGTTCGATTATCGCCAATGAGCTGGCTGACGAAGGGTTAGAGGTGATCGGCATCGAGCGCGGACCGTGGCGCGATACCGCGCGCGATTTCAATATCGGCACCGTGACCGATGAACTGCGCTATGTGATGCGTGAAGAGCTCATGCTGCGCACGCGGCAGAATACCTGCACCATGCGCAATAACCCGTCGCAGACCGCGCTGCCGATGCGCACCTGGGGATCCTTTCATCCCGGCAACGGCACCGGCGGCGCGGGCAACCACTGGGCGGGCATTACCTTTCGCTTTCAGCCGCACGAATTCCAGCTGAAGAGCTATCTCACCGAGCGTTACGGCGCCGACGCGATGCCCGGCGAGCTCGCTTTGCAGGACTGGGGCACCACCTGGGAAGAGATGGAGCCGCACTATATGCAGTTTGAGCGCGTCGCGGGCACCTCTGGCTACGCGGGTAACCTCAACGGCGAGAAGCGCGCCGGCGGCAACCCCTTCGAAGGCCCGCGCAGCGGTGAGTATCCGACGCCGCCGCTGCGTCAGCCCTACGGCCCGACGCTGTTCGCGCAGGCGGCGAAAGAGATGGGCTATCAGCCCTTCCCGGTGCCCTCCTCGCTGGTTTCCGAGGCCTATACCAATCCCTACGGCGTCACCATGGGCCCCTGCACCTTTTGCGGCTTCTGTACGAACTACGGCTGCGCCAACTACTCCAAAGCCAGCGCCATTACTACCGTGCTGCCCGCGCTGATGCGCAAAGAGAACTTTACCGCCTATACCAACTGCGAAGTGCTGGAGGTGCTGACCGATTCCAGCGGCAAAAAAGCAACCGGCGTCACCTACGTCGACTCTTCCGGCGATACCTGGGAACAGCCAGCCGATCTGGTGATTGTCGCCGCCTTTACCTTTGAGAACGTGCGCCTGATGCTGCTGTCGCAGATCGGCGAGGCCTACGATCCGGTCACCAATAAGGGCACCACCGGCCGCAACTACGCCTACCAGACCGCCAACAACGTGACGCTGTTTTTCGATGACAAGAACTTCAATCCCTTTATCGGCGCGGGCGCGGTCGGCATGGGCATCGATGAGTTCAACAACGATAACTTCGACCACAGCGGCCTCGGCTTCTTCGGCGGCGGCAGTATCCGCGTGACGCCGATCGGCTCCGCGCCCATCGGCTATCGTCCGCTGCCGCCCGGCACGCCGAAGTGGGGATCAAAATGGAAACGCGCGCTAAAAGATAACTACCTCAGCACCATGTCGATCGGCTGCGAGGCCAGCAGCTACACCACGCGCACCAACTACCTTTCGCTCGATCCCAACTATAAAGATCCGCACGGTCGTCCGCTGCTGCGCATTACCTTCGACTTTTCGCAGAACGATCTGAAGATGGCGCAGTACTGCACCGGCAAGGTGGCGGAGATCGCCAAATCGATGAACCCGCGTGAAATGATCGTTAAACCGATGACCGGCCACTGGAGCAGCGTGCCCTATCAGTCCTCTCACGTCGTCGGCGGCTTTGTGATGGGCGCCGATCCCAGCACCAGTTCGGTCAACAAGCATCTGCAGGTCTGGGACGTGCCGAACCTGTTCGTGGTGGGCGCCTCCGCCTTTCCGCAGAATCCCGGCTACAATCCGACCGGCACCGTGGGCGCGCTGGCGTTTAAGGCGGCGCACGCGATCCGCACCTGGTATCTGAAACGTCCGGGGGAGATGATTACCGCATGAAAACGCTGAATGCACTCTCCGCCGCGCTGCTGCTGGTTGCAAGCGTCAGCAGCCAGGCGCAGCCGGAGTATGACCAGTATGCGCGCGGCAGCTACCTCGCCACCCTCGGCGACTGCACCGCCTGTCATACTACCGATGCGAAGCAGCCCTATGCGGGCGGCGTCAAGATCAATACCCCGTTCGGCGTGCTGGCCGGCGCCAATATCACGCCGGATCGCGAGACCGGCATCGGCGACTGGAGCTATGACGATTTCCGCCGCGCCATGACGGAAGGCATCGGCCACGACGGCAAACGGCTCTACGGCGCGATGCCGTTTACCGCCTACACGAAGATGTCCGAGCGTGACCTGCAGGATCTCTGGGCGTGGATACAGACGCTGCAGCCGATCCATCATGAAGTCGAAACCAACCAGCTGCCCTTCCCCTTTAATATTCGCACCAGCCTGATTGCCTGGAACTGGCTTAACTTCGATAAGGGCACGTTTATCCCCGATGCGAAAAAGTCGGCGGAGTGGAATCGCGGCGCCTATCTGGTGCAGGGTCTTGGCCACTGCGGCACCTGTCACACCTCGAAAAATTTTCTCGGCGGCGATAAAGGCGATCGCTTCCTCAGCGGTAGCGAAGTTGAGGGCTGGTATGCGCCTAATCTCGGCGCGGACGCCCATACCGGGCTGGGCAAATGGACGCAGGAGGATATCGTCAGCTATCTGCGCACCGGCGTGAACCGCTACGCCATCGCTTCCGGTCCGATGGCCGATGCGGTGCGTCACTCGACCCAGTACTGGCGCGAGGAGGATCTGCGCGCGGTGGCGACCTTCCTGAAAGAGGGCAAAACCCACGATGAAGAGGTGCCGCAGCCGCTGGCCGCCAGCGACGATCGCATGAAGCTCGGCGCGCAGATCTATGAGGCGAAGTGTTCCGCCTGTCACAGCCCCGGCGGACGCGGCGAGAGGAATATTTTCCCGCAGTTGGCATCCAATCCGCTGATCAACCAGCCGGACGCCACCTCGCTGATCCGCGTCGTCAGCGCGGGCAGCCGCGGCGTCGATACCGACGCGCGACCAACGGCGCCCGCCATGCCCGCCTTTGCCGGCGTGCTGGATGACGAGCAGATCGCCGCCGTGCTGACCTATGTGCGCAACAGCTGGGGCAACGCCGCCGCGCCGGTGTCGGCCAGCGACGTTAAGGATGTGAAGGACGATCTGAAGTAATCACGCGAGGCGGCAAGGAGGCCGCCTGTTGCCGTCAGAACCTCTGCTTCAGGTAGTCCTGAATACGCGTGAAGACGCCTGCTTTCTCTACCGCTGAGAGCGTGACCAGCGGATAGCTCGCCAGCTGTTTGTCCTTATCGATCACCTGAATCTCGCCGATGGTTTCGTTGGCTTTCAGCGGCGCCTCAAGCTCCTTACGGTTAATCACATATTTGGCCTTCACGTTCTGGATCTCGCTGCGCGGCAGCGACAGGTAGACGTCGTTAGCGGTGCCGACGGCGACGCTGTGCGGCGCGCCGTACCAGACGTTTTCGGTGCCGATTTTCTTGCCCGCGTGGAACAGCTGCACGGTGTCGAAGGTGTTCTGGCCCCATACCAGCAGCTTGCGCGCCTGCTCTTCACGCCCTTTCGGGCTTTTGCCGCCCATCACCACCGCGATCAGACGATGCTGGCCGACCACGTTGGAGGCGATGATATTGAAGCCCGCCGTTTCGGTATGGCCGGTTTTCAGGCCGTCGACGTGCAGATTGTTGTCCCACAGCAGCCCGTTGCGGTTGTTCTGCGTGATGCCGTTCCAGGTGAGGGTTTTCTCGCTGTACATGGCGTAGAAATCGGGTTCGCCGCTGATAATAGCGCGCGACAGCTTCGCCATGTCCCGCGCGGAGGAGAACTGGCCCGGCGCATCGAGACCGTGCACGGTTTCGAAGTGCGTGTTGGTCAGGCCCAGCTTCTGTACGTACTGATTCATCATATTGACGAAATTCTGCTGACTGCCCGCCACGTAGTCAGCCAGTGCCACGCAGGCGTCGTTGCCGGAGTCGATGATGACGCCGCGGCTGAGGTCGCGCACGGTGATCTTGTCGCCGGGCTTAATAAACATCAGCGAAGAGCCTTTAAATACCGGATTGCCCGCCGCCCAGGCGTCTTTACCGACCGTCACCACGTCGTCGCGGGTGATTTTTTTCGCGTCGATGGCGCGATCGACCACGTAGCCGGTCATCAGCTTGGTCAGGCTGGCGGGGTTGCGGCGCTCGTCCGGATTGCCGGCGGTCAGCACCTGTCCGGTGGTGGCGTCCATCAGTACCCAGGAGGCGGCATCAATCGACGGTGGCGTCAGGGGAAACGGCATATCGTCGGCCTGGGCCAGCGAAGCCAAAAAGAGAGTTCCAGTTACAGTGATCAACAGACGCCTTTTCAACACTTCATCCTCAAGGTTACGGGGAAAACAGCGGCTCGTTTTACGGCAAAAGGCATAAACAGGTTTGATTAAATTGAAAAAAAATGTGATCGGCCCGCCTCACCCGCAGGCGTAGTTGTGACCCGCGACGCAAGCGACTATGCTGTGCGTTGTTTTCTCAGTACAGGATATGCTCGTGCCCGCCTCTGAACGCACTTTTCTGTTTCACGATTACGAAACCTTCGGTAAAAGCCCCTCGCTGGATCGTCCGGCGCAGTTTGCCGCGCTGCGCACCGACAGCGATTTCAACCCTGTCGGGGAGCCGCAGATTTTCTACTGCCGCCCCGCGGACGACTATCTGCCGCAGCCGGAAGCGGTAATGATCACCGGCATTACGCCGCAGGTCGCGCGCGCGCGTGGCGTATCGGAGGCGGAGTTCGCCGCCCGAATCTATGCGCTCTTTACCGAAGAGCAAACCTGCGTGGTGGGCTACAACAATGTGCGCTTCGATGACGAAGTCACGCGCAACATCTTCTACCGCAACTTTTTCGATCCCTATGGCTGGAGCTGGCAAAACGGCAATTCGCGCTGGGATCTGCTCGATGTGATGCGCGCCTGCTACGCGCTGCGTCCCGACGGCATCGTCTGGCCAGAAAATGAGGACGGTTTTCCCAGCTTCAGGCTGGAGCACCTCACCAAAGCCAACGGCGTGGCGCATGAAAACGCGCATGACGCCATGTCGGACGTCCATGCCACGCTGGCGATGGCGAAGCTGGTGAAAGAGAAGCAGCCAAAGCTGTTTGAGTTCCTGTTTACGCATCGCAATAAAAACAAGCTGATGACGCTGATCGACATTCCGCAGATGAAGCCGCTGGTGCACGTCTCCGGCATGTTCGGCGCGGCGCGCGGCAATACCAGCTGGGTCGTGCCGCTGGCGTGGCATCCGGACAATCGCAACGCGCTGATCGTCGCCGATCTTGCGGGCGATATGACGCCGCTGCTGGAGATGGACGCGGATGCGCTGCGCGAGCGGCTCTACACGCGCAAAAGCGATCTGGCCGACGATGAAGCGTCGGTGCCGATTAAGCTGGTGCATATCAATAAGTGCCCGGTACTGGCGCCCGCCAACACGCTGCGCCCGGAAGATGCGGCGCGTCTGGGTATCGATCGTGAAGCCTGCCTGGCGAATCTGGCGCTGCTGCGTCAGCATGCCGAAGTGCGTGAAAAAGTGGTCACGCTGTTCGCCGAGGCTGAGCCCTTTACCGCGCCGGACGATGTCGACGCGCAGCTCTATGACGGCTTCTTTAGCGACGCCGATCGTGCAGGAATGAATATCCTGCGTCAGACCGCGCCCGCCAACCTGCCGGCGATGGATCTCGCTTTCCAGGATGCGCGCGTGGCGAAGCTGCTGTTCCGCTACCGCGCGCGCAACTTCCCTGGCACGCTGGATGACGCCGAGCAGCAGCGCTGGCTGCAGCACCGTCGCGAAGTCTTAAACGCGGAGCGCGTGCAGGCATTTTTGCTGGAGCTGGAGTCGCTGGCAAGCCTGCACGAAGGGGATGCAGAGAAGATGGCGCAGCTAAAAGCGCTTTATCTCTACGCGCAGGAACTGGTTTCCTGAAGCGACGCGCCGGCAGAGATATCGCCTCTGCCGGCTTTTCACGTTGCCCTGCTGTTTTATCCTCGCTTATCGCCCGCCAACACCTTGTTCTCAATTTATTCTTTTTAACCTTATCCCAAACATTAAACCAACGGCTTAAATCATATTTTTTCCCATTTAGCTATATTAGTTAACGAAATTAGCAGGGACATTTAAAGATAAAAGCAGCGGCAGATAAAATGTAAGAATATTCTTATTCGCAACAGTATAAATATCGCAACCCGCGCAGGAGGTTTATAAAGGCAACTATTAGCTTCCATACTTTATATTTAAATTTATTTATTGGTAATTAGCCGATATTCAACATCACGCATTTCCAGGGACCTTAGCCTCGCCGTCATATCATCACCTCCTGCGTTTATTTTTAGCAAATAGTGCGGAATTTTTATTGATCTAAACAGTCTGATTTCCTGATTATTCCTAAGAGAGAAAGAGCATTCCTAACCCTTAAGAACTAAATTAAAAAATTAAACGAACCAAGTTGAGAAAACTCAATGATTTTTTCACTGATTTACCGTTGAACCACTTAAGATTATTCTTAACTATCAATGTGTGCATTCTTTTTAACTTATTGAAACAGAAGGAATAAGCTGCCAGGATAGTATCAACTCTCTTAGCAAGCGGATAAATCAGCTTATGAGAAACATCACCAGAGAGGATCTTTGCTGCGCCAGCTGCAAATATGGCTGCCAGCTAATAAATCGTAATAATGAAGTTATTAATCGATGTCCCATACAGAAAATAGCAATATGGCCTGACGGCAATCACTACCTGAAAAAAGGGGTGCTCTCCCTCGTGGCAGGACGTTACGAAACCGTATTCTGTAAAGGATGTATATTTGTCGACTTTTCAGTGCATCGCCTGCGCTATTTTACCAATAACAACTGGCTCGATTATCTGAAGTCGACAGGCTTGAGCATTATTATCGTCAGCGATCGGCCAATGGGTCCGCTGGCTGCCTACTGGGGCAAGAATGGCAGCGTTTATTCCGTCATCTACTGCGGAATCTCCATAGAGAAAATCAAGAAGCAAATTAATTTCTATTATTATGGTTTAAAAGGAGGAGTGGCCAGCAAAAAAGTGAATGCGCTTTCCAGAGAAGAGGTCATTTTTCTGGATCTGGCGGTAAATGGATATTCACTTTCATTAATAGCGAAAAAAATGAATCTCGACGTTAAAAAAATCTACAACATCAAAGAATCCGTTCGCAGAAAAACCGGGCGCAGCCTTAATCAACTGCTTTCGGGCTAATGAGTACAAAGGATTATATTATGAAGACTCAAATTACTAAATCACCGCTGGCACTGCTTCTTGGCGGTTTACTGTTGTCCACTTCTGCGCTTGCCGCGTCAGAAAACACCATTAATTTCCAGGGCGAAGTCTCCGACGAAACCTGTTCGGTCGCGGTAAACGGCAACGCCGCCTCGCCAGTGGTGCTGATGCCTACCGTCAGTAAAAAAGATCTGGCGACCAGCGGCGCAACCGCCGGCCAGACCAGCTTTACCGTGGGCTTGACCGGCTGTACCGGCAGCAGCACCGCTTCAACCAAGGTCTCTACGGTGTTTGTCGGCAATAACGTCAGCTCAAGCGGCAACCTGCTCAATACCGGCACGGCCAAAAACGTCGAAGTGCAGCTGCTGGATACCAAAGATGCCGTCATCAACCTCACTGGCGGCTACACCGGCAGCGGCGATCTGACGCTGGGGATCGACGAAACGGAAGCTTCTGCGACTTATAACGCGCAGTACTATGCCACCGGCGCCGCAACCGCGGGTACAGTGACCGCCTCGCTGCAGTACGCCGTTACCTATCAGTAATATCTAAACCGGTGCGTGCTGAATGGATCGGCACGCACCGTTTATTAGTGAGATTCTGAGTATGTTTTCTCTTGTCAGGTCTGCGCTGCTCAGCATTAGCATGCTGCTTGTTATGGTATCTACCGCGCAGGGTAGCGTCACCATGCTGGGAAGCCGAATTATTTATCCGGCACAGGCGGCTTCCGTAGACGTTCAGTTTAAAAATAACGATGACTTCCCCTATATTATTCAGGCATGGTTTGACAGTGGGGATATTAATTCTCTTCCTCAGCAAAAGAGCGACACGCCTTTTATTATTACGCCGCCAGTTTTCCGTATTCAGCCGAAAGCGGGACAAATCGCACGCATAATTTTTAACGGCACCTCATCGCTGCCGCAGGATCGCGAATCACTATTTTGGTTTAACAATTTGCAAATTCCGCCCTCTACACGCGGCGCAGAGAGCAAACAAAATGCCATGACGGTGATGCTACGCAACAGGGTGAAATTATTTTATCGCCCGACGGGGATTGGCAACCCTGAAAATATTCTTAAAGGCGTACAGGTTAACTATTTCTTTGACAGCAAAAAAGGCAGCGGCATTGAAGTTAATAACGCTCAGCCCTGGCATCTCTCGCTGGTTTCGCTGTCGCTAAAAATAGCGGGAAAGAGACTTTCCGCCGAAGCGCAGATGGTTGCACCGTACGCTAAAAAAATATTCTGGTTCAGTAATGGTAAACAACGCTTGCAGGGCGCAGGCACGGTAACCCTCGCCGCGATAAACGATCAGGGAGCAAGACTAAGTGAAGATTTTGCGGTTAATTCCCAGTAACGTTAAATTTAACTTTTTCGTTTTAGGTGTATCCGCTTCTTTTTGCATGCCGGGATATTGTGATGATTTTTATTTCGACTCTTCGCTTTTTAAAGGATCCGCGTTTGGACAAAACATCGAGCAGTTTAATCATGAGGCCATTCCGGCCGGTGATTATCTGGTCGATGTCTGGTTAAATAATCAGTTGGTCAAATCCGGAGTGAAGCTGAAATTTATCGCTGCGGAAAAAGAGAAAAATGCGGTTCCCTGCCTGCCTCTTTCGCTGATCGAAATGATGCAAATCAAGCTGAACAAGGCGCAGGCGTCGAGCGAAAGTTGCGCGCCCCTTTCTGTCTGGATACCGGCGGGAAAATGGGCGTTCGATCCCGCCGCGCTGCGCCTGCAGCTGACTGTTCCACTCTCCGCCCTGCATAGAACGCCGCGCGGCTATATTCCGCCCTCGCAGTGGGATAAGGGCATCAGCGCGCTGTTTATTCGCCACAATACCAACTACACCTGGACGGAAAACAGCAGCGCCCACTATCGCTATCAATATTTATGGAGCGGCATTACGGCGGGCACCAACCTCGACAGCTGGCAGCTGCGCCATCAGGGCAATTTACGCTATCTCAGCAGCAGCACCGAGGGCGGCCGTTACCATTACAACAGCGTCCGCAGCTGGGTGCAGCATCCCATTGAAAGCATGAACAGTTTGATTTCAATCGGGGATAACTATACCGACAGCTCGCTCTTCGGCAGTCTGGCGTTTAACGGCATTCGTCTCGCCACCGATGAACGCATGTGGCCGCAGGGCCGCAGAGGTTATGCTCCTGAAATTCACGGCATCGCCACGTCAAACGCGCGCGTCGTAGTGAGACAGCTTAACAACGTGATCTATGAAACCAGCGTGCCGCCGGGTCCGTTTGTGATTGACGATCTCTATAACACGCGTAATCAGGGCGACCTGGAGGTTGAGGTCACCGAAGCGAACGGCAAAACCTCTTCCTTCACCGTACCCTACTCGTCGGTGCCGGATTCGGTGCGCCCCGGCAACTGGCGCTACTCGCTGGCGCTGGGCCGGGTTCGCCAGTACTACGCGGTGCAGAACCGCTTTTTCGAGGGTATTGTGCAGCGCGGCGTCAGCAACAGCCTGACCGCGACGCTCGGCTCAAGGCTGGCGGAAGATTATCAGGCCTGGCTGCTGGGTGGCGTCTGGGCGACGCAGGCTGGCGCTATCGGCGTCAACACCACCTACTCTCAGGCGAAGGCGGAGAATAACGCACGCACATCAGGCTGGCGCGCGGAGCTGAGCTACAGCAAAACCTTTCAAACCGGTACCAACCTGGTGCTGGCCGCCTGGCGCTACTCTACCAGCGGCTTCCGCGATCTGCAGGATGTGCTGGGCGTGCGGCGCGAGCAGCAGGCGGGTATTCACTACTACTCCGATTCGCTGCACCAGCGCAATCGCCTGTCGGCGACGCTGAGCCAGTCGGCTGGCGATTATGGACTATTCAGCCTGAGCGCCAGCACCGCCGACTATTACAATAATCAGTCGCGCATTTCACAGCTTCAGCTTGGCTACAACAACAGCTGGCGCAATATCAGCTATAGCCTCAACGTGGCGCGCCAGCGTACCGCGTGGATAAGCCGCAGCGCGTTCGATATCCGCGACAATGACGATCAGAGCCGCCGTCAGAAATACACGGAGAATACGGTTTCCCTGAATATTTCCGTGCCGCTCGACTGGGGCAAAGGGCTCGCCTCGGTGGCTTATAACTACAACCAGTCGAAACAGAACCGCTCCTCTACGGTATCGCTGACCGGTTCCGCGGGCGAACAGCGCGACTTTAGCTATTCGCTCTACGCCGGTCGCGATAGTTACCGCAACGGCACTGACGCCGAGGCGACCTCTTTCGGCGGCAACCTGCAGCAAAACACCCGCATCGGCGCGCTGCGCGCCAGCTATGGCCAGGGCAATGATTATCGCCAGGTGGGATTAGGCGCCTCAGGCACGCTGTTGATCCATAGCGGCGGCGTCACGGCTGGCCCCTACGCCAGCGACACCTTTGCGCTGATCCATGCGGAAGGCGCGCAAGGCGCGGTGGTGCGCAACGGTCAGGGCGCGGTGATCGATCGTTTCGGCTACGCCATTCTGCCCTCGCTGACGCCCTATCGTGAAAACACCGTCAGCCTCGACACGCTCAAGATGCGCGCCGATACCGAACTTAGCGGCGGCAGCCAGCGGGTCGTGCCCTATGCCGGCGCCGTCAGTCGCGTCAGTTTCGCCACGCTCAGAGGTAAAGCGGTGCTTATCTCCCTTGCCACGACGGATGGCGAGACGCCGCCGATGGGCGCGGAAGTGCGCGATGCCGAGAAGGTGCTGGTGGGCGTGGTGGGCCAGGGTGGCCAGCTATACGCGCGCGTGCCCCACGACTCCGGCACGCTGAAGGTGAGCTGGAATAACCAGAAAAGCGTCTGCCTGGTCACCTACCAGATTACCGGACGTCAGCAATCAGATCTTATCCCTCTCAATGGGTCATGCAGGAAGGAGTAATATGATGAGGCTAAAACAGACTCTGCTGGCGCTTACGCTGCTCGTCTTATCCCCCGCTCCGCTCTGGGCGAACTGTATCAAGGTGACCAGCACCTCTTCGCTCTCAGCGGAGGCGATTGCGGCGGGCTACACCGCCGCCTCCTGGACCGGCGCATGCGATACCTGCTCCGGCAATATCGGGCTGCCGTCGGTGATCAGCATCAACAGTGGTACCACTTTTCAGCCGGCGGGCACTCTGCTGGCCAGCGCCATGGGGTCGTTTCTCGCCGCCGCCAGCAACGCGCCCTATTCCCCCAACCAGATCCTCTTTCGCTGCGCGGCGGAGGACGCAGGCAGCCTGTATGAGATGTACGCCACTAACGGCGACAGCACCTACGCGGGCAAATACGTCAGCAGCGAAATCGACGGCGCCTACTACGACGTGGCGAAAAACGTCGCCGTGCGTATGACCAATCTCTCCACCGGCGAGTACTACAGCCGCTACTGGAAATCACGCCAGCTTACCGCCAGCAGCTGGTACAGCGACGGAACCTATATCTATATTCCGGCCAGCGCCTTCAGCAACGTGCTGTATGAGATGTTTAAAATCAGCTCCACCAGCTATTACGTCAGCGCCGCCAATCGCTATGTCGATACCTGGACGCAGCCGCGCGGCTATATCGCCTTTAAAGGCCCAGGGTTAAGCACCGACAGTCTGGCGGACGGCCAGGATAGCGCGACTAACTGGAACGGCTGGTACACCTATTGGCCCGGCGCCTGGAGCACCTATAAAAACGTGACTTACGTGCGCGGTGCGCTGTGCGAGGTGAAAGACTATCCGTCAGTGGTGCTGCTTCCAACCATCAGCGTCGGCGCGCTCGCCGCCGGCAACAGCAGCCAGGCGCCCTTCAGCGTGTCGGTGCAGTGCGAGTCGGGCGCGGTTTCCAGCACCGCCACCTCAACCAGCAGCTCGGCCAATGTGTCGATGGGTTTTCTGGTCAATCAGCCTCACGCCGTCGCGCAGGCGACTCAACTGGGGTTGACCACCTCCGGCGGCGGCCTGACGTGGCTGCTCGATACCCGCTACGGCAGCAGCGGCGTCGCCTCGGGCGTCGGCATCAAAATCTATGACGCCAACGGCGCCGCTATCAACCTGCTGCCCGATCTCTCGACCACCGGCACGGGAAACAGCCGCGGCTGGTATGCCTATAAAGATTTAACCTCGCTGGTCTCTTCCGGCGTGAGCGATATTTACAGCGGCGATTTTATCGCTTCCCTCGAAGCGATAAGCGGACAAACAATTACAGCAGGAACGGTGAATGCGCAGTTACAGGTCGTGGTCAGTTTTCAGTAAGGCGCTGGCGCTTATCGCTCCGCTGCTGGTTTTTCAGGCGCAGGCAGTGGTCAACGTGGATAAAACGCGTCTTATTTTCAACGAAGGTGAAATAAGCCAGACGCTCAACCTGAAAAACGGGCAGGAAAATCCGGTTATCGTGCAGATATGGAGCGACGAGGGAGACATGATGCTTTCGCCCGATATCAGTAAAACGCCGCTGATCGCGCTGCCGCCCGTGGTGAAAATGTACCCGGGCGAGCTGCGTGCGGTGCGCATTATGCTGACCAGCAAAGCGCAGCTCGCGCCCGACAAAGAGAGCCTCTACTGGCTGAACATTTATCAGATTCCGGCGCTGGCGAAATCGTCGGAGAAGGCGGAGAGAAAAGTCGTTCTGCCGCTGCGCATCCGGCTGAAGATCTTTATCCGGCCGGCCGGCGTAGCCGCCCCGCGTGCCGAAGAGGTGCAAAAGCTGCGTTTCGTCGCGCAGGGCAATTCGCTGAAAATAGAGAATCCGCAGCCCTGGTTTATGAATATGCGGCTGCGCGTCGGCGATAAGCTGCGCGTAGATGACGTGGTGGTTGCACCGCAGTCTCAGCAGACCATTCCGCTGACCGCACCCCTTACGCCCGGCGAGAAGGTCAGCTTCGAGGTGTTGAACGATAACGGCAATCCGGTGCGCTACCTGGGGGCGATCACCGCCTCCTGACCAGTATGCAGCTCATCGCCGCCGCGCAAAGACAGACAGGCGCTGGCGCAGGCGAAGCAAGAGTGGAAAGTGGCAATAAAAAAAGGGTGAGGCTTGCGCCTCACCCTTTTTTCGCAGCAGACGAATTACACTTCTTCGCTGTACTGCGGCACCGGATTACGGAAGCTGCGGGTGACGAACGCGAGGTAAACAATCCCCACGGCGGCCCAAATCAGGCCCAGCACCATCGAGCTCTCTTCCAGGTTAATCCACAGCGCGCCAACCGTCAGCGCGCCGAGCACCGGCAGCACCAGATAGTTGATATGGTCGCGCAGCGTGCGGTTACGCTTCTCGCGGATCCAGAACTGGGCGATCACCGAGAGGTTAACAAAGGTAAAGGCCACCAGCGCGCCGAAGTTCACCAGCGCTGTCGCGGTCACCAGGTCGAAACGGATCGCCATCAGCGCCACGGCGCCGACCAGCAGTACGTTCAGCGACGGCGTACGCCATTTCGGATGGATATAGCCGAAGAAGCGCTCCGGGAAGACGCCGTCACGGCCCATCACGTACATCAGACGCGACACGCCGGCATGCGCCGCCATACCTGATGCCAGCACGGTTACCACCGAGAAGATCAGGATGCCGAATTGCAGCACATGGCCCGCCACGTACAGCATGATTTCCGGCTGCGACGAATCGGGATCCTTGAAGCGCGAGATATCCGGGAAATAGAGCTGCAAGAAGTAGGAGGCCACGATAAAGATCAGGCCGCCGATCAGCGCCGTCAGGAAAATCGCGCGCGGAATAGTGCGCTCCGCGTCTTTGGTCTCTTCCGACAGCGAGCTGATGCCGTCAAAGCCCAGGAACGAGAAACAGAGGATAGTCGCGCCGGTAATCATCGGCACCACATGGGCGTCTGGGGACCAGAACGGCTGCGAGCTGGTGAGCGTGCCCGCGCCTTCGCCGTGCGCCACGCCGTAAATCACCATGCCGGTAATCCCGATCATCACCACAACCTGCAGCACCACGATCACGCTGTTAAAGTTGGCCACGGTTTTAATGCCGCGCAGGTTGGACATCGTCATAAAGGCCACCAGCAGCACCACGAAGATCCATGACGGAATGCCCGGCACCAGCGCTTCGAAATAGTTTTTCGCCAGCAGAATGTTGATCATCGGCATGAACAGGTAGTCCAGCAGGGATGACCAACCGACCATAAAGCCGACGTGCGGACTGATCGCCTTCTGAGCGTAGGTATAAGCGGAGCCCGCAGATGGGAAGCGGCGTACCAGCTTACCGTAGCTTACGGCGGTAAACAGAATCGCAATCAGCGCAAAGGCGTAGGCGGTGGCGACGTGACCGCTGGTCAGACCCGACACGATACCGAAGGTATCAAACAGGGTCATCGGCTGCATGTAGGCAAGGCCAATCATGACGACCGGAAGCAGGGTCAGAGATTTTTTCAGGTGGGCACGCTGTGGTGCTGAGGTATCAAGCGACATGTTTCAGACCTCCCTGAGCTGCAACCTGACTGGATTGCATCACGGGAGCGAGGAAGGCGGCGTTATGAGCCTGCGCGGCGCCGTAGTCATCACGGAAACGAGAGCCAGCGCGGGCTGGCTGAATGAATAACATCCCCATCTTTGTATCCTCAGTTCGTACGCTTGCGCGTTTTTTAACGTGTATCTATCCGGGCGCGCCCGGCCTCATGCGAATCGGTTAAGTACATGCAAAAAAAATAACCGAGGCTCTTAAAAGCATCGGTTATATTCGGAATTTTGCAGGCCGCGTATTTTGCCCCAAAACGCGGGAAAAACACAAGACCTGCTGATAAGTATAGCGACTTTTTTCTCAGGCGTTTTTGAGCATCCAGTCGATCTCCGTGGCGGTGACCAGCCGCTCGAACTGCATCATCTCGTGGCGCTTACAGCTGTGCCACACCGCGCCGAAACGCTCGCCCAGCAGCTTTTGCAGCGGAAAGCTGCTTTCAAATTCGAACAGCGCTTCGCTCTGACGCACCGGCAGCGGGATGCCTTCCGCCTCATGACCGTTGCCCTGAACCGGCTGCGGCAGCGGCAGCGCGGTATCCAGACCGTGCAAAATACCCGCCAGAATCGCCGACATCACCAGATAGGGGTTGGCGTCCGCGCCTGCGACCCGGTACTCGACGCGGTGGTTCTCCACGTCGCCGCAGGGGATGCGCAGCGCCACGGTGCGGTTGTTGTGGCCCCACGACGCCTGCAGCGGCACGTAGGCGTCCGGCACGAAGCGTCGATAGGCGTTGACGTTGGGCGCCAGCAGCGCCATCGAGGCGGGCATCAGGTCGAGCATGCCCGCCAGCGCGCGCTTCAGCAGCGCCGAGTCGCTGCCGTCATCGGCGGCGAAGGCGTTGTGATCGGCGGCGTCCAGCATGCTGATATGCACGTGCATGCCGCTGCCCGCGTACTCTTCATAGGGTTTGGCCATAAAGGTGGCGGTCATGCCGTGGTTCTCCGCCACCTGACGGATCAGCCTTTTAAGCTGTACCGCGTGGTCGCAGGCGCTCAGCACGTCGCGGGTATGGTGCAGGTTGATCTCAAACTGGCCGGGCGAGGCTTCCGCCAGCGCGCCGTCGGCGGGAATGTTCTGCTGGCGCGCCAGCGCGTCGATATCGCGCAGCACCGCGCCGAAGTGATCGAGATTATCCACCGAGTAGACCTGGCTCTGCATATTGCGTTCACTGCTGCCAGGCGCGCACGGCGGCTGAATATAGCCCTCGGCGTCGCGGGCCTTGTCAACCAGATAGAACTCCAGCTCTACCGCTACCACCGGAAAGAGTCCTCGGTTGCGCAGCTGCTGCCACAGCCGGTTCAGGACATTGCGGGGTTCAACGTCAAAGGGAGTGCCATCTTGGTTGCACATGGTCAACAGCAGCTGAGCGATGCGCGCAGGATCGGAAGCAGAGGGAACTAAGGTGCCGGGAACCGGTATGCAGAGGTTGTCAGGTTCGCCAAGAGATTGCCCGAGGCCAGCTTCTTCGACGGTATTGCCGAGGATATCCATAGCGAAAACCGAGGCGGGGAAATAACACCCTTTTTCCAGCTTCGCCAGCGCGGCTATCGGGATGCGTTTGCCGCGAAAGACGCCGTTTAAATCATTTAATAAAATATCGACATACTGCGTTTCAGGATGGCGTTCCAGCCAGTTTTTCACTTCAAGCTGGAACGCGCTGGTTCGTCTCTCTTCACTGTGACGCGTGAAGTCTTCTACTTCCACGAGGTTCGTCATATCCCACCCGCCTTCTACCGTTGATTGGTTTGCGCAATGCTCAAAATAACAGCCACTCCTCTAACATAGCGCCAACACAAAAAGTGTGCAAATGTAACAAATCTGTTTGAGAAACAAACAGCGCATTGCTAGATTGAAAAAATATTGCACGCTTTTTACCCGCTGCGGGCCCGATCGGTGAATTTTTTGAACGGCGAGTCGAGGAATGAGATGGGCATTATTTTTAACAACCCTTTGATCGGCGTAGCGATGTGCCAGATTGATCACGATGGCCATCTCACTCAGTCGGTGCATAACAAATATCTGACGGCGATAACCCAGGCGGGCGGCGTGCCGCTTGCCCTGCCACAGCAGCTCTGTGCGACGCCTCATCTGCTGGAGCAGGCGCTGGCGACGCTCGACGGCGTGTTGCTCACCGGCAGCACCAGCAATATCGAACCCTGGCACTACGGCGAAGCGGGCAGCGAGCCGCACGCCGATCCCGGCCGTGACCGGCTCGCCTTCGCCCTGATTACCTGGGCCACCAGCCGCAGGATGCCGCTATTCGGCATCTGCCGCGGCATGCAGGAGCTGGTGGTAGCCAACGGCGGCGCGCTGTGGCGCGATCTCGACCAGCGTAAAACCGGGCTGCCGCATCATGCAGAGGCGACGCTACCGCTGAGCGAGCAGTACGCCCCGGCGCACGACATCTTTCCCGAAGCGGACGGCCTGCTCGCCTCTCTGCTGGGCGGCGAGGCTATCCTGGCGGTCAATTCGCTGCATCATCAGGGCATCCGTGAAACGGGGCCGCAGCTGCGCATCGAGGCGCGCGCGCCGGACGGCCTGATCGAAGCGGTCAGCCTGCGGCACCATCCGTTCGCCCTGGCGGTGCAGTGGCATTCCGAATGGCAGCCGGAACAGAACGACGCCTCGCGCGCCCTTTTCGCGGGGTTTATCCATGCCGCACGGCACTATCACGAGGAAAAATCACCATGAACGATGCCGCTCTGGCGCCTGGACGACGCTTATCGCAAATCCGGCAAGAGTTGGGATTGTCTCAGCGCCGCGCCGCTGAACTGTCAGGTTTAACCCATAGCGCAATCAGCACCATTGAACAGGATAAGGTGAGTCCGGCGGTCAGCACGCTGCAAAAGCTGTTAAAGGTGTATGGGCTGTCGCTGTCGGAGTTCTTCTCCGAACCCAAACACCATGACGCGCCAAAGGTGATCGTCAGGCCAGAAGATCTGGTGGAGATCGGCAGCCAGGGCGTGTCGCTGAAGCTGGTGGATAACGGCCAGGCGAAGCGCTCGCTCGGCATGCTGCTGGAGACCTATCAGCCCGGCGCCAGCACCGGCGAAAAGCTGCGTCATCCGGGCGAAGAGACCGGGACGCTGCTGGAGGGAGAGATCACCCTGGTGGTCAACGGACAAAGCTACCACCTTAACGCGGGCGAAAGTTATGTGATCGATACCGGGCTGCCGCACAGCTTCACCAATCTCTCGGCGCAGCCCTGCCGTATCGTCAGCGCCCATACGCCCGCTAATTTCTGACGCATTCGCAGGCAGGAGGTTGAGATGAAACATGTTGAAAGCTACTACGCGGCGACCGCCAACGACCATACGCCCTGGCCGACGCTGCAGGAGAGCATCCAGTGCGACGTCTGCATCATCGGCGCGGGCTTTACCGGCCTTTCCGCCGCGCTCTACCTCACCGAGGCGGGCTATGACGTGGTGGTGCTGGAGGCGGCGCGCGTCGGCTTCGGCGCCAGCGGGCGCAACGGCGGACAGGTGGTCAACTCCTACAGCCGCGACGTGGACGTCATCGAACAGCGCTACGGCAACGAGAGCGCGCGCATGCTCGGCAGCATGATGTTCGAGGGCGCGGAGATAATACGCGACCGCATCGACCGTTACGCCATCGCCTGCGACTACCGGCCCGGCAATATCTTCGCTGCGCTTAACCCGCGCCAGATGAATCATCTGCGTCGCCAGCAGCGGCTGTGGGAAAAGTACGGCAACCAGGATCTGGAGCTGCTCGACGAGCGCGGCATCCGGCGCGAAATCGCCACCGAGCGCTACGTCGGCGGCCTGCTGGATCGACGCGGCGGCCACCTGCATCCGCTCAATCTGGCGCTGGGCGAAGCCGAGGCGATCCGTCGTCACGGCGGGCGCATCTATGAACGCTCCGCCGCGACGGCGCTGACCTACGGCGCGCCCAATCGGGTGAAAACCGAGCACGGCGAGGTAAACGCCACCTTCGTGATTTTCGCCGGCAACGCCTATCTGCCGTCGCAGCTGGAGCCGCGCCTGACGCGCAACAGCATGGCGTGCGGATCGCAGATCCTCGCCAGCGAGCCGCTGAGCCGCGATCGCGCGCTGGCGCTGCTGCCGAATAATCACTGCGTCGAGGACTGTAACTATCTGCTCGACTATTTCCGCCTGACGGCGGATAACCGGCTGCTCTACGGCGGCGGCGTGGTCTACGGCGCGCGCGATCCCGGCGACATCGAGGCGCTGATCCGCCCCAAACTGCTGCGCACCTTTCCGCAGCTGCGCGATCTCGCCTTCAGCTACCGCTGGAGCGGCAACTTCCTGCTGACGCTGTCACGGCTGCCGCAGTTCGGACGGCTGGAGAATAACGTCTATTTTATGCAGGGCGACAGCGGCCACGGCGTCACCTGCACGCACCTTGCCGGCAAGCTGATTTGCGAAGCGCTGCGCGGCGATGCGGAGCGCTTCGACGCCTTCGCGAAGCTGCCGCACCTGCCCTTCCCCGGCGGACGGCGCTTTAAAGTGCCGCTGACCGCCATGGGCGCCGCCTGGTATGCGCTGCGCGACCGGCTCGGCGTCTGAGCGGCGACTATTCCAGCGGCATTTTCGCCGGATCGTCGTAGCTGTAATCGAACCCCAGCTCGTTGCAGATGCGCGAGCCGTCAATCAGCTTGCCGGTGTCGCTGGACGCTGAGGGCAAAAAGGTTGGCGGCGTCAGGCCCAGCTGGCGCGAGACGGCGGGATAAAAGGTGGCGCGCGACGGATGTTTCGGCGCGCAGAGGTTATAGACGCGTCCGCCCTTCGGCGTCTGCAGCAGCAGGATAATCGCGCTGACCACATCATCGAGATGCACCAGATTGACGCCGTGCGCGCCATTCTCCAGCCCGGTTTTCCCCGCCAGAAAGCGGCCGGGATGACGACTCGGCCCCACCAGCCCCGCCAGCCGCAGAATATCGACCTGCGTGCCGGGCAGATCGTGCAGCCAGCTTTCCAGCGCGGTCAGGGTCTTGCCCGCCACCGTCTCCGGCTGCAGCGCGCTGTTTTCCTTCATTACGCCGCTGCCGCTGCCGTAGACCGAGGTAGAGCTGGTGAAGATAATGCGCGGCACCTGCTGCGCCAGCGCGCTGTCCACCACGTTCTGCACCGCCTGCATATAACTTTCGCCGCCTTCCGCCGTGCGGCTGGCGGGCAAGGTCACTACCAGCGCGTCGACCGCCAGCAGCAGGGCGAGATCCTCGGCGTCGCACTCGATTTCCGGCGTCAGCCGCAGCTGCACCGCGTCGATGCCGCAGCGGCGCGCCGCCTCGACGCCATCCAGCGTGGTTTTGCTGCCGGTAACCTGCCAGCCGCGCGCCGTTAGCGCCAGACCCAGCGGCATGCCCAGCCATCCCAGACCGATAATTGCGACCTTTTTCATATTAACTCCTGCGCTTGACTCACTGCCCTCCATCTTAGTGCGCCGCGCCGCCGAACCGCAAAGGGTAAAAAAGGGTTGCGCATCGCCGCTATCTTCGCTAGGTTAATCAACACGCAAATGAATACTCATTCAGCAACGGAATTTATTATGACACGCGTTCAGTTTAACCATCATCACCACCATCATCCTGACTAGTCTTTCAGGCGATGTGTGCTGGGAGACATTCAGATCTTCCAGTGGTGCGAACGCAAAGAGAACCCCCGGAAGATCGTCTTCCGGGGGTTTTTTTATGGGCTGGCGCAATACCTTTTCAGACAGGAATGAAACAGAGGACAGGACCGATGTTAGATAACAAGCGAATTCGCATAGCTATGCAGAAATCTGGCCGTTTAAGCGATGACTCACGCGAGCTGCTGGCGCGCTGCGGCATTAAAATCAATCTGCAGCAGCAGCGTCTGATCGCCTTCGCAGAGAATATGCCGATCGATATCCTGCGCGTGCGCGATGACGATATTCCCGGTCTGGTCATGGATGGCGTGGTGGATCTCGGCATTATCGGCGAGAACGTGCTGGAAGAGGAGCTGCTGACGCGTCGCGCGCAGGGCGAAGATCCGCGCTACTTTACCCTGCGCCGTCTGGACTTCGGCGGCTGCCGCCTGTCGCTGGCGATGCCGGTAGATGAAGAGTACACCGGTCCGCAGTGCCTGAATAACGCCCGCATCGCCACCTCCTATCCTCACCTGCTGAAGCAGTACCTCGACAAAAAAGGCCTTAACTTTAAACCCTGTATGCTGAACGGCTCGGTGGAAGTCGCGCCGCGCGCCGGCCTGGCCGACGCGATTTGCGACCTGGTGTCGACCGGCGCCACGCTCGAGGCCAACGGCCTGCGCGAAGTAGAAGTGATCTACCGTTCAAAAGCGGTGCTGATCCAGCGCGACGGCGAGATGGCGGCGGAGAAGCAGGAGCTGATCGACAAGCTGATGACCCGCATTCAGGGCGTCATCAAAGCGCGCGAATCGAAATACATCATGATGCACGCGCCGAGCGACCGTCTGGAAGAGGTGATTCAGCTGCTGCCCGGCGCCGAGCGTCCGACCGTGCTGCCGCTGGCGGGCGATCAGAGCCGCGTGGCGATGCACATGGTCAGCAGCGAAACCCTGTTCTGGGAAACCATGGAAAAACTGAAAGCGCTGGGCGCCAGCTCGATTCTTGTGCTGCCCATTGAAAAGATGATGGAGTAAGCCATGTCCTTTATGACCCCCGTCGAATGGCAGCAGTGCAGCGAGGCGCAGCGTCAGGCGCTGCTGCAGCGTCCGGCTATCGCCGCGTCCGACGCCATCAGCGCCACGGTGCGCGAGGTGCTGGATCAGGTGAAGCGTCACGGCGACGCGGCGCTGCGAGAGTTCAGCGCGCGCTTCGACAAGGCGCAGGTAGAGGCGCTGCGCGTCACGCCCGCCGAGATCGCCGCCGCCGGCGCGCGACTCAGCGACGACCTGAAGCAGGCGATGGCCGTTGCGGTCGCCAATATCGAAACCTTCCACAACGCGCAGCAGCTGGCGACGGTGGATGTCGAGACCCAGCCAGGCGTGCGCTGCCAGCAGATCACCCGGCCGGTACGCTCGGTCGGCCTCTATATTCCCGGCGGCTCCGCCCCGCTCTTCTCTACCGTGCTGATGCTGGCGACCCCGGCGCGCATCGCCGGCTGCGGCCGCGTGGCGCTCTGCTCGCCGCCGCCCATCGCCGACGAGATCCTCTATGCGGCGCAGCTGTGCGGCGTCGAAGAGGTGTTTCAGGTCGGCGGCGCTCAGGCGATCGCCGCCCTCGCCTTCGGCACCGAGAGCGTGCCGAAAGTCGATAAGATCTTCGGGCCGGGCAACGCCTGGGTCACCGAGGCGAAACGCCAGGTAAGCCAGCGTCTCGACGGCGCGGCGATCGATATGCCCGCCGGTCCGTCGGAAGTGCTGGTGATCGCCGACGAAGGCGCGACGCCCGCTTTTGTCGCCTCCGATCTGCTGTCGCAGGCGGAACACGGTCCCGATTCGCAGGTGATCCTGCTGACGCCGTCCCTGACGCTGGCGCAGCAGGTCGCGGAAGCGGTAGAGGCGCAGCTGCAGGCGCTGCCGCGCGCCGCCACCGCGCGCCAGGCGCTGGCGAGCAGCCGCCTGATTGTGACGCGCGACCTGGAAGAGTGCGTAGCGATCTCCAACCAGTACGGCCCGGAACATCTGATTATTCAGACGCGCCAGCCGCGCGATCTGGTCGATTCCATCACCAGCGCCGGGTCGGTTTTTCTCGGCGACTGGTCGCCGGAGTCGGCGGGCGATTACGCCTCCGGCACCAACCATGTGCTGCCGACCTACGGCTACACCGCTACCTGTTCCAGCCTCGGCCTGGCCGATTTTCAGAAGCGCATGACGGTACAGGAGCTGACGCCGCAGGGCTTCCTCAACCTTGCCGCCACCATTGAGACTCTGGCCGCCGCCGAACAGCTGGAGGCGCATAAAAACGCCGTTACCCTGCGCGTCGCCGCGCTGAAAGAGGAGCAGGCATGAGCCGCAATATTGAAGAGCTGGCGCGCGACAACGTGCGCGCCCTGACGCCCTACCAGTCCGCGCGCCGCCTCGGCGGCAACGGCGACGTCTGGCTCAACGCCAACGAATTTCCGCTGCCGGTACCCTTTGAGCTGTCGCAGCAGACGCTGAACCGCTACCCGGAGTGTCAGCCGAAGATCGTGATTGAGCGCTACGCCGCCTACGCCGGGCTACAGCCGGAACAGGTGCTGGTGAGCCGCGGCGCCGACGAGGGCATCGAGCTGGTGATGCGCGCCTTCTGCGAGCCGGGCAAAGACGCCATTTTGTTCTGCCCGCCGACCTACGGTATGTACAGCGTCAGCGCAGAAACCATCGGCATTGAGTACCGCACCGTGCCCGCCCTGGAGAACTGGCAGCTGAATCTGCCGGCTATCGCCGAACAGCTCGACGGCGTGAAAGTGGTCTATATGTGCAGCCCCAACAACCCGACCGGCAATCTGATCGATCAGGAGGATATCCGCGCGCTGCTCGACATGACCGCCGGAAAAGCGCTGGTGGTGGCCGATGAAGCCTATATTGAATTCTGTCCGCAGGCGACGCTGAGCGGCTGGCTGAAAGATTATCCGCATCTGGTGATCCTGCGCACGCTGTCGAAGGCGTTTGCGCTCGCCGGCCTGCGCTGCGGCTTTACGCTGGCGAATAAGCCAGTCATCGATCTGCTGATGAAGGTGATCGCGCCCTATCCGCTGGCGACGCCGGTCGCCGACGTTGCCGGTCAGGCGCTGAGCGAGCAGGGCATCGCGCTGATGCGTCAGCACGTCGCCGAGCTGAACGCCAGCCGCGCCTGGCTGCTGGAGCAGCTGCCCCAGATCGGCCTGGTGCAGCAGGTCTTCCCGAGCGAGACCAACTATATCCTGGCGCGCTTCGCTGATTCGCCTGCGGTGTTTAAATCCCTGTGGGATCAGGGCATTATTCTGCGCGACCAGAACAAAAATCCGGGCCTTGCGGGATGCCTGCGCATCTCAATCGGCACGCGTAAAGAGTGCGAGCGCCTGATCGCCGCGTTACAGGCTTTATCTGTGGAGAGAGCATGAGTCAGAAGACCCTTTTTATCGATCGCGACGGCACCCTTATCGCCGAGCCGCCTGAAGATTTTCAGGTAGATCGCCTGGAGAAGCTGGCGTTTGAAGCCAACGTCATCCCGGCGCTGCTGGCGCTGCAGAATGCCGGCTACCGGCTGGTGATGATCACCAACCAGGACGGGCTGGGCACCAGCAGCTTTCCGCAGGCGGATTTCGACGCCCCGCATAACCTGATGATGCAGGTGTTCAGCTCGCAGGGGATCCATTTCGACGACGTGCTGATCTGCCCGCACAAGCCGGAAGATAACTGCGACTGCCGCAAGCCGAAGACCAAAATGGTCGAGGCCTGGCTGGCGGAAGGCGCCATCGACGTGGCGAACAGCTATGTGATCGGCGACCGGCTGACCGATATCCAGCTGGCGCAGAATATGGGCATCCAGGGCATCCGCTTCGGCAGCGAAGGCGAGGACTGGAGCGCGATTCAGGCGCGCCTGACCAAACGCGACCGCCATGCGCTGGTCAACCGCAATACCAAAGAGACGCAGATTCGCGCCGAGGTGTGGCTGGACCGCGAAGGCGGCAGCAAAATTAATACCGGCGTTGGATTCTTCGACCATATGCTGGACCAGATCGCGGTGCACGGCGGCTTCCGCATGAATATAGAAGTGAAAGGCGATCTCTATATCGACGATCACCATACTATCGAAGACACCGGACTGGCCCTCGGCGAAGCGCTGCTGAAGGCGCTGGGCGACAAGCGCGGCATCGGGCGTTTCGGCTTCGTGCTGCCGATGGATGAGTGTCTGGCGCGCTGCGCGCTCGATATCTCCGGCCGTCCGCACCTGGAGTTCAAGGCGGAGTTCAGCTATCAGCGCGTCGGCGATATGAGCACCGAGATGGTCGAGCACTTCTTCAGCTCGCTCTCCTACGCCATGATGAGCACCCTGCATCTGAAAACCAAAGGCAAGAACGATCACCATCGCGTGGAAAGCCTGTTTAAAGCTTTCGGCCGCACCCTGCGCCAGGCGATCCGCGTTGAGGGCAACACCCTGCCCAGCTCGAAAGGAGTGCTGTAAATGAACGTGGTGATCCTCGATACCGGCTGCGCCAACCTGTCGTCGGTGAAGTGGGCGGTAGAGCGCCTTGGCTACACGCCCGACGTCAGTCGCGACCCTGACGTGGTGCTGCGCGCCGACAAGCTGTTTCTGCCGGGCGTCGGCACCGCGCGAGCGGCGATGAACCAGCTGGAAGAGCGCGATCTCGTCGACCTGATCAAAGCCTGTACCCAGCCGGTGCTCGGCATCTGCCTCGGCATGCAGCTGCTCGGCAGCAGCAGCGAGGAGAACGGCGGCATCAGTACCCTCGGCATTATCGACGCCGAATGCGGACTGATGGACACGCACGGCCTGCCGCTGCCGCATATGGGCTGGAACCAGATTACCGCCCAAGCGGGCAATCACCTGTTTCGCGGCATCGACCAAGAGAGCTACTTCTATTTCGTGCACAGCTACGCCATGCCGGTCAACGCCAGCACCATCGCCCAGTGCGATTATGGCCAGCCGTTCACCGCGGCGGTGCAGAAAGATAACTTCTTCGGCGTGCAGTTCCACCCCGAGCGTTCCGGCAAAGCGGGCGCGCAGCTGCTGAAAAACTTCCTGGAGATGTGATGATTATCCCCGCGTTAGATTTGATTGACGGCAAAGTAGTGCGTCTGCATCAGGGCGATTACGGCCAGCAGCGCGACTACGGCAGCGATCCGCTGCCGCGCCTGCAGGATTACGCCAGCCAGGGCGCGACGGTGCTGCACCTCGTGGACCTGACCGGCGCGAAAGATCCGGCGCAGCGCCAGATTCCGCTGCTGAAAACGCTGCTGAACGGCGTTGACGCCGTGGTGCAGGTCGGCGGCGGCATCCGCACGCGCGACGACGTCAGGGCGCTGCTGGATGCGGGCGCCAGCCGCGTCGTCGTCGGCTCCACGGCGGTAAAAGCGCCGGAAGAGGTGAAAGCGTGGTTCAACGAGTTCGGCGCCGAGGCGATCGTGCTGGCGCTGGACGTGCGCATCGACGCGGCGAACCGCAAAGAGGTTGCCATCAGCGGCTGGCAGGAAGCGGCCGGCGTCACGCTGGAAGAGGTCATCGCCTGGTTTGCGCCGGTCGGTCTGAAGCATGTGCTCTGCACCGATATTTCGCGCGACGGCACCCTGAGCGGCTCCAACGTCGCGCTCTATCAGGAAGTGACCGCGCGCTATCCCGACATTGCGTTTCAGTCCTCCGGCGGCATCGGCGGCATTGAGGATATCGCGGCGCTGCGCGGCAGCGGCGTTAAGGGCGTGATCGTCGGACGCGCCCTGCTTGAAGGTAAATTCACGGTTTCGGAGGCTATCGCATGCTGGCAAAACGCATAATACCCTGTCTTGATGTGCGCGACGGCCAGGTCGTCAAAGGCGTCCAGTTCCGCAATCACGAGATTATCGGCGACATCGTGCCGCTGGCGCAGCGCTACGCGCAGGAAGGCGCGGACGAGCTGGTGTTCTACGATATCACCGCCTCCAGCGACGGCCGCGTGGTCGACAAAAGCTGGGTGTCGCGCGTGGCGGAAGTGATCGATATTCCCTTCTGCGTGGCGGGCGGCATCAAAAGCGAAGAGGATGCGGCGCGTATTCTCGAGTTCGGGGCCGACAAAATCTCCATTAACTCCCCCGCGCTGGCCGATCCCGAGCTGATCACCCGCCTGGCGGATCGCTTCGGCGTACAGTGCATCGTGGTGGGCATCGATACCTGGTTCGACGAAGCCACCGGCAAATATCACGTTAACCAGTATACCGGCGACGAGGCGCGCACCCGCGTGACCCAGTGGGAAACCCTGGAGTGGGTGCAGGAGGTGCAGAAGCGCGGCGCAGGTGAGATCGTACTGAACATGATGAACCAGGATGGCGTGCGCAACGGCTACGATCTGGTGCAGCTGAAAAAAGTGCGCGACGTTTGCAAGGTGCCGCTGATCGCCTCAGGCGGCGCGGGCACCATGCAGCACTTTCTTGACGCCTTTGAGCAGGCGAACGTCGACGGCGCGCTGGCCGCCTCGGTGTTCCATAAGCAAATTATCAATATCGGCGAGCTGAAAAGCTTCCTGAAAGAGAAAGAAGTGGAGATTCGCGCGTGTTAACCAGAGAACAGCTGGCCCAGCTTGACTGGGTCAAAACCGAGGGCATGATGCCCGTTATCGTGCAGCACAACGTCTCCGGCGAAGTGCTGATGCACGGCTATATGAACCAGGAGGCGCTGGCGAAAACGCTGAGCGACGGCAACGTCACCTTTTTTTCGCGCACCAAACAGCGTCTCTGGACCAAAGGCGAAACCTCCGGTCATTTCCTTAAGGTGGCGAGCATTACGCCGGACTGCGACAACGATACGCTGCTGGTGCTGGCGAACCCCATCGGGCCGACCTGCCATCGCGGCACCTCAAGCTGCTTTTCGCCCGCCGCACCTGACTGGGTGTTTTTACATCAGCTGGAGCAGCTGCTGGCGTCGCGCAAAAGCGCCGATCCCGCCAGCTCCTACACCGCGCAGCTCTATGCCAGCGGCACCAAGCGCATCGCGCAGAAAGTCGGCGAAGAAGGCGTCGAGACTGCGCTGGCGGCAACGGTGAACGATCGCTTTGAGCTGACCAATGAAGCCTCCGACCTGCTCTATCATCTGATGGTGCTGCTGCAGGATCAGGATCTCGACCTCAGCGCCATCATCAACAATCTGCGCGCGCGGCATAAATAGCGGCGCGCCATGCTGCTCAACATCGGTACAGGTGCAGGATGTTGAGCAGCACGGTTCTCTTTTCGTTTCAGGATCCGGTATGACCACCCATGAAAAATTGATTGCCCTGCTGGAACAGCATCAGGCGCGCTATCAGCTGATGAGTCATGAACCGACCGGCAAATGCGAAGCGGTCGCGGCGATCCGCGGTACCGAGGTCGGCCAGGGCGCGAAGGCGCTGGTGTGTCACGTTAAGGGCAACGGCGTCAAACAGCATGTGCTGGCGGTGCTGCCGGCCGACCAGCAGGCAGATTTAGCCAGAGTGGCGGACGCGTTGGGCGGCCGACGCGCCTCGCTCGCCAGTCCGGCTGAGGTCGATACGCTGACCGGCTGCGTGTTCGGCGCCATTCCGCCCTTCTCGTTTCATCCCGATCTCAGGCTGGTGGTCGATCCGCTGCTGTTTGAGCGCTTTAGCGAGATCGCCTTCAACGCCGGACGGCTCGACAGGTCAGTGGTCTTGAACACGGAAGATTACCGCCGCCTCTGCAATGCTAACGTAGTGAAAATAATCCAGTAATTGTCATCGCGATCGCTGGCAGGTACTCTGCTTTATTCAACATCACGATAAAAGAAGAGACTATGACCACTCCCGCTTTCTCCCGTCTGCGCGCCGCGCTGATGACCGCCGTACTGGCAGGCTGCGCCTTTGGCGCTCAGGCAAAAATCGAACAGGTACGCTTCGCCGTCGATCCGACCTATCCGCCGTTTGAATCCAAAACTCCGCAGGGCAAGCTGGTCGGTTTCGATATCGACCTGGGCAACGCCCTGTGCCAGCAGATGCAGGCGAAGTGCGTCTGGGTGGAAAGCCAGTTTGACGGCATGATCCCGGCGCTCAAGGCGCGTAAATTCGACGCTATCCTGTCCGATATGGGCATCACCGAAGAGCGCCTGAAGCAGATCGACTTTACCGTGCCGCTCTATGACACCCATACGCAGCTGATTGCACGTAAAGGCTCTGGCCTGCTGCCGACCGCCGAGTCGCTGAAGGGCAAAACCGTCGGCGTCGAGCAAGGCACGGTGCAGGAGCGCTACGCGCTAGCCAAATGGCAGCCGTTCGGCGTTAGCGTGGTGCCTTACGGCGATCAGGCGCAGGTAGAGAGCGACCTGGTGTCTGGACGGCTTGATGCGGTCTTCACCGATGCGGCGCAGGCGGCGATCGGTTTCCTGAAGCATCCGCAGGGCAAAGATTTCGAGCTGGCCGGCCCGATTGTGCAGGATCCGATTATCGGTCCAGGAACCGCAATCGGCCTGCGTAAAGGCGACAGCGAGCTGAAGACCGCGCTGGACAGCGCCTTCGCCGAAATCAAAAAGAACGGCACCTTCGACAAGATTCAGAAACACTATTTCGAGACCGATATTTCCATTCAGCAGTAGTCTGAGGCGACCCGAGTGGTCGCCCGCTTTGATTCGGCACTATACTTTTCTTCATTTCCTGGGCGCAGTTGCGCCCGCTTCTAAATGACAGGACAATCAGCGCCCTATGCATCAACAACATCATCCCCTTCTCAGCGCCTCGCTGGGCACTCAGCGCGAAATCGTCAGCTTCCACTTCGGCGAAGAAAAATATAAACAGGTCTATATTCAGGCCTCGCTGCACGGCGACGAGATCCCCGGCATGGCGGTCGCCTGGTTTCTGAAGCAGAAGCTGATGGCGCTGGAGTCCGCTGGCAGGCTGCGCGCCGGCTTTACGCTGGTGCCGGTGGCCAATCCGCTGGCGCTGAGCCAGCACTGGCACGGCACCCATCTGGGACGTTTTCACAGCGAGTCGGGCCAGGACTTCAACCGTCGTTTTCCAGCGCTGGGCGAGAAGCTGGCGGCAGAGCTGGCGGGATCGCTGACGCCGAACGAAGGCGACAATAAACGGCTGATCCGCGACGCTATCGATCGCCATTACCGTGATGTGATTGCCAAAACCGAACTGGAAGCGCAGCGCTTTACGTTGATGCGTATGGCAAGCCAGGCAGATTTGATGATTGATTTGCACTGCGACTGGGAAGCCCTGACTCACCTCTACACCACGCCGCACGCCTGGCCAGATATTGAGCCGCTGGCGCGCTGGCTCGGCAGTGAAGTGCAGCTGCTGGCGCAGATTTCCGGCGGCGAGCCGTTCGACGAAGCCTGCTGCGAACCCTGGCTGACGCTGGCGCAACGCTTCGGCGACCAGTATCCGATGCCGCGCGGCCTGCTGCCGGTGACGCTTGAGCTGCGCGGCGTGCGCGACGTTGATCCCGATCAGGCTGAGCAGGATGCGGAGGCGATTATCAATGCGCTGCGCGAAAGCGGCTATATCGCGGCGGAAAGCCCGACGGTGTCGGCGGAAGTGGCGGCGCCGGTCATTGGCGGCGACGAGCTGGCGCTGGTGACGGCTAATGCCGAGGATATCGCCGGCATGACCGAGAGCAGTGCGGCGGCCAGTGCGCTGGAAGCGGTGGACATCCCGGAAGAAAGCGGCGTGATTAAGCAGCGCCATACTGAAGGCGCCGGCGCGGTTTCCCCTGCCCTTAAACATCCCGCTACGCCGCTGGCTGGCTGCGAGTATATTCGCTCGCCGGTATCGGGGCTGATTCTGCATCGCAAGAAGCTGGGCGCGCATATCCGTCCGGGCGAAGTGGTGGCCGAGGTGGTAGATCCAGTAACGGACGTTATTACGCCGCTGGTAGCGGAGTTCGGCGGCGTGCTTTATGCGCGGCACTGGACGAAGTTTGCAACGGCGGGAATGCTGGTGGTCAGGCTGGCGGGAGAAGATGAGGTGAGGAGCGGGGATTTGCTGGTGGGATGAAAAAAAGGCTTCCGGAAGGAAGCCTTTTTATTGTTTAGTCCAGCCACTCGGTGTGGAACACACCCTCTTTATCGATGCGCTTATAAGTATGCGCGCCGAAGTAGTCGCGCTGCGCCTGAATCAGGTTGGCAGGCAGCACTTCTGAACGATAGCTGTCGTAGTAAGCGATAGCGGCAGAGAAGGTCGGCGTCGGGATACCGTTCTGCACGGCATAGGCCACGACGTCACGCAGCGCCTGCTGGTATTCGTCAGCAATGTTTTTGAAGTATGGCGCCAGCAGCAGGTTGGCGATATTGGCGTTTTCTGCATAAGCATCGGTAATCTTCTGCAGGAACTGCGCGCGAATGATGCAGCCAGCGCGGAAGATTTTAGCGATTTCGCCGTAGTGCAGATCCCAGTTGTACTGCTCGGAAGCGGCGCGCAGCTGAGAGAAGCCCTGTGCATAGGAGACGATTTTGCCCAGATAGAGTGCGCGACGCACCTTCTCAACAAATTCCGCTTTGTCACCGGTAAAGGCCTGGGCCTGCGGGCCGCTCAGTACTTTAGAGGCGGCAACGCGCTGCGTTTTCAGCGAAGAGAGGTAACGGGCGAATACGGATTCAGTGATCAGCGACAGCGGTTCGCCGAGATCCAGCGAGCTCTGGCTGGTCCACTTGCCGGTGCCTTTGTTAGCGGCTTCATCCAGAATGACGTCAACCAGGTAGTTACCCTCTTCATCTTTCTTGGTGAAGATATCCTTGGTGATGTCGATCAGGTAGCTGCTCAGCTCGCCGTCGTTCCACTCGGTGAAGGTTTTCGCCAGCTCTTCGTTACTCAGACCCAGCGCGCCTTTTAACAGCGCATAGGCTTCTGCGATCAGCTGCATGTCGCCATATTCGATGCCGTTGTGCACCATCTTCACATAGTGACCAGCGCCGTCCGGACCAATGTAGGTCACGCAGGCTTCGCCATCTTCGGCGCGGGCAGCGATTTTATCCAGGATTGGCGCAACCAGCTCATAAGCTTCTTTCTGACCGCCAGGCATGATAGACGGGCCTTTCAGCGCGCCCTCTTCACCGCCAGAAACACCGGTGCCGATGAAGTTAAAGCCCTGCTCAGAAAGCTCTTTGTTACGACGGATGGTGTCTTTGTAGAAGGTATTGCCGCCATCGATCAGGATATCGCCTTTGTCGAGGTGCGGGGTCAGGGAGGCAATAGTTTTGTCAGTTGCTTCACCCGCCTGCACCATCAGCAGGATGCGGCGCGGTTTCTCAAGGGACTCCACAAACTCTTCGATGGTGTAGTAAGGCGCCAGTTTTTTGCCCTGGTTCTCGGCGATGACTTCATCAGTCTTTTCGCGAGAGCGGTTGAAGATAGAGACGGTGTAACCGCGGCTTTCAATGTTGAGAGCCAGATTACGTCCCATCACTGCCATACCTACAACGCCGATCTGTTGCTTGGACATTATTTACTCCTGTCTGAGGTCTCGCAAGGTGTTACCCGTAACACCAACTATACGCGATTGACATATTAACCTAACAATAAGCAGCATAGGTAGAAAATGATGCTTTAGGTAAATGATTTTGAAGGTGATATATAAATAGGGTCATTAGCGCTCAAAAACACCTGGAAATCATAATGTAATATGCAAGTCAAAAGGATATCTTTTTAGGATTCTAAAAAAGCCATGACATAAATACTATCTTAAAAGCAAACAATCGAAAAAAAATTTTATTTTTATTTAAACAGTGGTTGAAGCATCAACTTCAATATTTAAAATCAAAGTTTATAATTTAGCAAAAGAGACTGTATTTCTTTTAATTTATATTGACGCTCAGATAATGTAGCAGAATCAAAGGGCTCAACTTCAATCCCATATAAATCTTTTGCATTAACTAAAAGTGTAGAATAAACGCCGGAAAGTATTTTTATGTTTTTTGCATTTTTTAATAAAAAAACATCAGATGTCGGGGAATCATGCTCTATATACTTAAAGTTAATTTCATTAGAAGATCTCAAATAGTGAAGTAAGTTTTCATCTACTGAAAACCTGGTGTGCCCTAATAAAATAACATTATAGCCTTTTTTAGAAAAATTCTTAATGACATTAAAATACTCTTCTATCATTAATAAATTATGATTTTCATCGGGAAATCCGCCATGCCCAATAATAACGACGTTATTATTTCCTTCAATTAAGGGCACTCTATAACACCTGCTTATAACTTCAAGCTTTTCAATAACCTTGCTTATTTTAACTGGCAGAGAGTTAAGTTCATATTTTTGGTTATAGATATAAGGATGTAAACAAAAATAAAAGTCGCCGGACAAAAACTGATCATTATAAAACTGATAATAGCTAGTCAAACCTTCTTCATAGTAAGAATAATTTTCAGAAGGGAAAGCGGAAGTAATTGTCAGAAACATTTCAGGGAAAGGCGAAAAGACAACATCAAAAAAATTTACACTATGCGTATAATTTATTTTTGATGCATAGAAATCCTCATGATTTATAAAGTCAATATTTTTCCATCTGTGCAATCTATTAGCCCATAATCGATTACTATCCACTGATTGCCGATCGATTGTTATTAATAAATAGTCTTCATATTGCAAATTATCTTCGCTTGCAATGACTGATGCTAATAAAGTTGAATAGAAACCTGTCGAAATAAAAAGTCTTCTTTTCATAAATCAGCCTTTATTTAACGCATCTGCGTAAAAATATATTTAACAAACTTAAGTGTTTTTATTATGACTGAATAAAATATTTTATTATATCTTATTTTAGATATAATTTTACTACGTGCATAGTCATCATCGAATACTGCTTTTATGTGTTGATTTTGGCGGGCATTATAATCTAAGGAGTACTGCTGATTATTAGCGAATGAATCATGTAAAAATAAATATTTAGAATTAGTTATTTTATTTTTATTCCATTGAAATATTTTAGGATTAATATAATTACTTTTTATCGTTAACTGATATAGAGAAGTCTCCATTTTGTGAAACACAAATTTATCACTCGCTCTTATAAGATAATCCCATACAGGAAAATCACATCTAGTTTCTTTTAAATAACCAATTTTGTTTTTTATATTTTTAGGAAATAAAAAAGATAAGGAGCTTATAGTCGGTCTATTTAAAACATTATTTAATGAAATAAATTCATCATTAGAGGGGTGATTTTTGATTCCAGCTAACAATGGTCTTTTCAAGAAGGTAAATTCATAATTTATCATTACTTGAGAGTAAAATAATTCAGGGTTATCTTCTGAATAATTTTCTGCAACATACGTAAAATAATCTTCATTTATTCTATCAAATTGCTCAATAAATATTATGTAATCACCATTAGCAATTCTAAACCCAACATTCATTGCAGTCGCATAACTTTTACAGCTGTCTATATACAAAATATTAATATTTTGATGATGTCCGGAAAAGTGTTTACTTTTGAATTCGGACAGGGCTTGTTTATTCTCTTCAGAAGAGATAATTATCAATTCCCAGTGAGGATAAGACTGGCGAACTAACGAATAGAAAGTATTCTCAAAATGGACAAATTTATCAGTTAGAATTGTTACTACTGAAAATAAAATTCGTTTATTATCATTCATACCAATGCTCAAAAGCGGCGAATAATCGCCGCTCAGTTTTAGAAGTTGATTTTCAGCTTTCGTAAAATTTTGGCAATAAGTCTTTTATTAATTTAAGTTTTACCCCAAATACTTTCACTAAAATAAACCCGCCGTTAATTTTATAGGTTATTTTACCAGCATATTTCTCAATTATTTTATCTTGAGAACTCATCGGTGCATGTGGATTAAGCTTGCGATATCCCCAATAATAATCTTTTAATGGGTGAACACAAGTTAACGTCCATGGTTTTCGCCTGTCTGTGAAATGTAAGATGCCGATGTCTTGCACCGCTTCTGATTCTTGATTAGGACTATATTTCCTTTCCAAATCATTAGCTGTAAACATTCTACTATTAACATTCCATTTTAAGGGAAGAATTTTTGTTTCATTCTTAAAAGTAATGTTTAAAATATCTTGATCCTGAAGACTTATTTCTCGGTTATTGATGTAAAAATTTATCATGTAATCAATAAATACATCTTCATATTTTTCGCGAATTCTCTGCAAATCAAAAACAATCATACCCGCATTAAAGTAGTTGTTATCTGCCCCAAGTAAAAGACGCCGGGATTGTAAAACACCACCTTCATCGAGTGAAGCGCCAATGCATTTACCTTCGAGAGGCTCTAGCCATAACTTCGCAATATCATCAAGACAGATCATATCGGAATCTAAATAAATAACCTTATTTACACTTGGTAAAACTTTGTGTATTACCAAACGATAGTATGTATTTAAAGAAATATATGACCGATTAAGAGGTACTGATACAAAAAGCTCGGGATCAATTTCAACAAAATCGATAGAAATATTCGATTTTATATTAGTTTTTAAAAGTGTTCTTTTCTCATCTGTTAAATTTTTATCACAAAGAATATGAAAATTTATTTTTTGCTTAGGATGTGCATTGTCAACAATAGATTCGATTGTAGCACTAGCGTGAGCATAATAGCGATCATCAAAAGACATACAAATGTTTATAGGTTCAGCAAGTAATTTTTTTTCTTCTTTCTTTTTACTTTCAATTCTATAAACAATATCTTCTAAATTCAATTTTGGTGATTCAGCTAGATACATCAACCCTGCAGTTCGTACTTTGATATTTTTGTAAGCACGTCTAGCGTATAATACATACGCATTTACAAGTCTTTCTGCAATAAAACCCCAGATTCTGGATTGATACGAATCATAATTACTAATATCTATTCTAGATTCAGCTTCTTCTAATACCCCAAAAAGAAACTCACAATATTCATTGTAATATTCCCGTTTCATTATAGCGATATTCGCAAAAAAACATGAGGTTGAATACATTGACTCTAACAATGGTAAGTAAAAGTGCGGATACTTCTCCTTAACAATTTCGGCCACGATGTCTAGATCTTTACGATAGTGGTCTAAAGCATATTGATCATAGTTCGACATGATTTTCCAGGGTAATCCGACAGGATGAACGTTCCACACGGGCCCTGTTATAATATCTTGTTCACCGCAAATAGCTTTAATATGCTCAGGATCCAGCTTATGTTCCTGAACAATCTCTTCATCGAGCTTATTAATGACATCATAATCCCCATGAGATTTAAAAGAGAGATACCTTCTATAGTGCATTAAACCATAGTAATCAGCATCGTCATTTTTCCAGGCCCAATAGATAGCAGTTAGTTCGCACCAAGATTTATTTTTATGAGATATATTATCTCCTGTATCATCACCAATACAATAATCAAGTTTATTATCAGATAAAGCGCGTCCAACCTGAATTGGAATTATACATTCGTTCTTAATATATGGTGAACTCTTATGATGACAAACATAAATTTTGACATTAGGATTAGATGACACGTCGAACCTCTAAATAGAAATTAAAGTATATTAAGGTAAATTAATTTTGTTTTATTAAAAACAGATTGCAAACTGAAGCGCTCTTCGACTATTTTCCGGCCATTGACCCCCATCTCATATCTTAGGTCGGAATTAGACAGTAGAACACGAATTTTTTCTTTGAATTGTTTAGTATCATTCTTTTTTATAACAAATCCATTTACACTATCTTTTATTATGCTACTGCAACCGCCGCTATCATAAACAATACAAGCTCTTCCTATTGCAGCCCCTTCAATAATTATCCTTGGAATGCCTTCAAAATAAGTTGAAGGTAGTGCCACTATGTTACTTTCAGCAATTAGTTCAGGTACGTCATCGCGTTTGCCAAGCCAGTTAATTAAACCCAGGTTGTGCCACTTATTTATTTGCTCTATAGGGATGGCATCTCTATCATCTTTTACTTCAATGCCAGCAACATTTAGAGTAAAGTCAAAATTTTCTGACAGCAACTCTTTTTTTATATTTACTAAAACTTCTAACCCCTTGGACTTAAGTAGTCTGCTAGCAAATAATATTACGGGAGGAGTATTATTTTTTTCAGGGATATAGTTATAATTATTAATAAGATCTACACCCACTCCCTCAATGACAAAACATTGATGCTTTGAAACGTTCGTAAGGCTTTTTAGCAAATTCATATCATGAACATGCTCAAATATCAGTCTGCTTTTGGCATTTCCGAAAATGAAACTGTATAGTTTCCGTACTAAGAAATTCAGCGTTTTGTATAAAGGATCTTGCTTCATAAAAACTCTACCAAGACCAACAAAACTAGCCACAAAAGGTTTTGCTGATAGCCTTGAAAAAATGCCGCCAATAAGGATGGGCTTGATTGTTATTGAGTGTAAGATATCAGGACGGATTTTTCTTAAGATTAAGAAGATGTTCAACATATCTTTTAAAGACGAGAAAACATTTAAAGATCTTTCATGCATTCCACTCTCATAGCAATTCATACCAGCTCTTGTCAAAAATGTTTTTTCCTCTTTTGTAAAATGACCAATGACATATACATCAAAACCATCGTTTAAAAATAATTTTGCTCTATCAAACCAATGTAATTTAAAATACCAGCCTGAATTTATAAAAAAACAAATTTTCTTTTTCATTCATATACCACTAGTGGTTGCGACCACCTTTATTTTTCATTCCGTGAAAAATCCCTTTCAATAAATAAGCATAGTAATTTTTCTTATGCTTACATTTGAGCCCATCGATAGTATACTTTATTATCCTAATGCACTTAGATATGGTGCTAAAAAAATCCTTGCCTGGGAAATACTTCTCATATAGAAATAGATTCCTTGATAAATAGTATATCTTCCATTCCTGCCCATCCCAACTATTCTTTTCTTTAACATCATGAATAAACTTAAGCTCCGGGCAAAAAAATATTTCATAGCCATAATATGTAAGATTGTAGGAAAAAAACACATCGTCATAATATATGAATAAATCTGGCTGGATATACTTATAACTATTGACCAAAACTCTTTTCGAAATTATACATCCTACAAAAGAAAATGTTAATACTCTCTCTTTTAGATTAGGTTGGGCTATGTAATTTTCAGGATAACGAATATATTTTAAATTATCTCTTAACGTGATAGCTCTTTTCTTCCAGGGCAGATTCATTTTGCATATTTTTCCCTGTGGCGTTCGCACTTCACTGCAATATACATTTTTTTCATTTTTATCTATACTTGAAAAATTGCTTATAAAATCATCAGCTGGATAAGCATCGTCGTCAAAGAAAACGATCCATTCAGTTTCCAAATATTTAGATATATATTCTGACCCTAATCTAAATCCCCCAGCTCCACCATTATTATTTTTACTATGAAGAATAGTAATATTTGCATCAGCAATAGCATTTAGCCAATCTTCCGTATTGTCAGTGGAAGCGTTATTGACTATTACTATATGATTAAATGGCAACCTCCTTGTTGCCATTAAGGTTTTTTTTAACTTATGAAGCCGGTTATATGTTACAATCAGAGCAGTTATATTCATCTTACGGAAACTGCGAAAGAAGGCATTTTAATACCTTCTTTGATATTATTTAAATATAAACGTGAAGTGTTTAATGCTTCTGCTATTGTTACGTCCATATCCAAATATCTGTAAGTACCAAGACGGCCGATAAAAGTCACCTTTTCTTCTTTTTCAGCCAGTTGAACGTATTTATCAAGCATTTCCATTTCACCAACTTGCCGAATTGGATAGTAAGGAATATCATTTTCTCCACAACTTCTGCTGAACTCTTTATAACAAACAGATTCGGCATGTTTTTCCCATGGCGCAAAATATTTATGCTCTGTAATTCTTGTGAAAGGCACATCCTTTTCGCAGTAATTCATAACGGCACATCCTTGGTAGTCACCTTGATAATAGAACTTTTCAAAATCAAGAGTTCTATAACCTAGTCTTCCATAAATATGTTCGTAATATGCATCTAAAGGACCACTGTAAAAAACATGATCGTAAGCTTCTGCAACATTCTTTTCAAAAAAAGTTTCCAACTTTGTCTCAATATTTTCATGAGCCAGTAAATTTTCAACTATTTCTGTATAACCATTTTTTGGCATACCTTGGTATTTATGATTAAAATAATTGTCATCATAATTAAACCTCACAGGCAGACGTTTTAGTATCGAGGCCGGCAAATCTGCAGGAGATAATCCCCACTGTTTGATAGTATACCCTTTAAAAAAAGCTTCGTATAACTCTCGGCCTACAAAGCGCAGGGCTTGCTCTTCAAATGATTGGGGATCAGTAATATTAGATTCACCCTTTCCTTCAATAAATTTTTTAGCTTCATCAGGCGACAAAGTAAGACCAAAAAACTGATTGATTGTATGCAAATTAATAGGTAGCGAAAAAACCTTACCCGCTACTGTTGCCTTTACACGATTTATATAAGGCATCATTTCAGTGAATCGGCTTAAATAACTCCATACCTCTTCGTTATCAGTATGAAATATGTGAGGCCCATAAGTATGTACAGTGACGCCAGTTTTTGAATCAACTTCACTATAGCAGTTTCCTGCTACATGCTTTCGGGCATCAACTACTGTAACTTTATGTTCATTTTCGGCTAACTGTCTTGCTATGACCGCACCTGAAAAACCTGCACCAACCACCAAAACATTTTTTTTCATCAATTATTCCTTACACCCTTACTGCATAAACTTTTTATAATCAGCAATAACACTTTTGCTGTCGCCTATTTTTCTAACTTTATGATTCTCAATCCATATAACTCGATTGCAAACCTTTTCTATATCGCTCATGCTATGGCTTACAAAAAGAATGGTTACACCTTTTTCTTTGAAATCATTAATAGTATTTATGCATTTCTTTTGAAAACTTATATCCCCAACTGCCAAGACTTCATCTATTATGAGTATATCTGGATCTACCTGCGTAATAACTGAAAAGCCTAGCTTAGCTAACATCCCACTTGAATAAACTCGTATTGGCTCATCAATAAATTCGCCAAGTTCAGAGAACTCAATTATTTTATCTATTCTTTTATTAAGTTCTTTACGTCTGAGGCCTAATAAAGTTGCATTCAGTCTAATGTTTTCTCTGCCTGTTAATTCAGGATGAAAGCCTCCGCCGAGCTCCAACATTGAAGCCACTCTTCCATTTACTATAACCCTGCCGTTTGTTGGTTTAATCACACCAGCAACCAATGAAAGTGATGTACTTTTTCCTGCACCATTTCGACCAATAAGGGCGACAGATTCTCCTTTCTGTACCTGAAAAGAAATATCTTCTATTGCAAGATATGAACGCCCAGAAAGCATTGATAGTGCGCGTTTCGGGTTAAATATGAGTTCCTTAATACCTGAGCCTATATGATGATAGAGCGGGTATCTTTTAGTAACACTTTTAAATTCAATTGCCACAGTCATTACAATATCTCAGCAAAGCGGAATTTTAATTTATTAAAAACCCATACACCAGCAATTAGCATTATTACTGCAGAAACGTATATATGCATAAGTGTAATATAATTTATAGTTCCATGCATAAACATGTCTCGCCAGGATATTATCAATAGCGAAAGCGGATTAACGCTTATAATCCATCTATATGCTTCGGGAATCAAATCAATAGAGTATAAAATTGGTGTGCAATAAAACATTAGCATTATCCCAAGACTTATAAAGCGTTCAAGATCTCGGAAGAAAAGATTTAGAGTTGAAAGTAACAAAGCTAATCCATACGTCAATAGCATTTGTCCAAAACCAATCAAAGGTATTCCCCATAGCCAAGACAACGAAGGACGCATGTCATAGATATAAAGAAATACAATAATCACTGGAATTGTGCAAAGAAAATGCAAGAACTCCATTAACACATTACTAAAAGGAATGACCGATCTTGGGAAAACCGTTTTCTTTATTATCTGCGCATTTGCTATAAAAGAGAAAAGAGAATTACTTGCTGAACTTGCAAACCACTGCCAGGGAAATAAACCTGTTATCAGAAATATTGTATAATTTGGTATCTGAACTCGCATGACAAGTTTAAATATAAAGTAATAAATCATTGCGAAAAGTAGAGGGTTAGCTATCGACCAAAGATATCCCAAAAAGCTGCTTTTATAGCGTACTTTTAACTCTTTTTCTGTAATAACCGTGACAAGATCAATTAAATATCCGAAGTTATACTTCATATTTTGCTCAAATGTGCCTATGAATGTTATGGCTTGCTTGGTATTAAGGTGCTATAGCTTACAAAAAACAATGCTACCGCCCCTGGCCTGCAGCAACCAGTAAAGATTTTAATCTCTCAGCCCTGTAAACATATCATCAACTGGTATAGCCTGAGATTGAAACTAGAAATCACATTAGAAAAATCATGATTACCTGATTGTTAAGTTCAAGAAGATAAATCTTAAAACTTATTCTTCCAACACTAACCAGTCACCTGCCGGAAATCCTAACATTTTCATTGCTAATGCGAAAGAAGATGCGCTTCTTATCGAAGAATTAATAGTCAACTTCATACAAAACAAAAAGCCTGTCAATTGACAGGCTTTTTTCTTATAAAGAAAATCTATTTGAATCCGTTAGGATTTTTCGACTGCCAGTTCCACGTATCACGCATCATCTCTTCGATCCCGCGCGTCACGCGCCAGTCCAGCTCTTTATCCGCCAGGCTCGCATCGGCCCAGAAGGCCGCCAGGTCACCGTCGCGACGCGGTTTGATCTCGTAAGGAATTTGCTTACCGGACGCCGCTTCAAACGCCTTGATCATCTCAAGCACCGAATAGCCTTTACCCGCGCCGAGATTGTAGGCCTTGTAACCTTCAACCTTCGGTAAATGGTCGAGCGCTTTCAGATGCCCTTCCGCCAGATCGACGACGTGAATGTAGTCGCGCTGACAGGTGCCGTCCGGCGTCGGGTAATCGCCGCCGAATACGCCGAGCTGCGGCAGACGACCAATCGCCACCTGCGCGATATAGGGCAGCAGGTTGTTGGGAATGCCGGTGGGGTCTTCGCCAATCTCGCCAGACTCGTGCGCGCCCACCGGGTTGAAGTAGCGCAGCGCGATAGCTTTGAATTTCGGTTCGGCGAAGGCGAAGTCGCGCATCACGAACTCAATCATCAGCTTGGAGGTGCCGTAAGGGCTGGTCGTGCCGCCAATCGGCGTGGTTTCCACGTAGGGAACCGGCGCGTCGGCGCCGTAGACGGTGGCGGAAGAGCTGAAGATAAAGTCATAGACGCCAGCGGCGCGCATCTCTTCCAGCAGCACCACGGTGCCGGCAACATTGTTCTCGTAGTACTCCAGCGGCATGCGGGTCGATTCCCCTACCGCTTTCAGCGCGGCGAAGTGAATCACCGCCGTGATATCGTTGCTGGCGAACAGATCGCGCAGGCAGGCGCGGTCGCGAATATCGCCTTCGACGAAGGTCGCTTTTTTACCTGCCAGCTTCTCAACGCGATTAATCGCCTCGCGCGAGGCGTTGCACAGGTTATCCAGTACCACAACGTCGTCGCCGCGCTGCAATAACGCCAGCACCGTATGCGAGCCGATGTATCCCGCCCCGCCCGTTACCAAAATAGCCATGTGTGCTCCTGTCTAAGCTGCCGCGTCGGTGCGCGGCAAAACGTGAGAAAAAGTTATTTTGCCAGAATTTTCTCAATGGCGGCGCGGAAATCCTGCCCCATGCCGTTGCTGCGCAGGCCGTAAGTCACAAACGCCTGCATATAGCCGAGTTTACGACCGCAGTCGAAGCTGCGACCAGTCAGCAGCGCGGCATCGACCGGCTTCTTCTGGCTCAGGCTGGCGATAGCATCGGTAAGCTGAATACGGCCCCATGCGCCTGGCTCGGTGCGCTCAAGCTCGCCCCAGATATCAGCAGAAAGCACATAGCGGCCAACCGCGGCCAGGTCGGAGTTCAGCGGCGCTGGCTGATCCGGCTTCTCGACGAAGTCGGTGATGGTGCTGACATCGCCCGGGTTATCCAGCGGCTGCTCGGTGGTGATAACGGAGTACTCAGAGAGATCGGCGGTCGGCATATGCTGCGCCAGCACCTGGCTGTGCCCGGTCTCTTCGAAACGCGCCACCATAGCGGCAAGGTTGTAGCGCAGGTGGTCGGCGGTGGAGTCGTCCAGCAGCACGTCCGGCAGCACCACAACAAAAGGGTTGTCGCCGATCATCGGACGGGCGCACAGAATAGAGTGGCCCAGACCCAGCGGCTGCGCCTGGCGCACGTTCATAATGGTCACGCCCGGCGGGCAAATTGACTGCACTTCGCTCAGCAGCTGACGTTTTACGCGCGCTTCGAGCAGCGCTTCCAGCTCGTAAGTGGTATCGAAGTGGTTTTCCACCGCATTTTTGGAAGCATGGGTGACCAGCACGATCTCTTTGATGCCTGCAGCAACGCACTCATCAATGATGTATTGAATCATCGGCTTATCAACGACAGGCAGCATCTCTTTTGGAATTGCTTTCGTCGCCGGGAGCATATGCATACCGAGACCCGCAACCGGGATTACTGCTTTAAGCTTGGTCATATTTTTTCCATTTCATGAAGTGAATACGTGCGGTCGATTATGCAGGATCGGCCAGAACTGCAAGTATAATCTTTATCCGAAAATCCGACACTAAATGCCTGTCATCCCTTAGAAATTCATCTTTTTCCCACTGTTCAGGCGCGCCATAAAGTGAGCAAAGACAAGCGCTAACCGCCGGGTTAAAACCTGCGTCGATAACGCTGTTCGGTAAAGGTTAATGCCAGGCTAAAAAAGACTCGGGCGGCACGCTGGCCGCCCGAGAGGAAACGCGCCGATCAGAGCCAGCCTTCGAACCACTCCGGCCTGACAAACAGGTTGAAATGGTTTACCAGCGCGATGACCGCGATAAATATCGCCGACACCGACACCCACTGTCGCGCATAGGGCATAAAGCGAATGCCAATCACCGGCTTGATAAAGAAGGGGTGCGCGAAAGCGGAGATCAACACCTGCGAGATCGACAGCGTCAGCGCCACATAGAGCACGTTTGGCCAGATAAAGGTGGTCGCCAGCACCGCCAGCACCACCAGACTCGCCACCACATTCCAGTAGAACTCGACGCTGGTGCGCCCGTTGGCCTGCGAAATCGCGCCGGTCAGCCCGCCCATCGGCCGCAGCATGCCGAACAGCAGCATCAGCGGGATCAGATGGTAGACCTGCTCGTGCGACGCCCCATACAGCACGCGCACAATTACCGGCGAGAGAATGCCGATGGCGAGGTACATCGCGCTGCTGAACAGCATGATGACGAAGGTGCCCTTCAGGAACAGTTTTTTCAGCTGCTCTGGATCCTGCTGCTTCTCGGCGAAGCGCGGCAGCGCCAGGCGGTTAATCACCGGCGACACCAGCTTGAGCGGCTGGAGGATGAGCTCTTTCGCCAGCGAGTAGATGCCGAGCATCTCGGCGCCCATCACTTTGCCGACAATCAGGGCATCTGCCTGGGTACGCAGCTGGTTAATGGTCTGCGAGCCGAGCTGATAGATGCCGTAGCGTACCGCGCTGACGAAGGTCGCCCTGTCAAACTCACAGGTCGGCCGCCACGACTTCTCGCCGAAAGCGATCAGGCAGAGGATGCGGGTAAAAGCGTTGATAAACAGCCCGAGGATCGCCGCGGCTACCGTTAGCGAGGTGAAGTAGAGCATCGCTACGGTGCAGGCGAACGCAAACAGCTTGGTGGCCATCTCGATTTTCGCCAGCAGCACCATGCGTTTGGTTTTGATGTAGTGCGCCTGATACTGCGACAGGTGCCCCAGCACGAGGAAGTTGAGGCTGGTGAGCATAATCAGCCCCACCAGCTCCGGCAGGTGGTAAAACCAGGCGATGGGATACGCGACGCCAATCAGGATCAGACCGGTTACCAGGCTCAGCGAAACGTTGACCCAGTAAATGGTGCTCTGCTCGCGTCGGCTAATATCCTGGCGATGCACGATATAGCTGCTCATCCCCATATCCTGCAGCACGGTGGCGACCGCCAGAATCGCGTTGATAATCGCCAGCAGCCCCAGCTCGTGCGCCTCCAGCTTGCGCGCCAGCACGCTAAGCTGCAGCACCTGCAGCACTGCGGCAAAACAGGTACTGCCAAACAGCCATATCGCCTGTTTTTTCAAACCACTCACGCCAGCTGCTCCAGTAGCCTCGCCAGCTCGCCGTAGGCGATATGTTGGTTGAATTCCGTCTCGACCTTGCGGCGCGCCGCCGCAACGACCGGCGCGACGTCGATATCGCCCTGAGAGAGCCTGAAGAGCGTATCGGCCAGCGCCTCGGCGTCGTTTTCCGGCACCAGCCAGCCTGAAACGTTGTTCTCAATCAGTTCCGGAATGCCGCTGTGGAAGGTGGAGACTACCGGCAGCCCCACCGCCATCGCCTCCATCAGCGCGACCGGAATGCCTTCCATATCGCCATCGGCGGCGGTTTTCGACGGCAGCAGGAAGATATCTGCCTCGCTCAGGGCGGCGCGGATCTCCTCCTGCGGCTTAAAGCCCGGCATGCTGACGCAATCCTCCAGCCCGGCGTTGGCGATATGCTCGCGCATCATCTCATCCTGATCGCCGTTGCCGATAATGGTGAACTCAAACTGGCCGCCGCGCTGCTTCAGGAGTTCGCTGGCCTTCACCGCCACGTCGAGCCCCTTCTTCTCAGTGAGACGCGCCACGGAAACAATGCGCAGCGGCGAGTGAAACGCCTGGCGCGGCTCGAAGTTGAACTTCTCCGGCTCGATGCCCATGCGCGTAACGTGGATCTTCTCCGGCGGGCAGCCCATCTCGATCAGCTTGCGCTCCCACAGATGGCTAATCGGCAGCAGCAGCTCGCTCTGTTCGAACAGATTGACGTAATCCTGCTTATGCTCTTCCAGGATATGGCGACGCGAAATATCCGCGCCGTGGAACACCGTCGCCTGTTTGCCTACCAGCACGCCGAGTTCGCGCAGCTTATTGGCCAGCGCGCCCGCATAGCCGAAGTGCACCAGGAACACGTCAGCGGTATAGGGCTGGCGAGTATTCGCCACGATAGAGGGCAGCAGCAGCTTGCTGGACTGCGCGCCGTAGCGCCGCACGTTCAGCGAGCGGATCAGCGCCGGTTTCGCCACTTTCGGCAGCACCAGCTTCAGGCGCTGGTTGAGCTTGTCGAGGTTCGAGACCTTCTCTTCCGGCAGCAGATAGTGGGTGCGCGCCGCCAGCTGATATTCGTCGAAGGCCGCATGACGGTTCACCAGATCGCCCGGGAACACGGAGATAATCTCGACGTCGTAGCCGGCGTCGATAAAATGGGTCACCTGGTTCAGCACGAAGGTCTCAGAGGCGACCGGGAAACGCATGGTGAAAAAAGTCAGTTTCATAGCATTACCCCAATACGTTGAGGATCTCTTCTGTGATCCGGTTACCGACTTCGCGCTCGTGCGCGACCGCCGTATCGACCTGCTGCTTGATGGCGTCGTAATTCGCCAGCACCTCTTTTACTTTGCCGATCAGCGAACCGTCCATCAGGCTCTTCACATCGGTCGCCATTTGCGGCAGACCGAGCTGATTCATGACGCCCATCGACTTGTGTTCATAGTTGATAGCCACGGCGGGGGTACCGAAGTTCATGGAGATAATGGCAGAGTGCAGGCGCGTGCCGATAGTAAGATGGCAGCGGCTCAGCAGAATGCCCAGCTCCAGGTCATTGAACTCATCCATGATGACGTGGTAATTCTCCGGACGCTCGACGCTGTCGCGCAGGGTCAGCGCCACCATGCGATCGTCTTTGGCATAGCTGTCGATGCCGGTGCAGGTGGAGAAGGCGACCACCTGATAGCCTTCGGCGATCATGGCGTTGATCACGCGGCCAAAGGCGGCTTCATACTCTTGCTGCGTCACGCCCAGACGCTTGTCGAACGGCGCCAGCTCGCGCACGGTAATGGCGATGGTTTTGCGGCTGCTGATGATGTTTTGCCAGTGCAGCAGGTTGTGACTCGGCTGCTCGACGCTGCGCGCGCGCACCAGAAAGGCGGTGTCGACGCCCGGCGCAACTTTACGCGTGGTGACGCCATCTTTTTTCATCAGGTCGAGGCTGACCGACTCGCGCAGCACCAGGCTATCAACGCGGTCAAAAACAAAGTTCGCCAGCGCGTTGACGCGCGGATGCTGAAAAGGGCCGACCGAGTGGCCAATCAGATAAATCGGCTTTTTTGCCATCAGGGCGCAGAGCGCATGGTCGAACTGCGTCACACCGTAAAGATCGACGAAGAAAGAGCCGCCAACCTGGATAATGGCGTCGTATTGCTTCAGGCTGTCGGCGAAGGTTTGCAGATGTGCCGGTACGGCAAAAGATTTAAACAGCCCGCCTTTGCCCAGATGCGCCATCATAATGTTCGGCATCAGTCGGTTGGCGACCTTGCGCTTTACCGTGCCGATCAGCCCCTTCGCCGCTTTGCTGTTGTGCAAAAACAGCGAGTCCTGCTGAATGTCCTGCTGGAGCAAGTACCCAGAGCTCGTTGGATAACGGCTGATCGCGTCAATCTCTATGTCACTGCGGGCGGCATGTATTGAATCGATCAGCCCGCGGAGAATCGCGCCATCCCCGCGATTCCCACACGTGTGGTTACCCACCAATAAAATTTTCATCAACAACTCCGAAAAATTTCTTTTAATTTTTTACCCGGCCGGAACGTCTGCGATGCGTCGGGTAAACAAGCCGCCCTGTCCTGACGGGCAAAGTAAACTCTGCGTTCAAAAAAAAACCAATATACAAGCTAAAAAAGGCTCCAGAGGATGCTGCTCGCGCGCCTCCCTGCGCGCGATAAACGGTCATTAGCCTTTCACGGCGAAATAGGGCACGGCGCACTGTTCGCCGTTAATCACCATCGAGATAAAGCCTTTCGGCTTGCTGGTGTCCACCTGCTCGGCATTAAGCGCGCGCGATGCCAGCAGCAGATCGCCCTGCTCGTTGCCGCCGATGCCCGCCTTGCCGTTATGCAGGCTAAAGCGCTGCGGCGCCGCCACGTTGCCGGATGGCGGCGCAGCTTTCTCCATGCTGGCGCTGACGCGCGCGCAGCGGCCGGTGGCGAAGCGGTCTTTGCTGGTGGTCTTCATCAGCACCACCGCCGACGGCGTCCAGCCCGCCAGCTTCACGAAGATGCGCACTTCGCTGTCGTTGGCGGCGACGTAACGCACCTCGACGACCGGGCTGCTGCCCTCCGCAGACCAGCTCGCTTCCGCCTTGCTCTTCTTGCGCTGCACCTGGATTACCGCACGGCCGCCGGTGGAGCGATCGGCGATCGGATTCATCAGCGGCTGGCTGGTGCTGCCGTTGCTGAACTCCGACTGGCCGAAGATTTCGATCTCCCAGGCGTCGCCGACAGAGGGCGAATAGAGCGTGCCCAGCTCAAACCACGTCTGCTGGTCGCTGTTGTTCTCCAGCCGCCAGCGCGAGGTGATGTAGTTGTATTTCAGGCTGCCGTCGATGGCGACGCCGTAAGACTCCACGCGCGTCGATCCCATCTCCCAGACGTTGAGCCAGCGCTCGCCCTGATCGGAGTTATCGATCCAGCTACCGGACTGTAGATTGGTCTGGCGCATATTGAGGCGCGAGTTGTGCGCAATCAGCGGGTTTTTGCAATCCTCCAGGCTCAAGGCATCAACGATCCACTGACCGTTGGAGATGTCGCCCGGATGATCGCAGTGCTCGATCCAGCCATTATGAATAATCGACTGGCTGCAGCGCGGCAGGTTCAGCACCATACCGCCGCGGCAGTTCTGCGCGTTGAAGTTGGAAAGCTCGATAGCGGTGCTGTGATCCCAGGCGCCCGCCTTGCGGCCCGACCAGGCTGCTTTAATCACGTCGCCGGTGCAGCGCGAGGCGTACCACTGGTCGATTTTGCAGTCGAGCGTATCCAGCAGGCTGAGCGCGGTGCCGCCCACCGCGTTGAAGCGCAGACAGGCGCCGCGGAAGAACTGGCCGCCGTCGCAGGTGTTGCGAAACAGCCCCTGTTTATTGGGACGTTTGTCGCTGTTGCCGTTGAAGATCAGGTTAGAGATCTCGACCCAGCGCGCATTGACGTCGAAGACGAACTCCGACTGGCCGTCGGAGACGATGGTAGTGGCCGGGAAGTAGCCGAAGTTGACCATCGCGCCGGAGATGCGGAAAAAGCGGCGCCCTTCGCTGCCGAAATCGCAGGCGGAGACGAAGAAGGTGCCGGCGGGAAACTGCACGCAGATAGGCTGCTGCGCCTGTTCCGACCACTGGTACATCGCTTTGATGGCGGGCGCGGCGTCGGTTTTGCCGTCGGCGATGGCGCCGAAGTCAAACAGCGACAGGCGGTTGAAATCGTCCACCACGCGGCGCCAGTGAAAGCCCTCGCCGGCGAAGTTTACGCCGCCGTCGTCTTTTGCGTTCTGGAAGCTGCCGACAAACTCGCCGCCGCCCACTTCCAGCCCTTCATGCCAGCTTTTCAGCTTGATTTTCGCCCCTTCAAACAGCGGGCGGGTTTTGCGCAGCTCCTCAACCGAGGCGATCTCGCCAATCAGCTGATAGCCGCCCGGCTGCGCCAGACGCTGACTGAACGCCGCCTGACCCGGTCGGCTGACGTCGGGAATGTTAAACAGGATGTTGCCATCTTTGTCTTTCACCGTCATCGAATGCGACGGATCGGCGATCAGCGCGGCGTTGTCGTGAACGAAGCGGGCGAAGCTGCCTTTGTTGAGCGCGATCGGCTGGGTGATTTGCGCCAGCTTGCCGCTGTCGTCGCGCAGAAAAACCGGGATCTGGTTGCCAGCCTGGCTGGCGTCGCTGCCCGCCTTGCCGATCCAGAGCTGCCCTTCGAAGCCCTGCCAGAACTGCGGCGGCATGGCGTAGAGGTTCTCCGGCGTCAGAATCGGCACGTCGCCTTTCGGCACCGCCGCCGGATCGACCGCTTTCAGGGCGACGCCGCTGGTTTTCGCGGCGTGGCTGGAGAACGCACTGACGGAGAGTGCGGCAACAATGGAGGAGGCTGCGCTCTGCAAGACTTCTCTTCTTTTCATGCATCTAATCCCGTAGTCGATGGGGCCGCGCAATGGGCCATAACAGTGTCCCCTGAGGCACGTTGCAATCAGGCCCGTCCCTTGCCGCTGTTAAACCAGCGCCAGCCAGCTCTGCTTGATCTGCTTACCGTCGAATTTCAGCGCGGTAATTTTTGTTTTCTGACTCATGGCGTAGAAAAGCGCGTCGTCGCTGGCGAGCTGATCCATGCGCGCCAGGAAGGTCGCTTTGTCGTTCATCGGCACCAGGAAGCCATCTTCGCCCTGGTTGATAATCTCCTGCGGACCGGTTGGGCAGTCATAGGCCACCACCGGCAGCGACCAGGATTTAGCTTCGAGCAGCACCAGCGGCAGCCCTTCGTAGCGCGAGGTCATCAGCGCCATATCGCTGTCGCGGTAGTAGTCGTTGATATTGCTGACGCGGCCGACGAAGTTGACGCTGCCGGTGATGCCGAGCGCCGCCGCCTGATCTTCCAGCTGCTGGCGCAGCTCGCCGTCGCCGGCAATTACCAGCGTCCACTCCGGATGGGTTTGCGCGAAGTCGCGCCAGATATCGAGCAGCAGATCGAACCCTTTCTGGTGATCGAGGCGGCCCACCGCCAGCGCTTGACGACTGCGCGAGGTGCGCTCAAAGGCTTTGTACACCACCGGATTGGGGATTTGCTTGCTCGGAATGCGCCAGCGGGAGAAGACCTGATGGTCTTTGTCGGTCAGGACGATGACCTGATCGTAGTAGCGCAGCAGCAGGTATTTGAGGAGTTTGATCGGCTTGCTGAAGGAGTTGATGGCGATATGTTCGCAGGCATAGGCCTTGAAGCGTTTCTTCTTGCCGGAGAGCAGGCTCCAGAAAGCGAACATCACGCTCAGACGCCCCATGCTGATCAGAAATACGCTGTCGACCTCTTCGCTGTGAATGCGTCTGACAATACTTTTGATCGGATTGCTGTGTCCCTCAAAGCTGACGATCTCTTTGACGTGCTCAAAGGGATAGAAGGTTTTACCGCTGCCTTCCAGCGAATAGATGGTGACGTCGTGCGTTTCGCCCAGACACTCGGACATAAAGTTGCAGATGTTCTCAGTGCCGGCATACGAATAGGCATCTTTGATCACCAGGACGATTTTTTTCATTTAACGCTACCCACCTCAAAAGAGTAAAAAGACAATCCTGTTATCGATGCTTAAGGGTAAACAGTACGCCGTTCACCATATACCAGCCGTAATAGTAATAGATTTTTAAAGGATTGTTTTTATAGATAATTCTTAATAATTCCAGGTGCCACTTCGCCGCTTTATTCTTGTTGCGCGAAAGGGAATCGCCTAATTCGTAATAGTTGACGAGAATGCTCTGAATCACGCGCGCCTGTTTGTAGCGGGTGAAGAGTTCGTAGAGGAACAGGAAGTCCTCGTGCCCTTTACGCTGGAAGAAAATCCCCTGCGGCGGACGGCGGAAGCAGACCGAGGAGAAGCAGACGCGATACTGCTTCTTCACGAAGTTTTCCTGCTGCAGGTAAGGTTTGCTGTAGGTGATGTCGTGATCGGCGTTTTTGGTTTTGTAGTGATATTCGGTGATCACGAAATCGTCGCCGGAGGCGATAGCGGCCGCCTGCTGCGCCAGCTTGTCGACGTGCCATTCGTCGTCGCTGTCGAGGAAGGCGATAATCTCCTCTTTCGCCGCGCGCAGCCCGACGTTACGGGTCTCCGCCGCGCCGAGGTTTACCTCGTTGTCGAGAATGGTAATGCGCGGATCGTTACAGTGCTCGCGCACCAGCGCCAGCGAATCATCGGTAGATTTGTCGTTGATCAGGTAAAGGTGCCAGTCCGGCCAGGTCTGGTTCATTACCGACTGCACGGCGCGTAAAACCGTCTGGCGTGCGTTATACATCGGCATCACAATGCCTACGGTGCCAACATGATTCGTCATATTCATACCTGAATAAAAAAGTGTCGTTCCGGGAAAACGCTCCCGCGCAGGGAGCAAGAAAGAGTCAGGAAACCGCTTTTTCACCGCCCAGCCGCGCCCTTAACTTGTCTTTCACGCGGTTAAGGAAGTAGGACTGGTTGTCTTTGTTGGTGAGAAAGAAGTAGCGCGCGAAGGTCAGGCTCGCCATCAGCGACTTGCCGTCCATTTTGTAGCGCAGCGGCAGCTTAAACGCCTTGTAGGTGTCGATATCGCGCGCGGTCAGATGCGGCTTCATGGCATCCAGCCAGAAAAGCGAATATTTCACCGATTCGCCTTTATGCTTGGATCCAAATTTCGTCACCAGATGGTAGGTGGCGAGCGGGCGCGCGATCATCACGAACTCATAGCCGAGACGATCGGCGCGAATGCAGAAGTCGTAGTCCTGATGGCGGATATAGCGCGTATCAAACTGGATGCGCGCGGCATCCTCGCGCTTCAGCACGATGGTGCTGGTCTGGATAAAGCCGTAGCAGCCGAAGAGATACTCCGCCACGGTTTCGTTCTTACCCGGCGTCTGCATCGGCATCACCTTCAGGAAGCTGCCGTCCTGATAGATGTTCACCTGGCTGTAGATCACGAACTTGCTTTTGCCCTGCGCCTCCAGCTCCTGGATTTTACGGCTGGTCTCCAGCAGCTTGTCGGCGTGCCACTCGTCGTCCGCGTCGAGAAAGCTGATGTAGTCCCCTGTCGCCAGCTCAATGCCTTTATTGCGCGCGCCTGCGCCGTTCAGTTTCACCTCGGAGAGCACCAGGTTAATGCCCAGATCCTGATAGCGCTCGCTGTTGACTACCTCCGCCAGCGCCGCCGCATCGGCGGATTTGTCGTCAACGATGATCACTTCAAAATTGCGGTAGCTCTGCGCCTTGACGCAATCCAGCGTCGCGACGATCGACTGCGACGCATTATACGCGGGGATTACAATGGAGAAACGAATGTCCTTCATGCCAGTACCTCTTAAAAACAGGGCTGAAATCTATAAAAAAACAGGCTGCGTGCCGCGCAGCGGCGCCGGACGCAGCCGTGATAATCAGTAAGGGTTACCGGTACGATCCTGCTTGGTCGGCGCAACCTCAGCCGCCACCTTCTTCTTGTTGCTGCTGCCGATAAAGGGCTTTTCAACATAGAGATAGGTCATCTTCGCCACGTAGAACGACAGTATGAAGAACAGCGTGGAGATCAGGGTGTAGACCACCATGTTATGCGGCACCATGCTGAGCGGGATCTGCTTAATGAAGTAGAGCACCACGCCGTGGATCAGATAGAGGCTGTAGCTCACCTCGCCGATCGACATCAGGGTTTTGTTCTCCAGCATGCCAAGCAGGTTGTTGCCGCTGCTCACCACGAAGAAGATCGCCGTCAGGCAGCAGAGGAACACCAGATACCAGAAAGCGTTGCTGGTGAAGGCGAGCGCGAAAATCGCCAGCAGAATGCAGACCACGCCCGCGATACGCGACTGTTTAAAGACTGCCAGCCGGTCGCGCCAGGTATAGGCGAAGTAGCCCATCGCGAAACCCAGCACCGGACGCGGGTCGGTATAGGTTTTGCCCCACAGGCGCAGCGCCACGGCGACGCAGAAAATCGCGCCGATCGAGCCGAGGATCAGCAGGGTTTTGTACCTGCCGCTGGTGGCGCGGTTCACCACGAAAATCAGCGGGATAGAGAGATAGAGCAGCCACTCCAGACGCAGCGTCCACTCCACGCCGGCGTTGACGTCAGCGGTGAGAAAGTCGCCCATATGATAGCTGCCGACGAACAGCAGCCAGAGCACGGCGTCGGTTATGCTGTGCGCGTTGATATGCAAACCGCCCTGCGCCAGGCCGACCAGGATGATCACCAGCCCGGAGAACCAGAACATCGGCACGATGCGGCGCACGCGCGACTTCAGCAGCTTCCAGGTGAGCTGGCTCGCCGGCATGCCGTCGTTGTCCAGCCAGCGATAGAACAGAAACGCCGAGATCATAAAGAACAGCAGCACGCCGAACTTGCCGGCGTTGACGAAAAAGTTGCCTTCGGAGAACCAGACGAAATAGTCCTTATCGAAGATCCAGTTGCCGTCCAGCGAGTAGAGATAGTGCACCAGATGGGAAAAGGCGACGATGCTGGCCAGCAGCGCGCGCAGCCCGGAGATGCTTTTAATGCCGCTGCCGTTGTAAACGCCTTTATGGAACCCGGTCGCGCGCAGAAAGAGCAGCGCCAGACAAAACGACACCACCATGATTAATACGTACATGACAACTCCTGAAGCCACAGAGTGAGGTTGGGTTTAACTGCCGGGCTGCGACAGCTGTTTACCGAAGTTGGCACTGATGACGTCAAAGGTCTGCTGCGCTTTTAGCTTATAAAGCGATTCGGACGGATGAATACAATCCGCCGACATGCCGCTCTGCCAGTCGCGCTGCGCCTTGATGGCCGTCCACTGCTTCACGACAGGCACCCCTTCCGCCTTCGCGACCTCATTGAGCTGATAGACGTAGGGCCAGACGTTCCAGCGCTCGACTTTGCCGCAGATGGGATTCGGCTCCTGCAGCACCACTAGCTTGTTGTGCGCCTTCGCCTCTTTGACCAGCGCGGTCATAATGCGGCCATACTCTTCCGGGCTTTCCAGATGGGCGTTCTTGTCTTTAAAAAAGTAGTGACGCGCATCGTTGATGGCATAATTGAGCAGGATCAGCCGCGCGCTGGAGTTCGCCATGCGCTCGCTCCAGCCGCTGGGATCGTCCTTGCCCTTGTTGTAGAGCAACTCCGCCGCCTGCGCGCCCGGCACGCCGTGGTTTTTCACCTCGATAGCGTCGCCATATTTGCTTTGCAGCATTTTTTGCAGCCAGGCCATCTCATTGCCCGGCGCGATGATGTTTTTCCCGCCGGAGGACATCACGCCCGCCGTGGTGGAGTCGCCGTAGGCGTCGATAATAAACGGGCCTCGATCGGCGGCCTGCGCGAAGCAGGAGGCCGAAAGGATAGCTGCAGCAATAAGTGATTTAGTCATGTTACCTCCCCGGTTAATGGAACAGCTTGAATTCCTGAGCAACTTCATAGCCGACAACGGCCTGCTTCAGAGAAATCGTGTTGTAGTAGAGGTAATAGACAAGGAAGAACGCGAACATCGCGAACATGGCCGGCTTGAGTATCGGGCGAACCTGATACACCAGCGAGGCCAGAATAATCGGCTCGACCTGCAACAGATAGTTGGAGAGGCGCGCGCCCGACGAATAGTTATAGAAGAAGATACGGATGCCGCCGCCGATGGCGAAGGTCAGCACCAGCAGGTAGTTAAGGCGATACTGCTGGTAGTTATATTTTTTAATCTCGTTGCTCAGCAGGAAGTAGACGAAGATAAACACCAGCATGATGTTTTTCAGGTTCGACACCGAGAAGATGCTGCCTTCGCCCGTGTTGGAGGTTTCGTTGCTGTAGCCTTCCGCCCTCTCCCCCAGCGATCCCATGTGCGCCGAAATCAGTGAGATAAAGCTGGTGCCGCCGACTTTCGAGGCGGGAATGCTCAGCAGGATAATCGCCACCGGCCACCAGCGCGAGTCGCGGATAAACAGGAACGGCACGATGGTCACCACCATGACCGCGGTGTTGTGGCTGAAAAACGACAGCAGGGTAAAGGCGAGCGCCATCCAGTAACGCTTCAGATAGATATACCAGATCACCCCGAGGAACAGCGCCGAGCTCAGGCCGAAGCGGATCTGGTTCATATCTTTGTTGATAAAGATATGCGCCGAATAGAGCGCCAGCGCCAGGATCGGATAAGGCGACATCTTCTTGAAGAAGACCGCGTTAACCGCCACCGCCAGCAGGCAGAAGATAAACAGGAAAATGTCGGCGTTGTGCGACACCAGGCTGGTGAGATACGCCAGCACGAAAATCAGCGGTTCATAGCGGAAAAACGCCACTGTTTCGGCGAAGCCGTTCACCTGAATGCGGTTGATAAAGTCGGCGAAAAAGCTGCGGTACTGATAATCATCCATGCCGGTGCCGAGGCCGCGGATACCGCCGAACACCACCAGCGTCGCTGCGGCGATGCAAAGCAGATAAGTCAGGATGTGCGTAGTGCGTTCGTCTTTTTTCAGCAGGATTTCTACGATCGAAATCAGCAGCAGAAACCCTGATATATACCAATATGGAGCCATGGTGTGATTCCTTAATTCCACACGTTGCCAGCTGACAGGCGTTTACGCCTTCTGCGTAAAGCCGCGCCTGAAGGCGCCTGCCTGTTGCTGAACCATTCTGTTATGGGCGCCCGCCCGGTTATGCGTGTTATGCGTGGCGTCTGGCGCGAAACACAGAATCACCTGTGTACATCGTTGCGTGTCGTCTTTAACAGACGATAAAAAGGGGCGGTCTTGCCGCCCCGTTAATCGTCAAAGTTTAGCTTTTGGTCGGCTTGCCATATTCATAGTCGTAATAGTCGTAGCCATAACCGTAGGCATTGGCGGCTTTACGCACCACGGCGTTAAGAATGACGCCTTTGATCTCGATGCCGTTCTGCGCGAAGCGCTTGAAGCTGACGTCGATCTCTTTCGCGGTGTTGGTCTCAAAGCGCGCCACCATCAGCGAGGTGCCGGCCAGCTTGCCGATAATCGAGGCGTCGGTAACGGCCAGAATCGGCGGCGTATCGATCAGCACCAGGTCGTAGTTCTTGCTCGCCCAGTCCAGCAGCTCGCCCATGCGGCGGTGCATCAGCAGCTCCGACGGGTTCGGCGGCACCTGACCGCGCGGCAGGAAGTCGAAGCCGTACGGACCGCGCTGAATCATCGCCGGGCTGAACTCGGTTTTGCCGGAGAGCACGTTAGAGAGACCAGACTTGTTATCCGCGCCGATCAGGTCGTGGGTGTAGCCGCGACGCATATCGCCGTCGATGAACAGCACGCGCTGACCCGCTTTCGCCACCAGCGTCGCCAGGTTGGCGCAGATAAAGGTTTTACCAATGCCTGGGCTCGCGCCGGTGATCATCAGGATATTGTTTTTCGCTTCCATCATTGCGAAGTGCAGACTGGTACGCAGGCTACGGATCGCTTCGATAGAGAGGTCGGTCGGGTTGCCCAGCGCCAGCAGCGTTTCGTGCGGGTCGGTCTTCACTTTATGACCGCGACGCGCCAGCGCTTCGGTGTCTTTCTTACGCTGCCATTCAGAGAGCGGCACGCTCGCATAGACGTTCATACCCAGCTCTTCCAGCTGTTCCGGGTTCTCGATACCGTGATGCAGCAGCGCCTTCAGCAGCACCAGACCCACAGAGATGATCAGACCAAGCAGCAGGCTGGCGGCGATGATCAGCGTTTTCTTCGGCGCGACCGGCGCGTTAGCCGTTTCCGCGTTATCGATGATACGCACGTCGCCGACGGTGCTGGCTTTACTGATACCCAGCTCTTGCTGACGGTTCAGCAGCTGCATGTAGATCTCCTGACCCGCCTGTACGTCGCGGGTCAGACGCAGGATCTCTTGCTGAGTCTGCGGCATCTGGGAGATTTTCTTGTTCAGCTGCGCCTGCTCGCCTTCCAGCGTTTTGCGTTTTTCCAGCAGCGCGCGGTAGGTCGGGTGGTCTTTGGTGAACAGCTGCGACACTTCAGCTTCGCGGAAGGTCAGCTCGTTCAGCTGGCTCTGCACGCTGACGGAGGAGTCGAGCGCCGATTTCGCTTCCAGCGACATATCGACCGATTCGTTCTGACGACGGAACGCGTTCAGCTTGTTCTCAGCGTCGTCCAGCTTGGCGCGCACCTGCGGCAGCTGGTTGCGCAGGAACTCAAGGCTCTTCTCAGCCTGCTCAGATTTGCGCTCGACGTTTTGCAGCAGATAGTTGTTGACGATCTGGTTCAGCACCTGGCTGATGTGCTCCGGATCTTCACCCACATACTGCAGACCCAGCACGCCGGTGTCTTTGCCTTTATCGGCGACGGTCAGGTTCGCCAGCACGGAGTTGATCGCCTGCAGCTCGTTCAGCTTGGTGACGGTGAAGCTGGTGCCCTCTTCCGCCTGAATGCCGCTGACCAGCATGGTGATTTCGCCGTGCTGCTCCAGACGACCGACCTGGCCTTTAAACAGCTCGTCGCCGTCTTTGGTCACGGTATAGGTTGTCGGGCTGTTAACTTCCAGCTCAACGCTGCGCTTGTCGATAGTGCGCGGGATATCCAGACGGGAGATGGCGATCTGCGCCGGTTTGTTGCCCATCAGGCGCGACAGGCCTTTACCGATAATCGGGAAGTATTTCTGCTCGACCACGGTATCCAGACCGAGATCGCTCACGGTCTTGCCGATGACCATGCGCGATTCGAGGATCTGAATCTCGGTATCCGACTCCGGCGTCGCCGGCATCAGGGTTTGCAGATCCGAAAGTACGGAGCTGCTGTTTTTCTGCTCAACCTGCACCATGGCGTCGGCGCTGTAAATCGGCGTTGCAAAGAGTGTGTAGAGCGTTCCCACCAGCATAAAGAAGGCGGTTACGGCGACAATGATCCAGCGATGATCGATCAGCTGTCCCAAAAGGTGGCCAAGATCGAATCCCGTCGACTCCTCTCTTGGCGCGGTCATAACCTTATTTTTAATATTCATGGATAATCCCAACTATCGGCTTAATACGTTGACCCATTTCTGGGTAGCGTTTTCCAGTAACCCGTAAACCTCTTCAAAGGCCTCACGACTTTTTCTATACGGATCCGCGATTTCCTGTTGGTTGAGCCAGTGCCCAAGCAGCATGGTTTTTCCGCGCGCGGCTGGATCGATGCGATTGACCTGTTCGATATGACGTTTCTCCATCACCAGAATCAGGTCGAAATCGCGGCACATACTGGCGGTTAACTGCTGCGCGTGATGCCCCTCCAGCGAGAGGCCATGACGCGCGGCCACCTCGCTGGCGGTTTGATCCGCCGGATAGCCCTTGAGGGCGCTGAGCCCCGCCGAGGCGATACGCATGTCCGGCAGCGCGCGCTTCAGTAAGCGCTCTCCGGTAGGAGAGCGGCAGATGTTGCCGACGCAGACCACTAACACGGAGGTAATCATGGCTAAACCTAGTTCGACCAGTTGCGGAAACGCAGCGCCGCCTCGCTCGCGTCGTTGATGCCGGCGATGGTCGGCAGCAGCTGCGAAATCACGCGGTTCCAACGCGTCAGCGGCGTCGAGGTGACATAGACGATATCGTAAGGTTCAAGTTGGAATTCGGTACCCATGACCATCGCCGCCGCATCTTTGGTGTTCAGCTGATAGATGTTGGCGATTTTGGTGCGGTTTGTGCCGCGAATAGGACGGATAACGAATACGCCGGTGGCGTCAGCGGCAGTCTGATCCATACCCTGGGCGTTGCCCAGCGCTTCTGCCAGCGTCATGCCGCTGCGGTCCATTTTGAGCGTCGACTGCTGACGCACTTCGCCCATCACGAAGACTTTGAGATCGTCGTTGCGCGGCACGTAGAGGATGTCGCCCGGATAGAGCAGATGGTTCTGGCTCAGGTCGCCGTTCTGCATCAGCGCCTGCAGTGAGATGCGCTGCTCGGTACCGTTGTGCGTCAGCACCACGTTGCGCCAGTCTGCGTCCGCCGCCAGGCCGCCCGCGGCGTTGATGGCGTCCAGCACCGTCAGCGGCACGTTGGTGATGGGCTGCTGACCCGAGGTGGTCACGGCGCCGGTCACGTAGGTTTTCTGCGACTTAAAGGAGGCGATGCTGACATCAACCTGCGGGCTCTCGATATACTGCGCGAGGCGACGCGCGATCTCGCCGCGCACTTCGGTGACCGTACGGCCAACCACGCGGACTTTGCCGATATAAGGATAGAAAATGGTGCCGTCAGAGTGCACCCAGTTGCCGGTGTCGCTGGCGCTGCGGTACTGGCCGGCCGGCGTGGTCAGCTCTGGGTGATCCCAGACGGTGACGTTAATGACGTCGCCGATGCCGATGCGGTATTCATAGTTCTGAATTTCGTTCTGCAGCCCTGGGTTGGCCTGCGCCACCAGCGGCTTGGGTCGCATCTGCTCGACCAGGCGCGGCGTTAACGGGAAGACATTGACATATTTGTCGATGTCATAGTTGCTGTCCTGCTGCTCAACGACATCTTTTCCGCTAGTGGAAAGGTGCTGGCCAGGAACAACCGTACACCCTGAGAGAAATGTGGCGGATACCAGCATGGGTATCAATTTCGTTTTGATTGTAATCATCTAGATCTTCGCTATCAGTTATTGATTGATAGAGGCGAAAACGCCGCTGTGTAAGCGCTGAAAAAAAATAAACTCGCCAGCCTAAGCACTGAAAATGCCTGTCATTATCACTTGCTCCCTAACTCTTTTTTGTTGCTACCGATTAACTGGACGGAATAAGCAAACGCACAACCTTGCCTACTGCGTCAATTAACGGCTTCCTTCAGCCACGATAATGGCGGCTATCGCCAATGACGTTGCCAGCAGCGGCGCCAGGAACCAGGGAGCGTGCATATTTCGCTCCCCGCACTCGCCTGCTATCAATACGCCCCATCGCGCTTCAGTACGACACCGACCGTTTTGAACAAAATGGCGATATCGTTCCACAGCGACCAGTTTTTTACGTACCACGAATCGAAATAGACACGCGTTTCGTAATCAACGTCGTTACGACCGCTGACCTGCCACAATCCCGTCATGCCCGGTTTCGCCATCAGATAGTAGTCGACATCTCCGGCATAACGGCAAAGTTCATCTTCAATCACCGGACGCGGACCAACGAGGCTCATATCGCCGCGCACAACGTTCCACAGCTGCGGCAGCTCATCCAGGCTGGTTTTACGGATGAAGTGGCCGACCTTTGTGATGCGTGGATCGTTTTTCAGTTTGAAATCTTTATCCCACTCGGCGCGCGCCACCGGATCGGTGCGCAGCACCTCTTCCAGCACCTCTTTGGAGTTGATCACCATTGAGCGGAACTTCAGGCATTTGAACTTGCGGCCGTTCATGCCGACGCGTTCGTGTCCGTAAATCGGCGGTCCGCCATCGCGGCCGACCAGAAAGCCGAGCACCAGCAGCGCAGGCAGCAGCATGATAATAATCGACAGCGCGCCGACGATATCGAACGCTCGCTTCAGGAAGCGCGAGGTACGCTTCGCCAGATTGTTATTAACGCGCAGGATCATCACTTCATGGCTGAAGATATAGGCCATGTCGGTGCCGTAAAGCGGCACGCCGCGCAGCGTCGGGATAACGGAGACCGAGCGGCAGTTGTGTCTCGCCAGGTTCTTCAGCCACAGGTCGCGATACTGGCTCTGCTCATACTCGACCGCCACGATGAACTGCGTTTCACTGTGGGTCAGGTTCCAGAGTTCCGCCTCTTCGCGCAGCACCGGCACGCCGGAGATGCTCGCCTGCGGGCAGGTGCCGTCGACATCGTAAAAGGCGATAACGTCGAAACCCATCACCTCTTCGCTCTGCAGCGCCTGCCAGGCTTCCTGCGCATTTTTGCTGCTGCCGATAATAATGGTCTGCTTTTTCCACAGGCCGTAATGATTGAGCAGATGTTTAACCACCGCGCGCGACACCGGAATTAACACCAGCGCCAGCACCCAGGTCAGCAACCAGACGAAGCGCGACATTTGCCACTGCGACAGTGCGGTAATCGACAGGTCGATAATAGAAAAAATAAGAATGGTACGAAAAACTTCTTTCAGCTCGAACCAGAATGGTTTGCGGTAGGTAAAGTGACGCAGCCTGACCCAGAACCATCCGACGCAAATTACCGACAGGAGAATATGCGTAGCTATTTTCAAATGCAGATCTTTTTCAGAAATATCTGCCAGCGGCGAATCAGACATCATATTAATTAACGCCAGCGCTATGAATAATGCGGCGTTAAAACAAATTAAATCCGAACCTGCCAACAACAATTTAGTGAAAAGACTTTTAAACGTAATTTCAGTATCGCGCATATTTAACTCTTTATTTTATTTCCTTTAACCCGTGACGCCCTGAGCTGTGTAATAATTGAGCGAATCAGTCTCTCGTCGACATATGCGTAACTGAGGGGAGTTCCAGGGTGCGTTCACACCAGATTCCTTATCAAGAAAACAAGAAAATCATGATGAATACCAACAGATTACTCTGACTTAACCTGTCGTGACGCACTGATTATTTTCTAAACATAAAAGGCGTTTCAGGCACGCTACCGCCCTTGGCTGTCGCTGCCAATACCGCTTTTGATATCCTGTTTCCGGCCTGTCTTTCCCGGGCCGGTTGCCTGATGCATACCCACGGGACAGATCACAATTCACAACATTGGGTGCCAAATCAGTGGGCGAATATCAACATAAGCGCAGACTTTTAACAGCACGTTGCTATACTAGTTATTACTGGCTTCTTTACAAGTAGGCCCCGCCGTCCCCTGACTATTTTAGGAAAAAGACTACCAGCCATTAGTATTGAGGCCCGCCATCCGGCAAAAATGAAAGTGCAATACCCTGCGTAAAAATCAGATTATTACCATATTCGTCACGCTAATAAATTCTCCCACCGCCGTGATGAATTCAAAATCGATTCATCAATAATTCATCGGGTCGCCATCTTATCCTTTACCTAATTCTGGCTCGGTGCTGAAAGAAATCAGACGCTATCCTTTCATTATTCCCTGTGGACGCCCTAAACCTCGGGCGCGACGGCCTGTTGTGCCCTGCCCTCTGCTCCACTATCCTCAGACTTTACTGACTTCGATATATTCAGGCGGCTAAGGCATGTTGGAGGTGTTTGCGGATCCCTCGCTATGGGCGGGGTTAATTACGCTAATCGTTCTTGAACTGGTGCTGGGGATCGATAACCTGGTCTTCATCGCTATTCTGGTGGAAAAGCTGCCCGGCAAAGATCGCGACCGGGCACGCGTTATCGGTTTACTGCTGGCGTTGCTCTGTCGTTTACTGCTGCTGGCGTCGCTTTCCTGGCTGGTTACCCTGACGCAGCCGCTGTTTACGCTACGCGGTCATCCCTTTAGCGCACGCGATCTGCTGCTGTTGCTCGGCGGTCTCTTCCTGCTATTTAAGGCAACCACCGAGCTGAATACCCGGCTGGAAGGTCAGGATCACGACGACAATCAACAAAAGCGCGGCGCTAAATTCTGGCCAGTGGTGGCGCAAATCGTGGTGCTGGATGCCATTTTCTCGCTGGACGCGGTGATCACCGCCGTCGGCATGGTGAATCAGCTGCCGGTGATGATGACCGCCGTGACCATCGCGATTCTGCTGATGCTGCTGGCCAGCAAGCCGCTGACGCGCTTCGTCAACCGCCACCCTACTATCGTTATTCTCTGTCTGAGCTTTCTGCTGATGATCGGCTTTAGCCTGGTGGCGGAGGGGCTCGGTTTCGTCATTCCCAAAGGCTACCTTTATGCGGCAATCGGCTTCTCAATCGTAATTGAGGCGTTTAACCAGCTGGCGCAGCGCAACCGCCGTCGCGCCCTGTCAGCCGGCCGCCCGCTGCGTCAGCGCACTGCGGAAACCGTGCTAAGACTGCTGCGCGGCGAAGCGGACCACGCCGAGCTGGACCCGCAAAGCGCGATGCTGATCGCCGACAGCGATCGCCACGCGCTGTTTAACCGGCAGGAGCGGGTAATGATCGCCCGCGTGCTCAACTTCGCCCAGCGCCACGTCAACAGCATCATGACCTCGCGTCACGATATCGAACATATCAATCTGGATGACGACCCGGCGGAGATTATGGCGCGGCTCGACCGCAATCAGCATACGCGTCTGCTGATCACCGATCAGAGCAACGAGCTGCTGGGCGTGGTGCACGCCATCGACCTGCTGCATCAGTCGCTGCATCATCAGTCGCTGGATTTGCGCGCGCTGGTTCGTCAGCCGCTGGTGTTTCCCGAGCGGCTGACGCTGCTGCAGGCGCTGGAGCAGTTCCGCCAGGCGCGAACCCATTTTGCCTTTGTGGTAGATGAATTCGGCTCGGTGGAGGGCGTGGTGACGCTGAGCGATTTAATGGAAACCATTGCCGGCAACTTGCCCCTTGAGGGCGAGGAGATCGATGCCCGCTACGACGTGCAGACGCAGGGCGAAGGCCACTGGATCGTTAACGGCAATATTCCGCTGGAGGATTTAGCGCTTTACGTCAGGCTGCCGCTGGATGAGCGACGCAGCTACCACACGCTGGCGGGTCTGCTGATGGACAGCCTGCAGCACATTCCCGAAGAGGGTGAGACGTTGCAGGTCGGCAGCTATCAGCTACGCACCCTGCAGGTGGAGAATCATCGCGTGCAGAAGGTAGAGATCCTGCAACAGCTGCAGGATCCCGATTACGAAGTGTGACTTACGGCCGCAGCAGCTTGCGCAGGCTATCGTTGTCGCTGTTTTTCGGCTGGCGGTCCAGCCACTGATTCAGACGCGACTTCGCCTCGCTCTGCAGCTGCTGGCGCAGCACCTGATCGACCGGCAGCGAGTACTGCACATTATTCCAGCTGCCGTACATGCGCAGCGGAATCGCCTGCTGCGACAGCAGCGCGACTACTTTGTCATCGCCTTTCCAGCCGGTGAGCGTCAGGCCGAAGGTCACATCCAGCTGCTGCGTCGGCATATTGACCTCGCCGCCGCCCTCCAGCTTGAGCCGATCGCCCTCGCCTTGCAGATTCGCCAGATGCAACACGCCATTGTTCAGCGCCAGCGTGCCGCTAAGCTGGCGGATCCCCTGATCGGCGCTCTCGTCGCTGCTGACCCGATCGCTGGCGCGCGCCACCGCGCGACGCACCATCTGCTGCAGGTTAAGCTGCGCCAGCTTTACGTCGCTGGCGTTCAGCTGCGCTTCGCCGCGCCAGCGGCGTTTGGCCGCCTCCAGCGAAAGGCCTTCGCCGCTCAGGTCGCCCTTAAGCGAAACGGCGCCCTGAACGGTCTGCGGCATGTCGAAGGCGGCAAGCAGCGGCTGAATCGCGACGTGATTCAGCACCGGCTGCAGCGCGACGCGGGTTTCCGGCTGGCGAATATCGACGCTGCCCGGCACGGAAAAGTCGCCGTCGCCCAGCTTGCCGCTCAGCGCACGCAGCGCGATCAGCCCCTGCTGACTGGTGACGTCCAGCGCAAAGTTCTGCAGCGACAAACCGCGCCACACCGCGCTGTCCGCTTTTAAATTCACGGCCAGATTCATATCGTTAAGCGGCGAATCGAGATTATTTTGCACGCGCGGCGCGGCAATGACCGGCGCGCGCGCTACCGTGGCGTGCTGCGTTCCGTTCTCGCTCGCCTGAGGCGCATTCGCCATCAGGTTATCGAGGTTCAGCTGCGTGGCGTGCAGCTGTAGCGCAAGCTGCTGCGGCGGCGTCAGCGAACCGGTCGCCTCGCCCGACAGCGCGCTGTCGTTGGCGCTCAGCTGCATCTGCGTCAGCGCGAACTGCTGCGTCTCTGCGCGCCAGCTGCCCTGCGCGCTCAGCGTGCCTTTAATGCCCTGCGGCGGCATATTGGCGCCGCTCAGCGCATAGTTAAGTTCGTCGATTTTGCCGCTCAGGCGGTGCGGATACTGCGATGCGTCGAGCTGGCCTTTCAGCGACAGCACCGCGTTGCGCTGATTGCGCGTCAGGCTGGTGCTGAGTTCGATATTCGCCAGATGGCGCGCATCCTGATTGAGGTTGAGGTTGAGATTGCGGAAGTTATACTCATCGCCGCCCGGCTGACGCCAGATCAGCAGACTATCGGCGACGCGCAGCTGGCTGATATCGAACGACCAGCCGCTGGCGGGCGCGTCGGCATCGCTGCGGCCGGGCGCAACCGGGGCGTTTTGCGGCTGCTGCGGCGCGCTTTCCGGCGTGGCGCGCACCACGGCGTTGCTCAGCATGACCTGGCTAACGCTGAGCTGGTGCGACAGCAGCGGCCAGAGATTGACGTCGAGACGCATATTTTCCGCCGTGACCAGCGGTTGCGACGCGCCGGGGGCGGTCAGGCTCATACGTCCGGCCAGAATGCTGAGCTTAGGCCAGACGTGCCAGCGCAGATCGCCGCTCACCTCCAGCCGATAACCACTGCGTTGCTCGACCTGTTTCACCATGTAGGATCGAAAATCGTTTGGATTGACCAGCAGCACCAGCGCGGTCATGCCTGCAACGATGACCACCAGTAAAATGGCCAGCGTGGTTATCACTCTTTTCATCACATCCCCATGTTCGCGGTTTAATCTTTGTCGATACGACTGGCGACAGCACCCTGCTGTCCGCGATATTTGGCGTCTTCGCGACGGTTGTAAGGCCGCGCCGCCGGACCGGAAAGCGGCTCAAAGCTCAGCGCCCCGATCAGCATGCCTGGGCGCAGCGCCAGCGGCAGCTTGCCGGAATTATAGAACTCCAGCACGATGCGACCCTGCCAGCCGGGATCGATGCGGTGCGCGGTGACGTGCACCATCAGCCCGAGCCGCGCCAGCGAAGAGCGGCCGTCCAGCCAGCCTACCAGATCGTCTGGAATGGTGACCGACTCGAAGGTCACCGCCAGCGCCAGCTCACCGGGATGAAGGAAAAAGGCTTCGCCTGCCGGCAGCACGATCTCATCGCTCATAACGCGATCCAGCGCCGCGCTGACCTCATCTTTCGGACCGCTTAAATCAATAAAGGCCGCCGTGTGGCCACGGAACGTCCGGAACTGGTTGCCCAGGCGCACGTCCACGGTCGCGCCGTTAATACGCTCGACCGGCGGACGCGGATCGATAGCTAGCCGGCCGTCATCCAGCCAGGCTTCAATATCGCGGTCACATAATCTCATTCACCTGTCTCCATGATGTAAGTGTAGCGAACCGCCTGAAACTCGCGTGGCAGGCGGCTCGCCGCGCGTCAGACCCGACGCGCCTATTCGAAAAACTGGTTGATCCTGGACTTAAGAATATCAATGGCGATACGGTTTTTCCCGCCGCGCGGCACGATAATGTCGGCGTACTGCTTAGAAGGTTCGATAAACTGCAAAAACATCGGCCGCACGGTTTTTTGATACTGGCTCATTACCGAATCCATTGAGCGGCCGCGCTCGTTTACGTCACGCTTCATGCGGCGCATCAGGCAGATGTCGAGCGGCGTATCGACGAAAATCGAGAAGTTCATCTCCTGACGCAGGCGCGCGTCGGTAAGCAGCAGAATCCCCTCCAGAATAATCACCTTCTTCGGCTTGAGGTGAATGCTGTCGCGGGTGCGCGTATGCTCGACGTAGCTGTAGACCGGCAGATCGATAGCCTGGCCCGCTTTTAGCGCCTGCAGATGCTGCAGCAGCAGATCGTGATCCATCGCGCTGGGATGGTCGTAGTTGGTTTTTACCCTCTCTTCCATGGTGAGGTGGCTCTGGTCCTTGTAATAAGCATCTTCCGGGATGACCCCGATATGCTCGTCACCAACCTGATCACGAATTTCACGATAGAGCGTGCTGGCGATTAAACTTTTTCCGGATGCGGAGGCACCGGCAATGCCCACAATCACGCACTGATGAGACTTGTCAGTCATACTTTTTTTAAGACCTGATACTGGAGCCTGCGCTGTACGCGGATTAGGCGTTTTGACGCAGGACGGAATGGAGAGGGTTTAGTAGGCGCTAAGTATAGGGATTTCATTCTTTTGACGCCAGAGAAAAGCCGCTCGCGCCATTTCAGAATTTCCCCTTTTCAAACCGAAACCATTACCCGATAAACTACCTGACAGATCTGTTTTTACTTATGCGGCTGGCGCATCAGGCGACGGAAGCGCGTTCCGCCCCAGCGATGGCGCGGGAATATTACTGCCGGCCCACAATAAAGGAAGCTTATGCACTGGAGAACACTGACCTATTTCGGCGACAGCATGCTGCTGATCCCGACTGCGGTAATTATCGCCCTGATCCTGCCGTGGAAGAGCGATAACCGCCGCACGGTCTGGTACTGGCTGCTCGCCTTTGGCCTTGCCGGCCTGCTGGTGAGCCTGTCGAAAATTCTGTTTCTTGGCTTCGGCATCGGCAGCGCCCGTTTCAATTTTACCGGCTTCAGCGGGCACAGCGCCATGTCGGCGACGCTCTGGCCGGTGATGCTGTGGCTGGTGTCCGGCCGCTGGCCGAACCCGCTGCGGCTGCTCGCTATCGGCGTCGGCTATCTGATTCCGCTGATGGTGGGCTTCTCGCGGCTGGTGATCCATGCGCACTCCGCCAGCGAAGTGGCTACCGGGCTGCTGCTGGGCTTTACCCTCAGCTCCGCGTTTTTGCTCAGTCAGCGCCGTACCGCGCTGAAGGGCTTTAGCTGGCCGCAGGTCGGCGCGGCCTTTTTAGTGCCGCTGCTGCTGATGGGCCACGGACGCATCGCCACCACGCAACAATTTCTTGAACGTTTCTCCGCCGATCTGGCTGGACTGGAAAAGCCCTTCACCCGCGCCGATCTCTTCCGGCAGTAGCCGCGCTGCGCACTGTTGCGCCGCAACAGAGCCAGTCAATCCGTTGAATAACGCCCTAATTTGATTTAACAGACCCACGGCGGCGTCGATGTGCTAGCATGCCCGAAAGAGTATGACTGGCGCATTTTTCGTCATCCAGACGCCGTGCGCGCTGCCGGGTTAGTGAATGAGTGTTGAACTATTGTCCTCGCCGGACAAACCGCAAAATCGCCTGCTGAGCGCGCTGATTCTGGCCGCGCTCGCTTTTCTGCTGACGCTTTTTTGCCTCGAGCTGATTGTATTCAGCGGCCGTATTTCGCCTGTCTGGTTTGCGACCGCGCTGATGACCATCGTCGCCTTTCGCTCTCCTTCCCGCCATGCGCCGCTGCTGCTGTTGGGCTGCGCGGCGGGCACCGCGCTGGCGAACGCGCTGATCCTCGGGACCGATCTGGCCAATCTGAAATTTACTCTGCTCAACGTGCTGCAGGCGATGGTGGGCGGCGCGCTGCTGCGCGCGCTGCTAAAGCGTGAGGCGCCGCTGAACTCGCTGCACGACTGGCTACGCTTCGTGCTCTCGGTCGGCATGCTTACTCCGCTGATGGGCGGCCTGCTGGCGCTGTGGATGCTGAATATCAGCGGCAGCGGCACCTTTACCTTTCTCTCGACCTGGGTGATTTCCGAAATCATCGGCATGCTGGCGCTCGGTCCGGTGCTGCTGCTTTTGCCCTGGCCGCTGCGTCCCGCCGCGGTGAGCCTGCGCCGTCTGGCGGAATTCCTCTTCACCCTGTTGCTGACGGCGGGCGCAAGCTGGCTGGCGCTGCGCTTTATGCCCTGGCCGTTCACCTTTATCGTGGTGATCCTCTTCTGGTGTGCGGTGCGGCTGCCGAAGCGCGACGCGTTTTTGTTGTTTCTGCTGAACGCCTGCGCGATATCGCTGATCCTGGCGCTCGGCCTCGCGACGGTCGAGACGCGCGGCGAGGTGCCGGGTCAAATCGCCAGCTGGCTGCCCTTTCTGCTGGTGCTGATCCCGAGCCACGTGATGGCGCTGGTTATGGACGCCTTCCGGCGCGAAAAGCACCACATCAGCGAAAGCGAAACCCGGTTTCGCCACGCGATGGAATATTCCGCCATCGGCATGGCGCTGGTGTCGCCGCAGGGAGGCTGGCTGCAGGTCAATAACTCTCTCTGCCTGACGCTCGGCTTCCCCGACGCCGAGCTGAAAAAGCTCACCTTCCAGCAGATTACCCATCCCGACGATCTGGAAAACGATCTGCAGCATGCCGACCGGCTGCTGCGCGGCGAGATTGACGCCTATACCATCGAGAAACGCTACTTCCGCAAAAGCGGCGAGATCGTCTGGGCGCGCCTGACGGTATCGCTGGTGCGCGACGGCGCGCAGCAGCCGCTCTACTTTATTTCGCAGATTATCGATATCTCGGAGCTGAAACAGAGCGAGCAGGTGAACCGCCATCTGATGGAGCGCATTACGCTGGCAAACGAGGCGGGCGAAATCGGCGTCTATGAATGGAATCTGACGCGCAACGAGATGATGTGGGACCGCTATATGTACCGGCTGTTCGGCCTGCCCGCGCACCAGCCGCCCAGCCGCGAGCTGTGGCGCAGTCAGGTGCATCCGGCGGATCGCGAGCGGCTCGACCGCGCGCTGCAGCCGTCGGAAAAAGTCGACGTTTTCGATATCGAGTATCGCATCCAGCGCGCCGACGGCGTGCGCACCCTGCGCACCCAAGCGCGCCGCTTCTTCAACCAGGACGGCCGCATCGAACGCATGCTGGGCATCTGTCAGGACGTGACCCACCTGCGCAACCTTACCGACGCGCTGTTTCAGGAAAAAGAGCGCATGGCGATTACCCTCGACTCTATCGGCGAAGCGGTTATCAGCACCGACAGTGACATGCGCGTGACCTTTATGAACCCGGTGGCGGAAAAAATGAGCGGCTGGCGGCAGGAAGAGGCGGCGGGCCTCCCGCTAAGCGAGCTGCTGCATATCACCCAGGGTGTTCACGGCGCGCCGGTGGAAAACCAGCGGCTTCGCCGCCTGCCAACGGAGAAAGTCACGCCCGATCTGGATGACGAACTGGTGCTGCACGCCGCCGACGGCGGCGTTGTGGAGATCCACTACAGCATTACGCCGCTGCGCACGCTGCAAGGCGATGAGATCGGCGCGGTCATGGTTATTCAGGACGTCAGCGAATCGCGCCGGATAATGCAGCGCCTGAGCTACAGCGCGCTGCATGACACCCTGACCCGGCTGCCGAACCGCGCCAGTTTCGATCGCCAGCTGCAGCGTCTGCTGGGCGATGCGCTGACGCGCGGGCATCAGCATGTGCTGGCGTTTATCGATCTCGATAAGTTTAAAGCGGTCAACGACAGCGCCGGGCACGCGGCGGGCGACGCGCTGCTGCGCGAACTCGCCGATCTGATGCAGCGCCATCTGCGCGGCGCCGATTTTCTGGCGCGCCTCGGCGGCGACGAGTTCGCCCTTCTGATGCCGGAATGCGCGCTATCGCAGGGGTGCGAGATCGTGCAGCGCATCGTCACGGCGGTCAATAGCTACGCCTTTAGCTGGCAAGGCGGCACTTATCAGGTTGGCGCCAGCGCCGGACTGACGCAGATTGCCGCCGACAACGGCATCGGCGCGGAGGTGCTGTCGCAGGCGGACATCGCCTGTTATAACGCCAAAAAAGCCGGCCGCGGGCAGCTTATGGTATACGCGCCGCCGGCGCGCTGAGCCGCTTGCCAGCCCCGCTCAGCTGCGCTAAAGTCGCCCCCTTTTTTCCGGGAGGGGCATCAGATGTTCATTGGTTTCGATTACGGTACGGCGAACTGTTCCATTGCCGTGTGCGAAGAGGGTACGCCGCGCCTGCTGACGCTGGAGAAGGGTCAGCGCCTGCTGCCGTCGATGATTGCCGCACCGACGCGTGAAGCGGTGAGCGAATGGCTCTATCGCCATCATCAGGTACCGACTCCCGATGCGGAAACCACCGCGCTGCTGCAGCGCGCGCTGCGCTATAACCGCGAAGAGGACATTGAGGTGTCGCCCGCCAGCGTGCAGTTCGGCCTGAGCGCGCTGCAGCACTATATGGCGGACCCGGAAGAGACCTGGTTCGTTAAATCCCCTAAATCCTTTCTCGGCGCCAGCGGCCTGAAGCCGCAGCAGATCGCGCTATTTGAAGATCTGGTCTGCGCCATGATGCGCCATATCCGCGAACAGGGCGAAGCGCAGGTCGAGGCCGCGATCGATCAAGCGGTTATCGGCCGCCCCATCAACTTCCAGGGGCTCGGCGGCGACGACGCCAACGCTCAGGCGCAGGGCATTCTGCTGCGCGCCGCGCAGCGCGCCGGTTTCCGCGACGTGGAGTTTCAGTTCGAGCCGGTCGCGGCGGGACTCGATTTCGAAGCGACGCTGGAGAGAGAGACGCGCGTGCTGGTGGTGGATATCGGCGGCGGCACCACCGACTGCTCGATGCTGCTGATGGGGCCGGAGTGGCGCAAGCTATCGGACCGCCGCGCGAGCCTGCTCGGCCACAGCGGCTGCCGCGTCGGCGGCAACGATCTCGATATTATGCTGGCGTTTAAGACCCTGATGCCGCTGCTCGGCCTGGGCGGCAGGACGCAGAAAGGCACCGCCCTGCCCGCCCTGCCGTGGTGGAACGCGGTGGCGATTAACGACGTGCCGGCGCAGAGCGAATTTTACTCCGCCGCCTGCGGCAAGCTGCTGCGCGATCTGGTGCGCGACGCGGAACAGAGCGCGCAGGTGGCGCATCTGCTGAAGGTGTGGCAGCAGAAGCTCGGCTATCGTCTGGTGCGCGCGGCAGAGGAGAGCAAGATCGCCCTTTCCGATCGCGCCGCTTTCGACGCCAGCCTGGACTTTATCGCGCCACAGATGCACGCCGCTATCAGCGACACCCTGCTGCAGGAGGCGATCAATCAGCCGCTGGAGCGCATTCTGGAGCAGGTGCATCTGGCGCTCGCCAGCTGCGACGCAAAACCTGAAGTGATCTATCTTACGGGCGGCAGCGCGCGTTCGCCGGTGCTGCGCGCCGCGCTACAGCAGGCGCTGCCGGAAACGCCGATCGCCAGCGGCGACGATTTCGGCTCGGTGACGGCCGGTCTGGCGCGCTGGGCAGAGGTGATGTTTCGCTAAGAGAAAAGAAAGCAGGCGGGACAGGTCGGTCCGCGCGGATACGCGCCTCATCCCTGAGGCGCGTCTGTAAACGGCTTGACGCGATGCGCTTCGCGCCATGCCATCCGCTCAGATAGTTGTGTGCGGCCTGAGCGTGCAAACGTCAGGCCGCTGCGCTATCAGAAGTTGATATTGGCGCTGATGCCGCCGACAAAGGCATCCTTCACTTCGCTTACCGCGCCCGGCGCGACGATATACTGCACGTTCGGACGTACCTGCAGCCATTTCGCCAGCTTCACGTTGTAGTAAAGCTCGTAGTTATATTCCGAACCATCCTGAATCGGCAGATAGGTCGGGCTGTCGAAGTCCGTTTCGCCGTTGGCGGCGTTTTGCTGACGCTGCGCGCGGGTGTAATCGCTGTTAACGTGAATGCGCGCCGCGGCAATGCCGATCTCATCTTCAGGACGGGCGTCGAACGGGCCCGCCCAGGTAAAGGCGATCGACTGATAGTTGTCGGTCTTTGAGGTTTTGTGATCGTTCATCACTGCCTGGACCGATACGCCGATGCCGCGGCTGGCGTCGCCGCCCTGCGCCGTCAACTGCTGCTGCAACAGCACATAGCCGCCGTAGGCGTGATCTTTATCCTGATAGGCGCCGTCGCGCCAGCTGCCGTAAACGTCGCCGTTGGCGGACGAATAGTAGTAGCCGATGCGGTAGTTACCCGGCAGCTTGTCCGGACCCAGCGTCGGCTTCCAGCCCAGTTCCACCGGCACCAGGTTACCCTCGGAGTTGCTGGTGTCGAGGCGGAAACCGTCGCCGCGATCGTAGTTGGCGCGGTTCTGGTTATAGAAACCGACCTGGAAGAAGACTTCCGGCGTGATATTGAGCTTCACGCGGCCGCCCCACTGCGACACCGGCCAGTTAAACCAGCGGTCGCCGCGCCAGTTGCCCGCCTGGCCGCTGCCGAACGCCAGGTTCTGGAACTTGCTGTCGAAGTTGTCGAAGTCTTCGCCGACGGTGACGCGACCCGCTTTCAGGTTGACGACGTCATCAAACAGCCCTTTGCTCAACCAGAATTGCGTCAGACGCCAGGTCTGGCCGCGGCCATACACTTCCTGCACCGAAGAGAGCATGCCGGCACGACGATCGCCTACCTGCTCAGAAATATTGCGGCCGTCACGGTTGGTGATAGTGGCCTGGAACTGCGTATCCTGCCAGCCGAGCAGCTTTTCCAGATCGAGATTGGCGCCGAACGCCCACTGATCGCTGTAGCGCATAGAGGTGTTGGTATCGGCGCCGCCGCCGAGGTTCGATGCGCTTTCCATGGTGTAGTTGACGTCAAATTTAACGCCGTCATTTTCCAGCTGCGTTCGCGAGCCGCCCCAGTCGCCGAACATATAAGGCGAGTCATAGCTAAAGGCATCTGCGGCCACAGCAGAGGCGCTCAGCATGGCAAACATCAGGGAGCCGGCTGCCACACGGCGCAGCGGGAAGTGTTGCACTGCTTTTTTTCTGTTCATAATCGTTCTTCTTATCTGAATAAGGGTTAATTCCACGCAGAGAATAGTGCTGCAAAAAGTTCAACTTTTGTAAAAATGTGCGCACGAATAAGCAAAGAGACAGTTTTTTCAAACAAGTGTGAAGGGGATCGCTGAACGGAATCGCGGCCGTAATTAACGCATTATTTGGCACGCAAAATAATGACGAGGCGCTAGCGCCCCGTCTGGCGGGATTAGCGGCTGGCCTGCGCCAGTTTTTCACTCTCCTCTGGCGTCAGGCGCAGCTGCGTCGCGCCGATCAGATCGTCAAGCTGGGCGAGCGAGGTGGCGCTGACGATCGGCGCGGTAATGCTCGGCCGCGCAATCTGCCACGCCAGCGCGACCTGAGTCGGCGTCACGCCGTGCGCCTGGCTGATGTCGTCCAGCGCGGCCAGGATAGCCAGGCCGCGCGGGTTAAGATACTTCTCGACCACGCCCTGCCCGCGCGCGCTTTTGCCGGCATCCGCCGCGCTGCGGTATTTGCCGCTCAGGAAGCCGCTGGCCAGCGAGTAGTAGTTAATCACGCCCAGCCCGTGCTGCGTCGCCACCGCCTCCAGCGCCGACTCGTAGCCTTCGCGATCGTAAAGGTTGTATTCAGGCTGCAGGGTGGCGTAACGCGCCAGGCCCTGCTCCTCGCTGATCTTCAGCGCCTCCTGCAGGCGGGGCGCGCTATAGTTCGAGGCGCCGATGGCGCGCACCTTGCCCTCTTTGATCAGCGAATCGAACGCCGCCAGGGTTTCCGCCAGCGGCGTATCGGTATCGTCGCGGTGCGCCTGATAGAGATCGATATAGTCGGTTTGCAGACGGCGTAGCGAATCCTCTACCGCCTGACGAATATACTGCGGCTTCAGGCCGGTTTTCTCCGGCGAGAGTTCCATGCCGACCTTGGTCGCCAGCACGATGCGGTCGCGTTTGCCGCTCTTTTTCAGCCAGTTGCCGATAATGGTTTCCGACTCGCCGCCTTTATTGCCCGGCGCCCAGCGCGAATAGACGTCGGCGGTATCAATAAACCACAGCCCTTTTTCCACCAGCGCATCAAGCAATGCAAACGACTTCGCCTCATCCAGGGTCCAGCCGAAGACGTTGCCGCCAAAGGTTAACAGCGGCACCTGAATGCCGGTATCGCCGAGCTGGCGGGTTTCAACCTGACTCATCCTCTTCTCCTTGCGTAAGAAATGCCCAGACAAAGAGCATAGCAAAAGCGAAAAGCGCGCTTTATGCGTAATTCCTCGATAAGTTTGTTCTGAAAGGGATACTTACGTCGGGCTGACAGATATCCTTAATTCCTTCAACTTCTGCCCGCGTTGCGGGTCTACACTCTGCTATTTGCAGGCTGCCGCGTTTCAGCCTGCGTTTTGGGGATTTCGCTACTGCTGGAGAGCAACCGATAAGATGAACCGACCTTCCTTGTTGAAAAAGAGCCTGCTGACGCTGTTCGTGCTGGCCGCCGCCGCAGGCGGCTACTACTGGTGGCACCATCCGGCGCAGCCTGACGCCGATCCTCAGGCGTCGACCCGACCGCATCGCGGCAAGGGCGGCGCGGGCGCTCCGCCAGCGCCGGTACAGGCCGCCGCCGCCGTCAGCCAGAGCGTGCCGCACTTTCTCAGCGGGCTCGGCACCGTGACCGCCGCCAGCACCGTAACGGTGCGCAGCCGGGTCGACGGCGAGCTGATGGCGATCCACTTTCAGGAAGGGCAGCAGGTCAAAGCGGGCCAGCTGCTGGCGGAGATCGATCCTCGCCCTTATCAGGTGGCGTTAACCCAGGCGCAGGGCCAGCTGGCGAAGGATCAGGCGACGCTGGCGAATGCCCGCCGCGATCTGGCTCGTTTTGAAAAGCTGGCGAAAACCTCGCTGGTGTCGCAGCAGGAGCTCGATACCCAGCGTTCGCTGGTAAGCGAAACCCTGGGGACCATCAAGGCGGACGAAGGCAGCGTCGCCAGCGCCCAGCTCAATCTGACCTACAGCCGCATTACGTCGCCGATTGAGGGCCGCGTCGGTTTGAAACAGGTGGACGTCGGCAACTACATTACCAGCGGCGACACCAACGGTCTGGTGGTAATCACCCAGACCCATCCCATCGACGTGCTGTTCAGCCTGGCTGAAAACTATCTGCCCGATATCATGCAGGCGCAAAAGAGCGGCCAGCCGCTGGTGGTCGAAGCCTGGGATCGCAGCAACCAGACGCTGCTGACCCAGGGCACGCTGCTCAGCATCGACAACCAGATCGACGCCACCACCGGCACCATCAAAATGAAGGCGCGCTTCGACAATCAGGACGATAAGCTCTTTCCCAACCAGTTCGTTAACGCGCGGCTGAAGGTCAACACCCTGCAGGATGCGATTGTTATTCCGGCCGCCGCGCTGCAGATGGGCAATGAAGGCCACTTTGTCTGGGTGGTGAACAGCGACAATAAAGTGAGCAAGAAAAGCGTCACCGCCGGACTGCAGGACAGCCATCAGGTAGTGATTAACGCCGGCCTGAGCGCAGGCGAACGCGTGGTCACCGACGGGCTGGATCGCCTGACGGAAGGGGCGCAGGTGGAAGTCGTCGCGCCGCAGAGCACCGCGCTGAAAAGCAGCCGCGCGGCGCAACCGGCCAAAGGAGCGAGCGAGTAATGCAGGTTACGCCTCCTGACGCCAGCGGCGGGCCGTCGCGTCAGTTTATTTTACGTCCGGTCGCTACCACGCTGCTGATGATCGCTATTCTGCTGGCGGGCGTGCTCGGCTACCGTTTTCTGCCGGTTTCGGCGCTGCCGGAGGTGGATTATCCCACCATCCAGGTGGTGACGCTCTATCCCGGCGCCAGCCCGGACGTTACCACCTCCGCGATTACCGCGCCGCTTGAGCGCCAGTTCGGCCAGATGTCGGGGCTGAAACAGATGGCGTCGCAAAGCTCCGGCGGCGCGTCGGTGATCACCCTGCAGTTCCAGCTGACGCTGCCGCTCGACGTCGCCGAGCAGGAAGTGCAGGCCGCCATTAACGCCGCCACCAGCCTGCTGCCCAACGATCTGCCTAACCCGCCGGTCTACAGCAAGGTCAATCCCGCCGATCCGCCAATCATGACGCTGGCGGTTACCACCAGCAGCATGCCGCTGACCCAGGTGCAGGATATGGTGGAGACGCGCGTCGCGCAGAAAATCTCTCAGGTCTCCGGCGTCGGGCTGGTGACGCTCTCCGGCGGTCAGCGACCGGCGGTGCGCGTGCAGATGAACGCTCAGGCGCTGGCGGCGCTCGGCCTGACCAGCGAAGAGGTGCGCACCGCCATCAGCAGCGCCAACGTCAACTCGGCGAAAGGCAGCCTCGACGGCCCGGAGCGCTCCATTACCCTCTCCGCCAACGATCAGATGAAATCGGCGGAGGATTACCGTCAGCTGATCGTCAGCTATAAAAACGGCGCGCCGGTAAGGCTCGGCGATGTGGCCACTATCGAACAGGGCGCGGAAAACCGCTGGCTTGGCGCCTGGGCGAACCGCGAAGCCGCCATCGTGCTCAACGTGCAGCGCCAGCCAGGCGCCAACATTATCGCCACCGCCGATAATATCCGCGCGCTGTTGCCCTCGCTCACCGCCTCGCTGCCGAAGTCGGTGAAGGTCCAGCTGCTGACCGACCGCACGACCAATATTCGCGCCTCGGTCACCGATACCCAGCACGAGCTGATGCTGGCGATCGGTCTGGTGGTGATGATTATCTATCTGTTCCTGCGCAACGTGCCGGCGACGATTATTCCCGCCGTCGCGGTGCCGCTGTCGCTGGTCGGCACCTTCGCCGCGATGTATTTCCTCGGCTTCTCTATCAATAACCTGACGCTGATGGCGCTGACTATCGCCACCGGCTTCGTGGTGGATGACGCCATCGTGGTGATCGAAAACATCACCCGCTATCTGGAGAAAGGGGAAAAACCGCTCACCGCCGCGCTCAAGGGGGCGGGCGAAATCGGCTTTACCATTATCTCCCTTACCTTTTCGCTGATCGCGGTGCTGATCCCGCTGCTGTTTATGGGTGACGTGATCGGCCGTCTGTTCCGCGAATTCGCCGTGACGCTGGCGGTGGCGATCCTGATTTCCGCCGTGGTCTCGCTGACGCTGACGCCGATGATGTGCGCGCGCATGCTGAGCGCCGAATCGCTGCGCAAGCAGAACCGCTTTTCGCGCGCCAGCGAAGCCTTTTTCGAGCGGTTGATCGCCGGGTATGGCGGCTGGCTGCGCAAGGTGCTGGCGCATCCCTGGCTGACGCTGTCGGTGGCGCTCGGCACGCTGCTGCTCACCGTGCTGCTGTGGATAGTGATTCCGAAAGGCTTTTTCCCGCAGCAGGATAACTCCATTATCCAGGGCACGCTGCAGGCGCCGCAGAGCGCCTCGTACGCCAGCATGGCGGAGCGCACGCGCGACGTCGCCTCGCTGATCATGAAAGATCCGGCGGTGCAGAGCATGACCTCTTTCGTCGGCGTCGACGGCACCAACGCCGCGCTCAACAGCGCGCGTCTGCAGATTAACCTGAAGCCGCTGAGCGAGCGCGACGACCGCATCCCGCAGGTGCAGCAGCGGCTGCAGCAACAGATAAGCCAGCTTCCCGGCGTCACGCTGTGGCTGCAGCCGGTACAGGATCTGACGATTGAAACCCAGGCAAGCCGCACGCCTTACCAGTTCACGCTGCAGTCCGGCTCGCTGGAGTCGCTCGGCACCTGGGTGCCGAAACTGCTGGACGCGCTGCGCCAGTCGCCTGAGCTGCGCGATATCAGCAGCGACTGGCAGGATCAGGGGCTGGAGGCGTACGTCAATGTCGATCGCGACAGCGCCAGCCGCCTCGGCATCAGTATGGCGGACGTCGATAACGCGCTCTATAACGCCTTCGGCCAGCGCCTCATCTCCACCATTTATACCCAGGCGAACCAGTATCGCGTAGTGCTGGAGCAGGACAACCGCGCCACGCCGGGCCTGGCGGGTCTGGAAGGCATCCGGCTGACCAGCACCGACGGCGGCAGCGTGCCGCTCAGCGCCATCGCGAAAGTTGAGCAGCGCCACAGCGCGCTGAGCGTCAACCATCTCGATCAGTTCCCGTCGGCGACCTTCTCCTTTAACGTCGCCGACGGCTATTCGCTGGGCGACGCGGTGAAAGCGGTCAGCGCGGCGGAAGAACGGCTCGGCATGCCCTCTGAACTGATGACCCAGTTCCAGGGCAGCACCCTGGCGTTCGAGGCGGCGCTTACCAGCACCGTCTGGCTGATCGTGGCGGCCATCGTGGCGATGTATATCGTGCTGGGCGTGCTCTATGAGAGCTTTATCCATCCCATCACTATTTTGTCGACGCTGCCGACCGCCGGCGTCGGCGCGCTGCTGGCGTTGATACTGAGCGGCGGCGAGCTGGATATCGTCGCCATCATCGGCATTATTCTGCTGATCGGCATCGTGAAGAAAAACGCCATCATGATGATCGACTTCGCGCTGGCCGCCGAACGCGAGCAGGGCATGACGCCCTATGACGCCATCTATCAGGCATGCCTGCTGCGTTTTCGCCCGATCCTGATGACCACGCTGGCGGCGCTGCTGGGCGCGCTGCCGCTGATGCTCAGCACCGGCGTCGGCGCAGAGCTGCGTCACCCGCTCGGCATCGCCATGGTGGGCGGCCTGATCCTGAGCCAGGTGCTGACGCTGTTTACTACGCCGGTGATCTATCTGCTGTTCGATCGCCTCGGCCAGGCCGCGCGCCGTCGCTTTAGCGGACGGGAGGCGGAGCAGTGAGATTTTTCGCGCTGTTTATTCACCGCCCGGTGGCCACCACGCTGCTGACCCTTGCCATTGCGCTGGCGGGCGTGCTCGGCTTTCGCCTGCTGCCGGTCGCCCCGCTGCCGCAGGTCGACTTCCCGGTGATAGTGATTTCCGCCTCGCTGCCGGGCGCGTCGCCGGAAATCATGGCCTCGTCGGTAGCGACGCCGCTGGAGCGTTCGCTGGGCCGCATCGCCGGCGTTAGCGAAATGACCTCCACCAGCTCGCTCGGCAGCACGCGCATTATTCTGGTGCTCGATTTCGACCGCGACATCAACGGCGCGGCGCGCGACGTGCAGGCGGCCATCAACGCGGCGCAAAGCCTGCTGCCGACGGGGATGCCGAGCCGCCCCACCTACCGCAAGGTCAATCCCTCAGACGCGCCGATTATGATCATGACGCTGACCTCGGATATCTATAATCCGGGCCAGCTCTACGACTACGCTTCGACCCAGCTGGCACAGAAGCTGTCGCAGATCGAAGGCGTCGGCGACGTCACGGTCGGCGGCAGCTCGCTGCCTGCTGTGCGCGTCGCGCTGAATCCGCAGGCGCTGTTTAACCAGGGCGTCTCGCTGGACGCGGTGCGCGAGGCGATCGCCAACGCCAACCAGCGTCGTCCGCAGGGCGCGGTGGAGGATCGCCAGCAGCGCTGGCAGCTGCGCACCAACGACGAGCTGAAAACCGCCCGCGACTACGCGCCGCTGGTGGTGCATTACAGCAACGGCGCGGCGGTGAAGCTGGCCGACGTCGCCAGCGTGCAGGACTCGGTGCAGGACGTGCGCAACGCCGGGATGGCGGACGGCAAGCCCGCGGTGCTGCTGCTGGTGCGCAAAACGCCAGAGGCGAACGTGATTGATACCGTCGACCGCATTCGCGCCGAGCTGCCGACGCTGCATCAGACCATTCCCGCCGCCATCGACCTGCAAATTGCGCAGGATCGCTCGCCCACCATTCGCGCCTCGCTGCATGAGGTCGAGCAGTCGCTGACCATCGCCGTAGTGCTGGTGATTATGGTGGTGTTCGTTTTCCTGCGCTCCGGCCGCGCCACGCTGATCCCTGCCGCCGCGGTGCCGGTCTCGCTGATCGGCACCTTCGCCGCGATGTACCTGTGCGGCTTCAGCCTGAATAACCTGTCGCTGATGGCGCTGACCATCGCCACCGGTTTCGTGGTGGATGACGCCATCGTGGTGCTGGAGAATATCGCGCGCCACGTCGAGGCGGGCATGAAACCCTTGCAGGCGGCGCTAACCGGCGTGCGCGAAGTGGGTTTCACCGTGCTGTCGATGAGCCTGTCGCTGATCGCCGTCTTTTTGCCGCTGCTGATGACCGGCGGGCTGATAGGCCGCTTCTTCTCAGAATTCGCTATTACGCTGTCGGTGGCGATCGCCATCTCGATGGTGGTCTCCCTCACCCTGACGCCGATGATGTGCGCGTATCTGCTGAAGCCGCATGCGCCGCGCGCCCAGCCGCGCCGGCGCGGCGCAGGCCGGATGCTGCTGGCGATCCAGCAGGGCTACGGCCGCTCGCTGGGCTGGGTGCTGAACCATGCGCGCTGGGTGCTGCTGCTGCTGTTCGGCACCGTTGCCCTGACCGTCTGGCTGTTTATTCAGGTGCCGAAAACCTTTATGCCGGAGCAGGACACCGGCCGCCTGTCGGGCTTTATCTCCGCCGATCAGAGCATCTCCTTCCAGGCGATGCGCCAGAAGCTTCAGGATTTTATGGTAATCGTGAAGGCCGATCCGGCGGTTGAGAGCGTGGTGGGCTTTACCGGCGGCATGCGCACCAACAGCGGCTCGATGTTTATCTCGCTGAAGCCGCTCTCCGAGCGCAGCGAGAATGCCCAGGCGGTGATCGCCCGGCTGCGCGCGAAGCTGGCGAAAGAGCCAGGCGCCAGCCTCTATCTCAACGCGGTGCAGGATCTGCGCGCCGGCGGCCGCGAATCGAACGCCAGCTATCAGTATTCGCTGCTCTCCGACGACCTCGCCGCGCTGCGCGAATGGGAGCCGAAAATCCGTCAGGCCTTCTCCGCGCTGCCGCAGCTGGCGGACGTCAACTCCGATCAGCAGGACAAAGGCAGCGAAATGGCGCTGATCTACGATCGCGAAAGCATGTCGCGCCTCGGCATCGACGTCTCGGAGGCAAACGCCCTGCTGAACAACGCCTTCGGCCAGCGCCAGATCTCCACCATCTATCAGCCGTTGAATCAGTACAAGGTGGTGATGGAGGTCGATCCGCGCTACACCCAGGACATCAGCGCGCTGGATCAGATGTTTGTGATTAACAGCGACGGCAAACCGATTCCCCTGTCGTGGTTCGCCCGATGGCAGCCCGCCAACGCGCCGCTGTCGGTCAACCATGAGGGACTCTCCGCCGCCTCGACCATCTCCTTTAACCTGCCGGAAGGCGTTTCGCTGTCGGAAGCCTCTGCGGCGATCGATCGCACCATGACGGCTATCGGCGTGCCCTCCAGCGTGCGCGGCAGCTTCGCCGGCACTGCGCAGATGTTTGAGCAGTCGCAGAGCAGCCAGCTCTGGCTGATGCTCGCCGCCATCGCCGCCGTCTATATCGTGCTGGGCATATTATATGAGAGCTATGTCCATCCGCTGACCATTCTCTCGACGCTGCCCTCCGCGGGCGTCGGCGCGCTGTTGGCGCTGACGCTGTTCGATACGCCTTTTAGCCTGATCGCCCTTATCGGCATCCTGCTGCTGATCGGCATCGTAAAAAAGAACGCCATTATGATGGTGGATTTTGCGCTGGAGGCGCAGCGCAACGGCAACCTGAGCGCGCGCGACGCCATTTTCCAGGCCTGTCTGCTGCGCTTTCGCCCGATTCTGATGACCACGCTCGCCGCGCTGTTCGGCGCGCTGCCGCTGGTGATCACCAGCGGCGACGGCGCGGAGCTGCGCCAGCCGCTCGGCATCACTATCGCCGGCGGGCTGATTATGAGCCAGCTGCTGACGCTCTATACCACGCCGGTGGTCTATCTCTATATGGATAAACTGCGGCGCAAGCGCGGTAAAATTGGCCAGCCGGTGGAGAGTTAAGGAGAGAACAGCAAATGAACGCCCAAAACGCCACGGTTCGCTGGCAGCTATGGATTGTCGCCTTCGGCTTCTTTATGCAGACGCTGGACACCACCATCGTCAACACCGCCCTTCCCTCAATGGCGCAGGATCTGGGCGTCAGCCCGCTGCATATGCATTCGGTCATCGTCTCCTATCTGCTGACGGTGGCCGTGACCCTGCCGATGAGCGGCTGGCTGGCTGACCGCTTCGGCGTGCGCAACATTTTCTTCAGCGCCATCGTGCTGTTCAGCATCGGCTCGCTGCTCTGCGCCTTCTCTTCAACGCTCGATCAGCTGGTGATGGCGCGCGTGGTGCAGGGCGTCGGCGGCGCGATGATGGTACCGGTCGGCCGCCTGACCGTGATGAAAATCGTGCCGCGCGAGCAGTATATGTCGGCGATGACCTTCGTCACCCTGCCGGGACAGATCGGCCCGCTGGTCGGTCCGGCGCTCGGCGGCGTGCTGGTGGAGTATGCCAGCTGGCACTGGATCTTCCTGATCAATATTCCGGTCGGCATCATCGGCGCTATCGCCACCCTGACGCTGATGCCGAACTACTCGATGCAGACGCGGCGCTTCGATTTTCTCGGCTTTCTGCTGCTGGCCGTCGGCATGGCGACGCTGACCCTGGCGCTCGACGGCCAGCGCAGCAGCGGCGGTTCCTCGCTGCTGCTCGGCGCGATGATCCTGATCGGCCTCTTTTCGCTGTTGTATTATCTGATGCATGCGCGCGGCAACGACAATGCGCTGTTCAGCCTGAAGCTGTTCGACAACCGCCTCTACTCAATTGGTCTGCTCGGCAGCTTTTTAGGCCGTATCGGCAGCGGCATGCTGCCTTTTATGACGCCGATATTTTTGCAGGTCGGCATGGGCTTTACGCCGTTTCACGCCGGGCTGATGATGATACCGATGGTGCTCGGCAATATGGGCATCAAACGCATGGTGGTGCGTATCGTTAACCTGTTCGGCTACCGCAACGCGCTGGTCGGCACCACGCTGGCGCTCGCCGTCGTGGTGCTGCTCTTTCCGCTGGTGGCGCTGCTCGGCTGGCTGTGGCTGCTGCCGCTGGTGCTGCTGATGCAGGGCATGGTTAACGCGCTGCGCTTCTCCTCGATGAATACCCTGACGCTGAAGGATCTGCCGGACGCGCTCGCCTCCAGCGGCAACAGCCTGCTGTCGATGATTATGCAGCTGTCGATGAGCGTCGGCGTCACCATCGCCGGCCTGCTCTTAGGCGCGTTCGGCCAGGATGCGCTGGCCAGCAGCGACCATACCCACAGCCTGTTTATGACCGCCTACGCCTGCATGGCGCTGATTATCGCCCTGCCTGCGCTGGTGTTCTGGCGCGTGCCGAAGGAAACCAGTCAAAACGTCGATCTGCGACGCCGGAGAAAACCATGAAGTTGCCGTTGCGCCTGGGCATCAGCGCCAAACTCTTTTTAGCGATTTTTTCCACCTGCATGCTGGTGCTGATCACTATGCACTGGGGCGTGCGTCTGAGCTTCGAGCACGGCTTTGTCGACTACATCAAGCGCGGCAACGAGCAGCGGCTCGCCATGCTCGGCGATGCGCTGGCGGATCAGTATGAGCAGCACGGCAACTGGGATTTCCTGCGGCATAACGATCGGCTGGTGTTCACCATGCTGCGCTCGCTGGAGCAGAATCCCGACAGCAATAACCAGCTGCCACCGCACGGCTGGCGCACCCAGTTCTGGATTATCGACCAGCAGTATAAGGTGCTGGTCGGGCCGCGCGCGCCGGTGCCGCCGGAGGGCTCGCGCCGTAATATCACTACCAGCAACGGTAAAGTGGTCGGCTGGGTGGTGGGTTCGCCGCCGGAGCGGCTGACGCGCAGCACCGATATCAATTTCGATCATCAGCAGAAGCGCACCAGCTGGCTGATTGTCGGCCTGTCGACGCTGCTGGCGGCGCTGGTCACCTGGCTGATGTCGCGCGGCCTGCTGGCGCCGGTCAAGCGGCTGGTAGCGGGCACCCATCATCTGGCGGCGGGCAATTTCGCTACGCGCGTCGAGGTCGGCAGCCGCGACGAACTGGGCCAGCTGGCACAGGACTTTAACCGTCTGGCCAGCTCGCTGGAAAAGAACGAGAGCATGCGCCGCGCCTTTATGGCCGATATCTCCCACGAGCTACGTACGCCGCTGGCGATCCTGCGCGGCGAGCTGGAAGCGATGCAGGACGGCGTGCGCAAGCTAACGCCGGAGGCGATCGGCTCGCTGCAGAGCGAAGTCGGGGTGCTCAGCAAGCTGGTGGACGATCTGCATCAGCTTTCGCTCTCCGACGAAGGCGCCCTCGCCTATCGCAAACAGGCCACCGATCTGGTGCAGCTGCTGGAGGTGGCCGCCGGCAGCTTCAACGAGCGCTATCGCAGCCACGGGCTGACGCTGACGCTGCAGATGCCGGACGAAGCGCCTTTCTTCGGCGATCCCGATCGCCTGATGCAGCTCTTCACCAATCTGCTGGAGAACAGCCTGCGCTATACCGACGCGCCGGGCCAGGTCGAGGTGCGGCTCACCTATGAGGCGCCCTGGTGGCAGATGAGCTTTGTCGACAGCGCGCCAGGCGTCGACGCGCAGCAACAGGCGAAAATCTTCGAACGCTTTTTCCGCACGGAAGGATCGCGCAATCGCGCCAGCGGCGGCTCCGGGCTGGGACTGGCGATCTGCAAAAATATCGTCGACGCCCACGGCGGCCATATTGCTGCGGAGCACTCTGATTTAGGTGGACTGAAAATCGCGCTACAATTGCGCTATGTTCCCCAGCCGTAACTGATGATGACCGCCGAAAAAACCGACCCGCTGATTCTGGTAGTGGAAGATGAGCCGAAGCTGGCGCAGCTGATGATCGACTATCTTGAAGCCTCCAACTACCGCACGCACCATATCGCCCACGGCAGCGACGTGCTGCCTTTCGTCCAGCAGACGCCGCCCGACTTGATGCTGCTGGATCTCATGCTGCCCGGCAAAGATGGCCTGTCGCTGTGCCGCGAAATCCGCCGCTTCTCTGAGCTGCCGATCATTATGGTGACGGCGCGCACCGAGGAGATCGATCGCCTGCTTGGCCTGGAAATCGGGGCGGATGACTACATCTGTAAGCCCTTCAGCCCGCGCGAAGTGGTGGCGCGCGTGAAAACCATTCTGCGCCGCGTGAAGCGCGCGCCGGAAGAGCCCGGCAAGGCGTCGCTGCTGAAAATCGACGAAGGCCGCTTCCAGGCGAGCTGGCGCGAACAGCCTCTGGAGCTGACCCCCGCCGAATTCCGTCTGCTGAAAACCCTGGCGCTGGAGCCGGGCAAAGTTTTTTCGCGCGAGCAGCTGCTCAATCATCTCTACGACGACTACCGCGTTGTGACCGATCGCACCATCGACAGCCATATCAAAAATCTGCGGCGCAAGCTGGAGAATCTTGACGCCGACCAGCCGTTTATCCGCGCCGTCTACGGCATGGGCTATCGCTGGGAAGCGGATCTGTGCCAGTTGATCTAGATCAACTAACTGACGCGCGTCGCCGCCTACAATTTTGCACCTTTTGCCGGGCCGCTCACCTTGCGGCCACGGCACGTGCCGCGCCAGGCGGCATGCTGACCTGACATCAGTGAGAACACCATGAAACCAGAACTGCTCTCTCCAGCGGGTACGCTGAAGAATATGCGCTACGCCTTCGCCTATGGGGCGGACGCGGTTTATGCCGGCCAGCCCCGCTACAGCCTGCGCGTGCGCAATAACGAATTCACCCATGACAACCTCGCCAAAGGCATTGCCGAAGCCCACGCGCTGGGCAAGAAGTTCTATGTGGTGGTCAATATCGCGCCGCATAACGCCAAGCTAAAGACCTTTATTCGCGACCTGACGCCGGTGGTGGAGATGCAGCCGGACGCGCTGATCATGTCCGATCCCGGTTTGATTATGCTGGTGCGCGAGGCCTTTCCGCAGATGCCGATCCATCTTTCGGTGCAGGCCAATGCGGTCAACTGGGCGACGGTGAAGTTCTGGCAGCAGATGGGGCTGACGCGCGTGATCCTGTCGCGCGAACTGTCGCTGGAGGAGATCGCGGAGATCCGCCAGCAGGTGCCGGAGATGGAGATCGAGATCTTTGTGCACGGCGCGCTCTGCATGGCCTACTCCGGCCGCTGCCTGCTCTCCGGCTATATGAACAAGCGCGACCCGAATCAGGGCACCTGCACCAACGCCTGCCGCTGGGAGTATAAGGTTGAGGAAGGCAAACAGGACGAGGTCGGCAATATCGTCGAAGTGCAGGAGGTGACGCCGACGCTAGGGCTTGGCCAGCCAACCGATAAGGTCTTTCTGCTGGAAGAGAAGATGAAGCCGGGCGAAGTGATGAGCGCCTTTGAAGATGAGCACGGTACCTACATCATGAACTCGAAGGATCTGCGTGCCGTGGCGCACGTTGAACGCCTGAGCGAGATGGGCGTCCATTCGCTGAAGATCGAAGGCCGCACCAAATCGTTTTACTACTGCGCGCGGACGGCGCAGGTTTACCGCCGCGCTATCGACGACGCCGCAGCCGGCAAACCTTTCGATCCTGAGCTGCTGACCACGCTGGAAGGTCTGGCGCATCGCGGCTATACCGAGGGCTTTTTGCGCCGCCATACCCACGACAGCTATCAAAACTATGCGCAGGGCTATTCGATCTCCGAGCGTCAGCAGTTTGTCGGCGAATTTACCGGCGAGCGGCGCGGCGACTGGGCGGAGGTTGCGGTGAAGAATAAATTTCTGCTCGGCGACAGCCTGGAGATCATGACGCCGAACGGCAACCTGAACTGCACGCTGGAGGCGCTGCAGGACGCGCGCGGCGGCGCCATTGAGGTGGCGCCCGGCGACGGCCATCGCGTCTGGATGCCGGTGCCCGCAGACGTCGAGCTCGCCTTTGGTCTGCTGCTGCGCAATTTTACCGACGGCAGCAGCACGCGCGATCCCCATAGCAAATTACTCACGTCCCGCAAGTAAACCGATGAAGTTAGAACAGGATCACAGACCGCCGCGGCGCGCTCCTTTATAGTCGCGCCTGCTGCGAACGAGTAACAACTAATAGCTGTTGTATCAGGAACCACCTCATTCACCCGCCCGGCTCCCCCGTGCGGGTTTTCTTTTTTCCGCTTTTCTCCCGTAAATTTTCCCGCCTGACTATGCTATAAGCAGAAATCTTTGTGGGTTTTCAAGGACCGGAAAATGGAAAAACGACCGCTTACTCTACTTATTCTTAATGGCAAAGGCGCAGGCAACGAAGATTTGCGTGCGGCCGTCACCGCGCTGCGCGATGAAGGCTTCGACGTCGCCGTGCGCGTTACCTGGGAGAAAGGCGACGGCGAACGCTACGTTGAAGAAGCGCTGCGGCTGGGCGCTGAGACCGTGGTCGCCGGCGGCGGCGACGGCACCATTAACGAGATCGCTACCGCGCTGGCCGCCGTTGACGCCGCGCGTCGGCCGGTGCTCGGCATTCTTCCTCTGGGCACCGCTAATGATTTCGCCACCAGCGTCGGCATTCCTGCCGAGATGGAGCCTGCGCTGCGCCTCGCGGTTCAGGGCAAAGCCCACGTGATCGATCTGGCGCGGGTTAATCAGGATCGTTATTTCATTAATATGGCGACCGGCGGTTTCGGCACCCGTATCACCACCGAAACGCCGGAAAAGTTAAAATCTGCGCTGGGCGGCGTCTCCTATTTTATTCACGGCCTGATGCGCATGGATACGCTGAAGCCAGACAGCTGCGAGATTTCCGGCCCCGGTTTTCAGTGGCAGGGCGACGCGCTGGCGATCGGCGTCGGCAATGGACGCCAGGCGGGCGGCGGGCAGCGCTTGTGTCCGTCGGCGCTGATCAATGACGGCCAGCTCGATGTGAGCATCGTCACCGCACAGGAGCTGCTGCCTACCCTGCTGCACTCGCTGACCAGCAACGATGACAACCCGAATATCGTGACCGCGAAGCTGACCTCGCTGCGCATCGTTTCCCCTAATGAGATGACCTTTAATCTGGATGGCGAACCGCTCTCCGGCCGCGAGTTTGAAATTGAGGTGATGCCCGGCGCGCTGAGCTGCCGCTTGCCGCCGCAGTGCGCGTTGTTAGCCTGAGGCAGCATTTCAGGCGGTAAGATAAGTGCTTACGCGGGCAGCCTGGCCCGCGTTTTAACTTTTATGCAGCCTGTAACCCCAATTCGGCATCGATTTCTTACCACAGGCAGAGCGCGAAATCCTCTCTGTGATTGCCTTCACAACTCTGTTACACCAACTTGTATGGTAGTATAAATGCGCGTACTTTTTCAGCATTGATTGCTGAAAGAAGGCTATGAGAGATGAAAATTGTTAACGCTGAAGTCTTTGTCACCTGCGCAGGCAGAAACTTCGTTACGCTGAAAATCACTACCGACGACGGCATTACCGGCATTGGCGACGCCACGCTCAACGGGCGCGAACTGCCGGTCGCCTCTTACCTGAAAGATCATATCTGCCCGCAGCTGATCGGCCGTGACGCGCATCAGATCGAAGATATCTGGCAGTACTTCTATAAAGGCGCCTACTGGCGCCGCGGGCCGGTCACGATGTCGGCGATCTCCGCGGTCGATATGGCGCTGTGGGATATCAAAGGCAAAGCCGCCAATATGCCGCTTTACCAGCTGCTGGGCGGCGCGTCGCGCACCGGCGTAATGGTTTATTGCCATACCACCGGCCATACCATCGACGAAGTGATGGACGACTACGCAAAGCACAAAGAGATGGGCTTCAAGGCGATCCGCACCCAGTGCGGCGTGCCGGGCATGAAGACCACCTACGGTATGGCGAAAGGCAAAGGTCTCGCCTATGAGCCGGCGACCAAAGGCAACTGGCCGGAAGAGCAGCTGTGGTCGACCGAGAAATACCTCGACTTTACCCCGAAGCTGTTCGAAGCGATCCGCGACAAGTTCGGCTTTAACGAACATCTGCTGCACGATATGCATCATCGCCTGACGCCGATTGAAGCGGCGCGCTTCGGCAAAAGCGTCGAAGATTACCGCCTGTTCTGGATGGAAGATCCGACGCCGGCGGAAAACCAGGCGTGCTTCCGCCTGATCCGCCAGCATACCGTGACGCCAATTGCGGTGGGCGAAGTCTTCAACAGCATCTGGGACTGCAAACAGCTGATTGAAGAGCAGCTGATCGACTATATCCGCACCACCATCACCCACGCGGGCGGCATCACCGGCATGCGCCGCATCGCCGATTTCGCTTCGCTCTATCAGGTGCGCACCGGCTCGCACGGCCCGTCGGATCTCTCGCCGGTCTGCATGGCGGCGGCGCTGCACTTTGACCTGTGGGTGCCGAACTTCGGCGTGCAGGAGTACATGGGCTTCTCCGAGCAGATGATGGAGCTGTTCGACGCCAGCTGGACGTTCGAAGACGGCTTTATGCATCCGGGCGACAAGCCAGGTCTGGGTATCGAGTTCAACGAGAAGCTGGCGGCGAAATATCCCTATGAACCCGCCTATCTACCGGTGGCCCGTCTGGAAGACGGCACGCTGTGGAACTGGTAAGGAGCGCATCATGAAAAGTGTCGTGATTGAACAACCCGGCGAGCTGGTGCTGGCGGAGCGTCCGCTGCCAACGCCCGCAGCGGGCGAAGTCCGCGTCAAGGTGAAATACGCCAGCATCTGCGGCTCTGACGTGCATATCTGGCACGGCCATAACCCTTTCGCGAAATATCCGCGCGTCATCGGCCACGAGTTTTTCGGCGTGATTGACGCGGTCGGCGACGAAGTCGACGCCAGCCGCATCGGCGAGCGGGTAGCGGTCGATCCCGTCGTGAGCTGCGGTAGCTGCTATCCCTGCTCGGTGGGCCGTCCTAACGTCTGCACCACGCTGAGCGTCATCGGCGTGCACCGCGACGGCGGCTTTAGCGAATATGCGGTTGCGCCGGCCGGTAATGCGTACCGGCTGCCGGCAACTATTCCAGACAAACTCGCCAGCATGGTAGAGCCGTTCACCATCGCAGCCAATATCACCGCGTTCCTCAAGCCGCAGCCGCAGGATGTGGCGCTGATCTACGGCGCCGGACCGATGGGCCTGACGGCGATTCAGGTGCTGAAAGGCGTCTTTAAGGTGGCGCAGGTGTTGGTGGTGGATCGTCTGCCGGAACGTCTTGAGCTGGCGAAAGCCAACGGCGCGGATCGGGTGTTCAACAACGCCGAGGCGCCGCTGGCGGCCCAGCTGGAAGGCGTGCAGCCGACGCTGATTATCGACGCCGCCTGTCACCCCTCTATTCTGGCGGAAGCGGCGGCGCTCGCCTCGCCCGCCGCCCGTATCGGTCTACTCGGCTTCTCCGGCGAGCCCTGCAGCATTACCCAACAAAGCCTGACCAGCAAAGAGCTGTCGCTGTTTACCTCGCGTCTTAACAGCCACCGCTTTCCGCAGGTAATTGAATGGATGGAACAGGGCCTGATCCAGCCGGAAAAACTGGTTACGCACTATTTTTCGCTCGACGAGATCGAACGCGCGATGACGCTGTTCGAAAAAGACCCCCGTACCTGCTGCAAGGTCGTGCTGGCCATGTAGCTGTTGCCCTACCCTCACCGGGGATTCAGCCGGCGGCGTGCTGCCGGCGTTATATCACTATAAAAAAGCGTTGGAGCCACTATGTTTAAAAATCTGCGCTGGACAATCGTACTGCTGTTGTTTCTTGTTTACATGATCAATTACCTCGATCGTGTCGCCCTCTCTCTGACCCTACCGCTGGTAGAAAAAGATCTGGCGATCAACGCCGAACAGTTCGGCATGATCTTCGGCAGCTTCTTCTTCGGCTATGCCCTGTTCAACTTCGTCGGCGGCGTCGCCACTGACCGCTTCGGCCCCAAAATCGTGCTCGGCATCGCGGTCGGCATGTGGTCGCTGTTCTGCGGCATGACCGCGCTGGCGACCGGCTTCTGGTCGATGCTGATCCTGCGCGTGCTGTTCGGCATGGCGGAAGGCCCTATTTGCGCCTCGGCCAACAAAGCGATTAACGGCTGGTTTCCGAAAAAACAGGCGGCCACCGCAATGGGCCTGCTGAGCGCCGGCTCGCCGCTGGGCGGCGCGATCGCCGGGCCGATTATCGGCTATCTCGCGCTCGCGTTCGGCTGGCGTCCGGCCTTCGTGATCATCTGCCTGATCGGTCTGGTGTGGATGGCGATCTGGCTGTTCGTTTCGGCGGATAACCCGGCGAAGAGCCGCCACGTTTCCGCCGAGGAGCGCGCGCTGGTCGACCAGCTGAAAGCCGAGCAGCCGGGCGAAGAGGCGGATCTGGCGCAGGCGTCGCACGGATTCGGCTACTATCTGCGTCAGCCGATTATTCTGGTCACCGCTTTCGCCTTCTTCTGCTACAACTATATTCTGTTCTTCTTCCTGAGTTGGTTCCCTGCCTATCTGGTGCAGGCGCACGGCCTGGATATTAAATCGATGTCGATCACTACCATGATCCCGTGGATTGTCGGCTTCGTCGGCCTCGCGCTCGGCGGCTGGATCTCAGACAAGATCTTCAATATTACCGGCAGGTTACTGCTCTCCCGTAAAATTGTGCTGGTGGTCTCACTGTTCGCCGCCGCCGTTTGTGTGGCGCTGGCGGGTACGGTAAAAGAGGTCAACTCTGCGGTCATGATGATGTCGATCTCTATCTTCTTCCTCTACATCACCGGCGCCATCTACTGGGCGATTATTCAGGACGTGGTGCACAAGAGCCGCGTCGGCAGCATCAGCGGCTTTATCCATCTGGTGGGCAGCCTGTCGGGCATTATCGGTCCGATTGTCACCGGCTTTATCGTGCAGCATACCGGCAAGTTCGACAGCGCCTTCGTGCTGGCAGGCGGCGTCGCTGCCGTCGGCGCCTTCCTGGTGCTGTTCGTTATCCGCAGCCCGAAAGCGAGCAAAAAGCCGATTTCGGCGTAAGCAGCAGGTTTTACATGACTGAATCACGGGGCGCAGGACGCCCCGTTTGCCATAAGGACGAACTATGTTAGAGATTGATCGCCTTCCCGCCGACGTGCAGCGCCCGCGCTACGATCGCCGCAAACTGAAAACCCGCATGGTGCATATCGGCTTCGGCGCTTTTCATCGCGCGCATCAGGCGTTATGCAGCGACAAGCTGGCGGAACAGGGCAGCGACTGGGGCTATTGCGAAGTTAACCTCAACAGCGGCGAGCTGATCCAGGCGCTGCGTCAGCAGGATCACCTCTATAGCCTGACGGAAATGGCCGACAATTCGCTCAACACGCGGATTATCGGCGTGATTACCTCGGCGCTGCACGGCAAAAGCGACGGCATCGAGGCGGTGATCGCCGCCATGAGCCAGCCGGACGTGGCGATTGTCTCGATGACGGTCACCGAGAAAGGCTACTGCCATCATCCCGCCAGCGGCGATCTCAACCCGGATCATCCCGATATTGTGCATGACCTGGCCCATCCCGATGCGCCTCGCTCGCTGCCGGGCCTGATTCTGGCGGCCATCCGCCGCCGTCGCGACGCAGGCCTGCCGCCCTTCAGCGTGATGTCCTGCGACAATATGCCGGAAAACGGCCACGTCACGCGCAATGTGATTGTGCAGCTGGCGCAGCGGCAGGATAGCGCGCTGGCGGACTATATCCAGCAGCATGTCACCTTCCCCTCTACCATGGTCGATCGCATCGTTCCGGCGATGACCGACAGCGCGTTTACCCAGCTTGCCGAGCGTCTCGGCAGTCGCGATCCGGTTGCGGTGGAAGCAGAACCGTTTTTTCAGTGGGTCATCGAGGATAATTTCGTTAGCGGCCGGCCCGCCTGGGAGCAGGCCGGTGCCGAGCTGGTTAAGGACGTGCTGCCGTTTGAGGAAATGAAGCTGCGTATGCTTAACGGCAGCCACTCGTTTCTGGCCTATCTCGGCTTCCTCTCCGGCTATGAGCACATCAGCGACTGTATGGCGGACGCGAACCTGCGCACCGCCGCGCGCAGGCTGATGCTGGAACAGCAGGCGCCGACGCTGCGCACCCAGGGCGTGGATCTCACCGCCTACGCCGACTCGCTGATCGCGCGCTATGAAAACCGCGCTATCAAGCATCGCACTTATCAGATAGCGACCGACGGCACGCAGAAGCTGCCGCAGCGCCTGCTCGACAGCGTGCGCTGGCATCTGCGCAACGGCAGCAACTGCGACCTGCTGCTGCTGGGCGTCGCGGGCTGGATGCGCTATGTCGGCGGCGTGGACGAGCAAGGCGCGCCAATCGACATCCGCGATCCACTGAAGGCGGAACTGGCGGCGCGCGTAGCCGGCAGCGGCGAAGGCGAAGCGCGCGTGAAGGCGCTGCTGGGCATGAAAGCGGTATTTGGCGAGGATCTGGCGCAGAATGCGCAGGTGGTTGCGACGCTGACGCGCTTCTGGCTGCAGCTGCGCGAGCACGGCGCGCGCGCTACGGTGGCGCAGGCGGTGGGTTCGCCGTAATTGTTCAGTATCAAAAGCGCTGGCGCAGTCGCAGCGCGCTGATTAGACTGACACTTTCCCAACGGGCTGGCTGCGGCCAGCCGTAATACGGATATGCCGCATGTCAATCGCCTATACCATCACCACCAGCGAACCGGTTAACCAGCAGATTTATCGTTATCTGCGTAAGGATATCGTGACCTGCGTCATTCAGCCGGGTTCGCTGCTGTCAGAAAAAGAAGTGTCGGCCCGGTTTAACGTGTCGCGTCAGCCGGTGCGCGAAGCCTTTATCAAGCTGGCGGAAGCGGGTCTGGTGCAGGTGTTGCCGCAGCGCGGCACCTTCGTGCGTAAAATCTCTGCGCGTCGCGTCGCGGACGGCCGCTTTATTCGCGAAGCGGTAGAGGTGTCGGTCGTGCGCCGCGCCGCGCTGGAGATAGAGCCGGTGGCGCTAATGGCGCTGGAGCACAACCTTCAGCTGCAGAAGATGGCCGCCGATCGCCATGACAGCCAGGCGTTTCTCAGCCTCGACGATGAGTTTCACCGCCTGATTGCCGAGAGTATCAACTGCCTGCTGGCGTGGGAGACGGTAGAGAATATCAAAGCGGCGATGGACCGCGTGCGTTTTCTGACGCTGAGCGAGGTCTCGCCGCCGGACAGCCTGATTGAGCAGCATGAAGAGATCCTGTCGGCGCTGAAAAACCACGATGCCGACGCGGCCGAAGCGGCGATGCGCCGCCATCTGCAGGAGATGATTTTCTCGATTACGCCGATTGCCGAGCGCAACAGCGAGTGGTTTGAGTCGCTGTAAACTGCACGCAACCATAAAAGAGGCCAGCGCTCAGCTGGCCTCTTCGCCTTTTCACCTCTGCATTCTCTCAAATCCATTAAACCGCCGGCGGCGAAGCCAGGTTTAATCAGGCTATGGTGACCTCTTTCGACAAATAAACATCCTGCACCGCATTAATCAGCGCCACGCCATCCTTCAGCGACTTCTTAAACGCCTTACGCCCCAGGATCAGCCCCATGCCGCCCGCGCGCTTATTGATCACCGCCGTGCGCACCGACTCCGCGATATCGGTTTCGCCCGCCGACGCGCCGCCGGAGTTAATCAGCCCGGCGCGGCCCATATAGCAGTTCGCCAGCTGGTAGCGCACCAGATCGATCGGGTTATCCGTGGTCAGGGTGCTGTAGACGCGCTCGTCGGTATGACCGAACTTCACCGCCTTATAGCCGCCGTTGTTCTCCGCCAGCTTCTGCTTAACGATATCCGCCCCGATGGTCGCCGCCAGATGGTTAGCCTGGCCGGTCAGATCGGCGCTGGCGTGATAGTCGACGCCATCTTTCTTGAAATCGTTATTGCGCAGATAGGCCCAGAGCACGGTAACCATGCCCAGCTCGTGCGCGCGCTCGAAGGCGGCGGCGATCTCCTCTATCTGGCGGCGCGACTGTTCGGAACCGAAATAGATCGTGGCGCCGACCGCCACCGCGCCCATATTGAACGCCTGCTCGACGCTGGCATAGAGCGTTTGATCGTACTGCGTCGGGTAGCTCAGGGTTTCGTTATGATTCAGCTTCACCATAAAGGGAATGCGATGCGCATAACGACGCGCCACCGACGCCAGCACGCCATAGGTTGACGCCACGCAGTTGCAGCCCGCCTCAATCGCCAGCTCGACGATATGTTTGGGATCGAAATAGTGCGGATTGGCGGCAAAAGAGGCGCCTGCAGAATGTTCGACGCCCTGATCCACCGGCAGAATTGAGAGATAGCCGGTTCCCGCCAGGCGGCCGGTGTTGTACAGCGTCTGCATATTGCGCAGCACAGCAGGCGAACGGTTATTGTCGATCATCACGCGATCGACATAATCCGGACCGGGCAAATAGAGGTTTTCTGCGGGAAGCGCCAGACAGCGATGCTGAAGAAGAGAATCCGCGTCCTGGCCCAGTAACTGTACGATGTCCGTCATGTTAACTCCTGTCAGAAAAAGGTGATGCGCCGGCGCAGACCGGCGCGAGCCACCACAGCCTGAACGTCGCCGAATCACGACGCAAATTGCTGACTCCATTTTTCAGACGGATCCGTAGCAAAATTGACCCGGTTAAGGCGTTTTACCCTACCACCAGCGATGAAAATGGTGCACCGGCCCAATTCCCTTGCCTACTTCCAGCGTATCGGCCTGCATCAGCGCCTGCTGCAGCCAGGCTTTCGCCTCGCGCAGCGTGTTTGCCCAGCTGCTATGACGCGGACGCAGCGCCGCCAGCGCGGCGGAGAGCGAACAGCCGGTGCCGTGGGTATGACGCGTATTGACGCGCGGCGCGGTAAAGCGCTCCGCGCCGTCACGGGTGATGAGCCAGTCCGGGCTTTCACTGTCGCTGAGATGGCCGCCCTTCATCAGCACCGCCTGGCAGCCGAGCGCCAGCAGCGCTTCGCCCTGCTCCAGCATCGCCTCTTCGTTGCTCGCCGGCGCGCACTCCAGCAGCGCCGCCGCCTCCGGCAAATTGGGCGTAATTAACGAGACCTGCGGCAGCAGCAGCTCGCGCACGCTGGCGATGGCGTCAGGCGAGAACAAGGGATCGCCGCTTTTCGCCACCATCACCGTATCCAGCACCACGAAAGAGATGTCGGCTCGTTTCAGCTTTTCCGCCACGATCTGCACGATGGCGGTTTCCGACAGCATGCCGATTTTCGCCGTGTCGATGCGCACATCGCTGAGTACCGAATCGAGCTGCGCGCCTACAAAGTCTGGCTCAATGCGATAAACCGACTGCACGCCGCAGGTGTTTTGCGCCACCAGCGCGGTAATGACGCTGGTGCCATAGGCGCCGAGCGCCGAAAAGGCCTTGAGATCGGCCTGGATGCCGGCGCCGCCGCTGGGATCGGTGCCGGCAATGGTCAGCGCGTTGATACGTTTCATGCGCGCGCCTCCTGTGCCAGCTGCCACAGGGCATCAATAAATAGCGCGGCGAAGCTGCCGGGCGCGGCGGTCTGCGCGGCAGCGCGTTCGCCCGCCAGCGCCATGACGCGGCAGGCGCTGGCGACATTGCTCAGCCGGTCGCCAGGCAGACTGCAAAAGGCGGCCACCACGGCGGAGAGCGAACAGCCGGTGCCGACCACGCGCGTCATCAGCGCGCTGCCGCCGGGTACGCTTAGCGTCTCAGTGCCGTCGGTAACGTAATCAACCTCGCCGCTAATCGCCACCAGCGTCTGATGTTGCCGCGCCAGCTCACGCGCCGCCTCAAGCGCCGCTTCCGACTGGTGCTGCGTATCCACGCCGCGTCCGCCTGCGCTCTGGTGCGCCAGCGCGAGAATTTCAGAGGCGTTGCCGCGTACGGCGACAGGTCGCAGGGCAAGAAGCTGCTGGCAGAACTCAGTGCGCAGGCGCAGCGCGCCGACCGCGACCGGATCGAGCACCCAGGGCGTTTGCGCCGCGTCGGCGGCCTGCACCGCCGCCAGCATGGCGTCGCGGCGATCGCGGGTCAGCGTGCCGACGTTGATCAGCAAGGCGTCGGCCACGGCGGCGAACTGCGCGGCCTCATCAGGATCGATCACCATGGCGGGCGAGGCGTTGAGCGCCAGCAGGACGTTGGCGGTGATGTTCTGCACCACGTCGTTGGTCATACAGTGCACCAGCGGCTGGCGCTGAACGAAGCGGGCGAGAATGGGCGCGAAGTGCGCGTCGGAAAAGCGTTGAGGTTGGCGGATCATCATAACTCCCAACCGGCGAGCAAGAAGGCGAATGCGGTCAGGCATCTGACTTCCCTACGCTGGCATTATCCAGATCAGGTAATACGGGTCTTTCTCAGCCTTCACGCAGAAGGGCACCCCGAGTCGAATGTTACGCCAGCAGCATAGGAGAGGCGGCAAACGAAAGCAATAGACCTACCTCTTAAGAGGTATTACCAGTTAGCACGGTTCAGCATGATCTTGATCAACCAGCCAGCGCTGAAAAAAAGGCTTAATGCTGCGGGTTTAAATTTAAGCGGGCAGAACAAGAAGGATTTTATTTTTATTTATTACAAGCGAACCAATATTTACGTTGCAACTTAACGTTTGGAGTCTTTTTTTCTCCTGTAGACCCTGTCCGCCGCGCCAAACGCCGCCTGCTCTGTATTTTTATAAATAGATATTTAATTTCAATTCATTACGCGACATAACCTATACGCTGTCGACATCTGGGAAGCAATATGACGTTTTTTCCGTTTATTCCACATCGTCACCGCTGGCAAGACATCCATATTTCTCGCGCCAACGCCGTTGCGCCAAACGGCAGATGCTATTTTTCTACCTTTATTTCCGCCCGCTGTCGAACCTGCGATGAAATAATTCATCGCGTCTATTATCGCGATATCAGCGACGCACAAGCGCGACGCTGGCTCGGCTAGAGAATGCGCTGCCGGGTGACGCTTTTCGCAACATCATGTTAGGCTGATGTTACCTGATGCCGATAACAGACGCGCTATGCCTGGCTTGCTTGAAACCCTTACCCATCAGATTTACCTTTCCGCTCCGCTGTTTATTTTGATTTTTCTTGGCTACGGCCTGACGCGCATCGGCAAATGGCCGCTGACCATCAGCGAAGGCATGAACCGCTTCGTCTTTAACGTCGCCCTGCCCTGCATGCTGTTTCGCGTAATGAGCGACTTCTACAAAAGCCCGCCGGTGGATGTGCGGCTGCTGCTGGCCTTTTTCGGCAGCTGCTTACTGATTTTTCTCCTCGGCCGCCTCCTGGGCGCGCGGCTGTTTAAGCTCGACGGCGTCGCGGGCACGGTGTTCGCGCTCGGCGGCATCTTCTCAAACAACGTGATGCTCGGCATTCCGGTGGCGACGGTGCTGCTCGGCCCGCAGGCGCTGCCGTCGGTGGCGCTGGTGCTGGTGTTCAACAGCCTGATCCTCTGGACGCTGCTGACGCTCTCGGTGGAGTGGGCGAAACAGGGCAGCTTCTCGCTGAAAGGCATCGGCCATACCCTGCTCAGCGTGGCGAAGAATCCTTTGATTATCGGTATCCTCAGCGGCACCGCCTGGAGCTTTTTAAAACAGCCGCTGCCGACGATCGCCGCCGAACCGCTGCGCATGCTCGGCTCTATCGCCGCGCCGCTCTCGCTGGTGACGCTCGGCATGAGCCTGGCGCACTATCGCGTGCGCGACGGGCTGCGTGAAAGCTACACCATCTGTTTGCTTAAGCTGATTTTGCAGCCGATGACCATCTGGGCGATCGCCTGGCTGGTGCATCTGCCGCCGCTGGAGAGTCGGGTTGTGGTGCTGCTCGGTTCGATGGCGGTAGGCGTCAACGTCTATCTGATGTCGCAGAAGTTCAACGTGCTGACCGGCCCGGCGGCGGCAAGCATGCTGTTTTCTACGCTATTCGCGGCGGTGACCACGCCGGTGTGGATGATGCTGATGTCGTGGGCGGGCTATTAAAAAAAAAGCCCCGAGACAGAGGTCCCGGGGCCGTTGCGTGGCTATCGCAAAACGTTATTCAGCCGGTTTCGTGCGGATCAGGTAGTCGAAAGCGCTCAGGGAGGCTTTCGCGCCTTCGCCGCTGGCGATGATGATCTGCTTGTACGGCACCGTGGTGCAGTCGCCCGCCGCGAATACGCCTTTCAGGCTGGTTTCGCATTTCGCGTCAATCAGGATCTCGCCCATTTTGTTGCGCTCTACCGCGCCTTCCAGCCAGGTGGTATTCGGCAGCAGACCAATCTGCACGAAGATACCGCTCAGCGCGATGTCGTGCGCCGTCTGGTTGTTGCGATCGATATAGGCCAGTCCGGTCACTTTGCTGCCGTCGCCTTTCACTTCCGTGGTCTGCGCGTTCAGGATCACATCGACATTTTTCAGGCTGCGCAGCTTGTTCTGCAGCACCTGGTCGGCGCGCATTTCGCCAGCGAACTCCAGCAGGGTCACGTGCTCGACGATGCCTGCCAGGTCGATAGCCGCTTCAACGCCGGAGTTGCCGCCGCCGATAACCGCAACGCGCTTGCCTTTAAACAGCGGACCGTCGCAGTGCGGGCAGTAGGTGACGCCTTTGGTGCGATATTGATCTTCGCCTGGCACGCCCATGTTGCGCCAGCGCGCGCCGGTGGCGATGATGATGCTGCGTGATTTCAGCACGGCGCCAGAGGCGGTTTCAATCGCGTGCAGACCACCCTCTTTCGCCGCCGGGATCAGCTTGATAGCGCTCTGGGTATCGATCACGTCAACGTCATAGTCGTCAACGTGGGCGCGCAGCGAGCCAGCCAGCTTAGCGCCTTCGGTTTTCTGCACGGAGATGTAGTTTTCAATGTCTACGGTGTCGAGCACCTGGCCGCCGAAACGCTCGCCCATCAGGCCGGTACGGATGCCTTTACGCGCCGAGTAGATTGCCGCCGCCGCGCCTGCAGGGCCGCTGCCGACGATCAGCACTTCATAGGCGTCGCGCTTGTTCAGCTCTTCCGCCGCGCGCTTCTCGGCGTTGGTGTCGACCTTGCCGACGATCTCAGCAAGGCTCATGCGGCCCTGACCGAACTCTTTGCCGTTCAGGTAAACCGCCGGTACGCCCATCACGTTGCGCTCGGTAATTTCATTCTGGAACATGCCGCCGTCAATCGCCGTGTGCGAGACGCGCGGGTTGATAATCGCCATCAGGTTCAGCGCCTGCACCACGTCAGGGCAGTTGTGGCATGACAGCGAGTAGTACGTTTCGAAATGCAGGTCGCTATCCAGCGACGCCACCTGATCAAGCAGGCTCTGCGTCTCTTTCGACGGATGGCCGCCGGTCTGCAGCAGCGCCAGCACCAGAGAGGTAAATTCGTGCCCCATCGGCGAGCCGGCAAAGCGCGGGCCGCTGTGCGAGCCAGGGTTGGTGATCAGAAAAGAGGGTTTACGCACCGGACGATCGTTCTCTTCGCGGAAGCTGACTTTTTCAGACAGGCTTGCGATATCCGCCAGCAAATCGCGAATTTCCGCTGATTTGGCGCCATCGTCCAGGGTGGCGATCAACTCAACAGGCTTGGTTAATTTCTCAAGGTAGGCCTTGAGCTGGGTTTTTAAATTTGTGTCGAGCATAGTGAGTTCCTGTCAGAAGAAATCGGGTGCCGCAGCACCCGATAGAGAAGATCGAAAAGCCGGTGTGGAAATTAGATTTTGCCAACCAGGTCCAGAGACGGAGCCAGGGTTGCGTCGCCTTCTTTCCATTTAGCCGGGCAAACTTCGCCTGGGTGAGAAGCGACATACTGAGCGGCTTTCACTTTACGCAGCAGGTCAGACGCGTCGCGGCCGATACCTTCAGCAGTGATTTCGATCGCCTGGATGATGCCTTCCGGGTCAACGATGAAAGTACCGCGGTCAGCCAGACCTTCGGCTTCGCGCATGATTTCGAAGTTGCGGGTCAGCGCGCCAGTCGGGTCGCCGATCATGGCGTACTGGATTTTCGCGATGGTTTCAGAAGAACCGTGCCAGGCTTTGTGGGTAAAGTGGGTGTCGGTAGAAACAGAGTAGATATCTACGCCCAGTTTCTGGAATTCTTCGTAGTGGTCAGCCACGTCGCCCAGTTCGGTCGGGCAAACGAAGGTGAAGTCAGCCGGATAAAAGAAGAACACACTCCATTTACCTTCAACGTCTTTCTCAGTTACGTCGATGAATTCGCCGTTTTTAAACGCAGCGTTTTTGAACGGTTTGATTTTGGTATTAATGATAGACATCTGAAGTCCTCCGCTAAAAGATGTGATGTACGTTACAAAATTTTCGGGCCAACTTCTAATACGCAGTCGTTATCAATCAGATAAACGAAAGCTATCAAACGCGGCAAGCCGCACCGCTATTGACGCCGCCCCGGCATTCTACACGCAAAGCACCTTGATTTAACGCGGTTTATCTTTTCATCGCAGAACTGCTAGTTTTGTAGAGACGCTTATTGATAACGAGCCAGCGCCCTCTCTCCCGTTTGCGGATATGGCCAGCACTCTGATTGCCGTTAAGGGAGTTTACCGTGCAGATACGTTCTTATACCGAAGCCGATCGCCCGTTCCTGCGCACGCTGTTTCTTGCCGCGCGTCGCCATAACTGGCGCTGGCTCGACGACAGCCACTGGCAGCTGGAAGATTTCGACAGCGTGATCCTGGGCGAGACCGTCTGGGTGGCCGAGCTTGACGGCCACCGCGTCGGCTTTGCCGGCGTGCTGGAAAATGACAACTTCCTTCACAGCCTCTACGTCGATCCCGCTTATCAGGGCCGCGGCGTCGGCGCCGCGCTGCTGGAGAGAGTGCAGGCGAGTTTTACCAGCACCGGCGCGCTGAAGTGCCTGTTAATGAACAAGGCGGCGCAGGCGTTCTATTTAAAGCACGGCTGGAAGATTATCGCGCAGGGCGAGAGCGAACAGGGAAAATATGTGCTGATGCACTTTCCGCTGGCGTCCTGAGCCGACGCCAGCGGCGCGCGGTTTACAGCGCGCGGAAGGCGATGTCGCCGGGGATCACTTCGCCCTGCCAGTAGAGGCGCGAGGCGACGCGGCCCGCCAGCTGGCGATAGAGCGCGGTAAATTCGCTCTCCGGTCGGCGGATCACCGTCGGTTCGCCGTCATCCAGATCTTCGCGCAGGTTGATATGCAGCGGCAGCTGCGCCAGCAGCTGCGTCTGATAGTCCGCCACCAGCTTTTCCGCGCCGCCGGTGCCGAAGATCGGCTCGTGGAAGCCGCAGTGGCTGCAGATATGCAGGCTCATATTCTCCACCACGCCGAGCACCGGCACGTTGACCTTCTCGAACATCACCATGCCTTTGCGCGCGTCGATCAGGGCGATATCCTGCGGCGTGGTGACGACAATCGCGCCGGTTACCGGCACGCTCTGCGCCAGCGTCAGCTGTATGTCGCCGGTGCCTGGCGGCATATCGAGCACCAGGTAGTCGAGATCCGGCCACAGCGTTTCGTTAAGCAGCTGCATCAGCGCCTTGCTCGCCATCGGCCCGCGCCACACCATCGCATTATCGTCGGTCACCAGATAGCCGATCGAGTTGGTGGCGAGGCCGTGCGCCATAATGGGCGCCATATGGGTGCCGTCCGGCGAGGTGGGACGCTCATGCTCGGTGCCCAGCATATTGGGCACCGACGGGCCGTAAATATCCGCGTCGAGAATGCCGACGCGCGCCCCTTCCGCCGCCAGCGCCAACGCCATATTGACGGCGGTGCTCGACTTGCCGACGCCGCCCTTGCCGGAGCTGACGGCGATAATGTTCTTCACGCCGTTAACGCCGGGCTGGCCTTTGACGCGCTTCAGGGTAGCGATATCGTGGCGCAGCCGCCAGTCGATCGCCTGGGTGCCGGTCAGGCGCAGCAGTTCGGCGCTGGCCTGCGCCTTCAGCTCTTCAAACGCGCTCGCCCAGGCGAAAGGCATACAGAGTTCGATATGCAGCTTGCCGTCCAGCAGCGCCACATGGTGCAGCGCTTTCAGCGCGGTGAGGTTGCGATCGAGGGTCGGATGCCGGAAGCCGCTTAACACGCCCATAACCACGGCGCGCAGGGCTTCAGGTGAATGTGATGTCCGGGATTGTGCTGTCATCCCCACTCCTTGTTATTTTTTCTGTCGCTGGGTTCAGCGGTAACACAACAATGATATCAGATGTCGGCGCGGTCGACGCCAGACCGCCCTTGTGTTTACGCCCGCCAGGGCATGAGTTACCATCTAAGCCCGTTTTTTCAATCAACAGAAAGCTACGCAAACTATGACTCAAGTCGCTAAAAAAATAATGGTAACGTGCGCCCTGCCGTACGCGAACGGATCAATCCATCTCGGCCACATGCTCGAGCATATCCAGGCAGACATTTGGGTGCGTTACCAGCGAATGCGTGGCAATCAGGTCTATTTCATCTGCGCCGACGACGCGCACGGTACGCCGATCATGCTGAAAGCGCAGCAGTTAGGCATTTCGCCGGAGCAGATGATCGCCGAAATGAGTCAGGAACATCAGGTCGATTTCGCCGGCTTCAACATCAGCTACGACAACTATCACTCGACGCACAGCGACGAGAACCGCGTGCTGTCGGAGCTGATTTATACCCGACTGAAAGAGAACGGTTTTATTAAGAACCGCACTATCTCTCAGCTCTACGATCCGGAAAAAGGCATGTTCCTGCCGGACCGTTTCGTTAAGGGCACCTGCCCGAAATGCAAATCGCCGGATCAGTACGGCGACAACTGCGAAGTGTGCGGCGCGACCTACAGCCCGACCGAGCTGATCGAGCCGAAGTCGGTGGTCTCCGGCGCGACGCCGGTGATGCGCGACTCAGAGCACTTCTTCTTCGACCTGCCGTCGTTCAGCGCCATGCTGCAGGCCTGGACGCGCTCCGGCGCGCTGCAGGAGCAGGTGGCGAACAAGATGCAGGAGTGGTTCGAGTCTGGGCTGCAGCAGTGGGATATCTCACGCGACGCGCCCTACTTCGGCTTCGAGATCCCCGACGCGCCGGGCAAATATTTTTATGTCTGGCTCGACGCGCCGATCGGCTATATGGGCGCCTTTAAAAACCTGTGCGACAAGCGCGGCGATATCGATTTCGACGAGTTCTGGAGGAAAGATTCCACCACCGAGCTTTATCACTTTATCGGCAAGGATATCGTTTATTTCCACAGCCTGTTCTGGCCGGCGATGCTGGAAGGCAGCCAGTTCCGCAAGCCTAATAATCTGTTCGTGCACGGCTATGTGACGGTGAACGGCGCCAAGATGTCTAAGTCGCGCGGCACCTTTATTAAGGCGAGCACCTGGCTGCAGCATCTGGACGCCGACAGCCTGCGCTACTACTACGCCGCCAAGCTCTCTTCGCGCATCGACGATATCGACCTGAATCTGGAAGATTTCGTGCAGCGCGTAAACGCCGATATCGTCAACAAGGTGGTGAACCTGGCGTCGCGCAACGCCGGCTTCCTGACCAAACGCTTTAACGGTCAGCTTTCGGCCGAACTGGCGGATCCGGCGCTCTATCAGTCCTTTGTCGACGCCTCTGAGAAGATCGGCGAAGCCTGGGCGAGCCGCGAGTACAGCCGCGCCATTCGCGAAATCATGGCGCTGGCCGATCTGGCTAACCGCTATGTGGACGAGCAGGCGCCGTGGGTGGTGGCGAAGGAAGAGGGCCGCGACGCCGATCTGCAGGCGATCTGCTCGATGGGCATCAACCTGTTCCGCGTGCTGATGACCTGGCTGAAGCCGGTGCTGCCGAGCCTGAGCGAGCGCGCCGAGGCGTTCCTCAACAGCGAATTACGCTGGGAAGCGATCCCACAGCCGCTGCTTAATCATCAGGTGGCGCCGTTTAAGGCGCTCTATGGACGTATCGAAATGACGAAAGTTAACGCGCTGATTGAAGCGTCGAAAGAAGATGCCGCCGCGGCCAGCCAGCCGGCGACCGGCCCGCTGGCGGATGCGCCGATTGGCGATACCATTACCATTGACGATTTCGCCAAAGTCGATATGCGCGTGGCGCTGATCGAACACGCCGAGCTGGTGGACGGCTCCGATAAGCTGCTGCGTCTGCAGCTCGATCTGGGCGGCGAGAAGCGCCAGATCTTCTCCGGCATCCGCGCCGCCTATCCGGATCCGTCGGTGCTGATCGGCAAAATGACGATTATCGTCGCCAACCTCGCGCCGCGTAAGATGCGTTTCGGCGTGTCGGAAGGCATGGTGCTGTCAGCCGGTCCGGGCGGCAAAGATCTGTTTGTGCTCTCCGTCGACAGCGGCGCGCAGCCGGGCATGCCGGTTAAGTAAGGGGTTAAAGCTAAATAAGGGCGGCAAAAATGCCGCCCTTAAGGCCAAAGCAATGTGCCCGTCGCGGGTGGCATGGCCCGATCGCAAAGACGCAAAAGACGGCATCCCTGCCAGCTCGGCCTGCGCCATCCCTGGCGCAGGACGCTTTGCTCTTCGGTCCATGCCACCCGCTCGCAAACCTCTGTGCGGTCATCAAGGGCGACAGCAATGTCGCCCTTTTTTATCCCATGTCGCGTATGATGTTGTGCAGTGAAAACAGGAGCCTGCTATGCCCACTGTGCTGTCTCTGTGCTGGCGCTACGTGCGCGCCTTCGTCATCATCTATCTCTGCCTCTATGCGGGCAACGCCCTCTCCTTGCTGCTGCCTATCACCATTCCCGGCAGCATCCTCGGCATGCTGACGCTGTTCGCCCTGCTGGCAACGCAAATCCTTCCGGTAGATTGGGTTAAACCCGGCTGCCACCTGCTGATCCGCTATATGGCGCTGCTGTTTGTGCCCATCAGCGTCGGCATCATCAACTACACCGACGTGCTCAGCGCGCAGTTCGGCCCGATCGTGGTCTCTATTGTGGTCAGCACCTTTCTGGTGTTAACAATTGTCGGCTGGAGCGCCCATAAAATTCATACGCGCAGCGTGCAGGAGAAGCCCAGTGAGTGACATCTGGTGGTCGCTGCCGCTCAGCGTTGGCGCCTTTATGCTGGCGCGTCGCCTGGCGGCGAAGCTGAAAATCTCGCTACTCAATCCGCTGCTGGTGGCGATGGCGATCATTATCCCGCTGCTGCTGGTGCTGCAAATCCCCTACGCGCGCTATTTCGCCGGCAGCCAGATCCTCAATCAGCTGCTGCAGCCGGCGGTGGTCGCGCTGGCGCTGCCGCTCTACGAGCAGATGCATCAAATCCGCGCGCGCTGGAAATCGCTGATCGGCGTCTGCTTTATCGGCAGCCTGACCGCGATGGTCTCCGGCACCGCTATCGCGCTGTGGATGGGCGCGACGCCGGAAATCGCCGCTACCATTCTGCCGAAATCGGTGACCACGCCCATTGCGATGGCGGTCTCCGCCTCGCTGCACGGCATCCCCGCTATCAGCGCCATCTGCGTGCTGATCGCCGGCGTGCTTGGCGCGGTCTTCGGCCATATGGTGCTGAACCTGCTGGGGATAAAAACCCGCGCGGCGCGCGGACTGGCGATAGGCAACGCGTCGCACGCGCTCGGCACGGCGCGCGCGGCGGAGGTGGATTACCAGGAAGGCGCGTTCAGCTCGCTGGCGCTGGTGCTGTGCGGCATCATCACCTCACTGCTGGCGCCCTTTATATTTCCCCTGCTGCTGCACGCATTCGGGTAAAACTTTGCGATAGATCTCGCAAAGTTGAAACGATGCAAATCTGTTGCATTGTCAGAGCGATACAGATCACATATAACCCCTCTGGCGGCAATGGGCCGCCCGATATTAACGAGGCTATCATGCATCCACGTTTCACCTCCGCCTTCGACGCGCTGCCCGCTGCTCTGCAAAGCGCGCTGCGTCCGATTCTTGACGACGCGCAGTTTCAGGCGGCGCTGACGCCGGAGCAGGTCGCATCGCTGATGCAGCAGACCCGGCTGGATGCCGACGCGCTGGCGCTGGCGCTGCTGCCGCTGGCGGCGGCCTGCGCGGTCGCGCCGGTTTCGCGCTTCAACGTCGGCGCCGTGGCGCGCGGCGTCAGCGGTTATTGGTATTTCGGCGCCAATATGGAGTTCGCAGGCGTAGCGCTACAGCAGACTATCCATGCCGAGCAGAGCGCTATCGCGCACGCCTGGCTGCGCGGCGAGCAGCGCCTTGAGGCGGTCACGGTCAACTACACGCCGTGCGGCCACTGCCGCCAGTTTATGAACGAACTCAACAGCGGCACCGATCTGCGCATCAGCCTGCCCGGCCGCGGCGTCAGCACCCTGGCGGACTACCTGCCGGACGCCTTCGGCCCGCGCGATCTGAACATCACTACCCTGCTGCTGGATAAAGTGGATCACGGCTATCAGGGGGAAGGCGACGCGCTCGCCCAGGCGGCCATCGCCGCCGCCAACCAGAGCCACGCGCCCTACAGCGGCTCGCACAGCGGCATTGCGCTGCGCACCGCGAGCGGCGCGACGGTTACCGGACGCTACGCCGAGAACGCCGCTTTCAACCCGAGCCTGCCGCCGCTACAGGCCGCGCTGATCCTGCTTAATATGCAGGGCGAAGCCTGCGAAAACATCGAGGCCGCCGCGCTGGCCGAAGTGGAAAACGCCACGCTGGATCAGTTCGCCGCGACGCAGGCGACCCTGACCGCACTCGGATGCGAACAGCTGACGCGCGTCACGCTGCGCCAGGGCTGAGGCACAGAACACGCTTTCCAACACTTACGATATCTTTTATTTACAAAAGCTGTACATCGGCGAGAAATTTCATAGGATCGTGCGCCAGCAACACAAAAAAAGAACGACTGGCGTCTGAGCTTTGCCAGACAACACCGCAACCGGAGCATCAATTCATGGAACATGAGTACGAAAGTAAGCGTCCGCTGTACATCCCCTACGCTGGCCCGATCCTGCTGGAATTTCCCCTACTGAATAAAGGCAGCGCCTTCTCGCTGGAAGAGCGCAACGAATTTAACCTCAATGGCCTGCTGCCTGAAGCGGTCGAGAGTATTGAAGAGCAGGCAGAGCGCGCCTGGCGTCAGTTCCAGGACTTTAAAAACAATAACGATAAGCACGTCTACCTGCGCAACATTCAGGACACCAACGAAACCCTTTTCTATCGCCTGCTCGACAACCATCTCGAAGAGATGATGCCGATTATTTATACCCCGACCGTCGGCGCGGCCTGCGAACACTTCTCCGAGATTTACCGCCGCGCGCGCGGCGTCTTTATCTCCTATCCGAATCGCGCCCACATCGAAGACATGCTGCAGAACGCCACCAAGCAGAACGTGAAGGTGATTGTGGTCACCGACGGCGAGCGCATTCTCGGCCTTGGCGATTTGGGCATCGGCGGCATGGGCATTCCCATCGGCAAGCTGTCGCTCTATACCGCCTGCGGCGGCATTTCGCCGGCCTATACGCTGCCGGTCGTGCTGGACGCCGGCACCAACAATCAGCAGCTGCTTAACGATCCGCTCTATATGGGCTGGCGTCATCCGCGCATCACCGGCGAAGAGTACGACGCCTTCGTTAACGACTTTATCCAGGCGGTAAAACGCCGCTGGCCGAACGTGCTGCTGCAGTTTGAAGACTTCGCGCAGAAAAACGCCATGCCGCTGCTGCAGCGCTATCGCGACGAGATCTGCTGCTTCAACGACGATATTCAGGGCACCGCCGCCGTGACCGTCGGCACGCTGATCGCCGCCAGCCGCGCCGCAGGCAGCCGCCTGTGCGAGCAGAAAGTAGTGTTCCTCGGCGCAGGCTCCGCCGGATGCGGCATCGCCGAACAGATTATCGCGCAGATGAAATCGGAAGGTCTGAGCGACGAAGAGGCGCGCGCACGCGTGCTGATGGTCGACCGCTTCGGTCTGCTGACCGACAAGCTGCCGAACCTGCTCGATTTCCAGAGCAAGCTGGTGCAGAAGAGCGAGAACCTGAAAACGTGGGACACCGCCAGCGATTCTATCTCGCTGCTGGACGTGGTGCGCAACGCCCGTCCCGATATTCTGATCGGCGTCTCCGGCCAGCCGGGCCTGTTTACCGAAGAGATTATCCGCGAGATGCATAAGCACTGCGCGCGTCCTATCGTAATGCCGCTGTCGAACCCGACATCGCGCGTAGAGGCGACGCCGGCGGATATTATCGCGTGGACCGACGGCGCGGCGCTGGTCGCGACCGGCAGCCCTTTCTCGCCGGTGAGCTGGAAAGGCAAAATCTATCCGATCGCGCAGTGCAATAACTCCTATATTTTCCCGGGCATTGGTCTGGGCGTGATTGCCGCCGGCGCGACGCGCGTCACCGACTCGATGCTGATGACGGCAAGCCGCGCGCTGGCCGACTGTTCGCCGCTGGTGAACGAAGGCGAAGGTCCGGTGCTGCCGGAGATCAAAGATATTCAGGGCGTGTCGAAAATCATCGCGATGGAAGTGGGCAAAGCCGCGCAGCTGGCGGGCGTCGCGGTGGTCACGTCGGAAGATGTGCTGTCGCAGGCGGTCGCCAGCAATTTCTGGCTGCCGCAGTATCGTCACTATCGTCGTACCTCGATCTGACAACCGGTCGCCGGGCCGTTTCAGGCCCGGCTGCCGCGCAAAAATCCATCAGCCAACCGGCGGCGCCTTGCTTCGTAACCGGTCCTCAAGTAGCCTTGATGCACCGATTTTTCCTGACCCCGAGCGCTCACGCGTATGTTGAAACGCGTTTTTATTGGTCTTTTATTCATCATCTTACTGGTGGTGGCGATCGCGCTCGGCCTGGATCGCTGGATCAGCTGGAAAACCGCGCCCTATATTTATGAAGATGTCGCCTCGCTGCCGCATCGTCAGGTTGGCGTGGTGCTGGGCACCGCCAAGTATTACCGCACCGGCGTCTACAATCAGTATTATCTCTATCGCATTCAGGGCGCGCTGAACGCCTATAACAGCGGCAAGGTCAATTATCTGCTGCTGAGCGGCGACAACGCCATGAGCAGCTACAACGAGCCCATGACCATGCGCCGCGATCTGATCAAAGCCGGCGTCGATCCGCAGGATATCGTGCTGGACTACGCCGGTTTCCGCACGCTTGACTCTATCGTGCGCACGCGCAAGGTGTTCGACACCAACGACTTTATTATCATCACCCAGCGCTTCCACTGCGAGCGCGCCCTGTTTATCGCCCTGCATATGGGGATTCAGGCGCAGTGCTACGCGGTGCCGTCGCCGAAGAATATGCTTAGCGTCCGCTTCCGCGAGGTAGGCGCGCGCCTCGGCGCGCTGGCCGATCTCTACGTGATGAAGCGTGAGCCGCGCTTCCTCGGCCCGCTGGTGCCGATCCCGGCGGTGCATGAGGTGCCGGAAGATGCGCAGAGCTATCCGGCAGTAACGCCCGAGCAGCTGCTGGAAAGCGAGCAGAAAGCGCGGAAATAGAAAGAGCGGCCCTTAGGCCGCTCCTGAAAGAAAGATAAGGTGCTCACGCGGATGGCAGGGCTCGATCGCAAAGTCGCTCAAGGCATCCCTGCTCGCTCGGCCCGCGCGGATACGCACCTCGTCCTTGAGGTGCGCCCGTTAACGGGCCAACGCGCTGCGTTGTTCAAAAACGCTCCCGGCGTTTTTGTCCCTGTCGCGGGACGCTTTGCTCCACAGCCTCTGTCGCCCGCGCCGCTTCTGACACACACAAAGGGCACCCGCAAACAAAAAGAGCGACCCGAAGGTCGCTCTTTTTCAACATACTTTTGCTCTTACTTCTTACGCGAATACTTCAGCGAATCCAGCGCCACGGCGAAGATAATGATGCCGCCCTTGATAATGTACTGCCAGTAAGGGTTCACGCCGATATAGGTCAGACCGTAGTTGATCACGGTAAAGATAAGCACGCCGGTCACTACGCCCGCCACCGTCCCTACGCCGCCGGCAAAAGAAACGCCGCCCACCACGCACGCCGCGATGGCGTCCAGCTCATACATAAAGCCGAGGTTGTTGGTGGCGCTGCCGATACGGCCCGCTTCCAGCATGCCGCCGAAGGCGTAAAACACACCGGAAAGCGCATAGATCAGAATCAGGTTAAGGTTGACGTTAACGCCAGACACTTTCGCCGCTTCCGGGTTGCCGCCGATAGCAAAAATGTTCTTGCCGAAACGGGTCTTGTTCCACAGGATCCAGATGAAAATGATGGCGGCAATCGCGTAGAAGGTAATATAAGAGAGCTTGAAGTCGCCAAAGCGCAGGAAGCCCTGAGCGAACTTCGAGAAGCCGCTGTCAAACCCGGCAATCGGCGACGCACCGACGAAATCGTAATAGAGCGAGTTGATGCCGTAGACGATAATCATGGTGCCGAGCGTGGTAATAAACGGCGTCACCTTGAGGTAGGCGATGATCAGGCCATTCACCAGGCCGATCAGGCCGCCGATCACGCACACCACCAGAATTACCACCGGAATCGGCACGGTATCCAGCGTCGGAAACACCTTATTGGCGTTATCCATCGCCTGCAGCAGCGTCGCCGCCACTACCGCCGCCAGCCCCACCTGACGACCGGCCGACAGGTCGGTGCCCTGCGTAACGATCAGTCCCGCCACGCCCAGCGCGATAATAATACGCACCGAGGATTGGGTGAGAATATTACTCAGGTTCATCAGGCTTAAAAATGTCGGATCCTGGAAAATAATAATAGCCAGCAAAACCAGCAGAACGACATAAATGCCGCCCTCTTTCAGCCAGGTTAGCGCATTCTTTTTAGTAGTCGCTTTCATGTTAACAGCCCTTGCTTCATTAAAGGTGTAATGACGCTAAACGCAATATTTCGTTCTGCGTGGTTGTCTTGGTATCTACAATGCCCGCTACCTGACCGTTGCTCATCACCAGAATACGATCGGTAATGCCCAACAGCTCCGGCATTTCGGAAGAGATAATAATGATGCCCTTCTCTTTCTTCGCCAGTTCGGAAATCAGCTGGTAAATTTCGAACTTCGCGCCGACGTCAATGCCGCGCGTCGGTTCGTCGAGCATCAGTATTTCAGGCTGGGTCAGTAACCAGCGGCCGATAATCACCTTTTGCTGGTTGCCGCCCGAAAGCGATCCAATTTGCGTATGGTGGCCCGGCGTTTTTACGCGCATGGCGTCGATAACCCACTGGGTATCGCTTTTCATCCGCTTATTATCGAGCAGCCCGATATTGTTTTTATACTTCTTGATATTGGAGATTAACGAGTTAAACCCGATATCGAGAAAGGCATAAATACCGGTCGAGCGGCGCTCTTCCGTCACCAGCGCGAAACCGTGGTTAATCGCTTCGTTGGCGCTGTGGTTATTAATCGGCTTGCCGTGCAGCTTAATGGTGCCGCTTACCTTCTCGCGGATCCCGAACAGGGTTTCAACGATATCGGTACGCTTGGCGCCCACCAGCCCGGCGATGCCCAGAATCTCCCCTTTGCGCAAATCGAACGAAACGTCGCGAATCGACGGCTGACGCAGCGACGTTAAATGGCGCACCTCAAGAATGGTTTCGCCCGGCACGTTGCTTTTGTCAGGAAAGCGCTGGTTCAGGGAGCGGCCGACCATCATAGAGATGATCTTATCCATATCCAGACCTTCCAGCGGCTGGGTGGCGATCCACTGACCGTCGCGCAGAATAGTGATCTCGTCGCACAGCTGGAAAATCTCTTCCATCTTGTGCGAGATATAAACAATGCCGCAGCCGCGATCTTTCAGCTTGCGAATAATGGTGAACAGATGGTTCACCTCTTTCTCGGTCAGCGAAGAGGTCGGCTCGTCCATAATGACGATTTTGGCGTCATAGGAGAACGCTTTGGCGATTTCGATCATCTGCATCTGCGACACAGAGAGCGTCGCCACTTTGTCGCGCGGATCGATATCGATATCCAGCTCGTCGAAAATCGCTTTGGTATCGCGATACATTTTGTCCTGATCGACGAACGGCCCTTTTTGCGGATAGCGGCCCAGCCACATATTGTCCATGACGGTGCGCTGTAAAACCAGGTTCAGCTCCTGATGCACCATCGAAACGCCGTTTTCCAGCGCCTCTTTCGAACTTTTAAAATCGATTTCCTCACCCTGAAACAGGATGCTCCCCGTATCTTTTTTATAAATACCAAACAGGCATTTCAATAATGTCGATTTACCGGCGCCGTTTTCACCCATCAATGCATGAACGGAGTGAGGCCGCACTTTTAAATTCACATTATCTAAGGCTTTAACCCCTGGAAATGATTTAGAGACATTCGTCATTTCCAGCAGATATTCACGCTGCGCGGTCGGATTATCACTGGCCATAATTTACCTGGCTAAAAAAAGCGTTGGTCACGTGAAAACAGGGCGCGGCTCAGCCGCGCCCGGACAGGATTACTTCTGGAACTGAGACAGGTTCTCTTTATCGACCGGCACGTAAGGCACGCGGACGATCTTATCGGTGATCTTATAGCTGGTGCCCTCGGTCGCGGCTTTGCCGTCCGCCAGGTTTTTCGCCATATCCAGCGTCGCCTTCGCCTGGTTTTCCGCATCGTTCAGCACGGTGCCCGCCAGCGCGCCCGACTTAACCAGCGCCAGGGCTTCCGGCAGCGCATCGACGCCGAACACCGGAATTGAGGTCTTGTTATGCGCTTTCAGCGCTTCGACAGCGCCCATCGCCATGGCGTCGTTGTTGGCGATCACCACTTCGATTTTGTTGGCGTTCGGGCCGGAGAGCCACGCATCCATCTTGTCTTTCGCCTGAGCGGTATCCCACATCGCGGTATCCATCGCCAGCTGCTGGGTCTTGATGCCGTCCTGATTCAGGGTATCGATAACGTATTTGGTGCGCGCTTCAGCATCCGGATGGCCCGGTTCGCCTTTCAGCAGCACGAACTGAATCTGACCATCTTTGTTCAGGTCCCAGTTCGGCGAGGCTTTCCAGTGCTTCTCAATCAGTTTGCCCTGAATAATGCCGGACTCTTTAGAGTCGGTGCCGACATAGTAGGCTTTGTCGTAGCTGGCCAGCACTTTCGCGTTCGGCTCTTTGTTGAAGAACACCACCGGCACGTCGTTGCCGCGCGCTTTATCGATCACCACGGCCGCCGCAGCCGGATCCACCAGGTTAATCGCCAGCGCCTTCACGCCTTTCGCCATCAGCACGTCGATTTGGTCGTTCTGTTTGGACTGGTCGTTCTGCGAGTCATTCATCAGCAGCTGTACGCCGCCAAGGTTTTTAGCCTCTTTCTCGATGTCCTTACGAACCATCGACATAAAGTTGTCGTCATACTTGTAGATGGTCACGCCGATACGCGTGTCCGCTGCGTGTGCCGTTGCGCCGAACATCATGCTGGCAACCAAAGCTGTGAGCGTGAAAACCTTCTTATTCATGGTATCTCCGGTTTTTTGCAGGGTAGTACTGGCTCAGACGCGTCAGGCGCGCATGAGCTTTCGGTAAAGTAAGATTCGGCGAGTCGCAAAGAGGCGAGTAAGATCGCGCTGCCCCGCTGAATCGCCGTCCAGAAACCTGACTTCCATGTGCGACAACGCATCCTGAAGATGTGATGAACCTTTTCAACGGGTTGCTGAAACCACGCCTGCTGCGGTTAGTGCGGCGTTACATAATGTTTCAGTCCGGTAAGACGCTGCCATCATAGTGAGCGGCATGTTAATTAACTGTGAATACAATCACAGATTGAAAACGGTTACATGGCGCTATCGCCTGAATTAGTGACCGACTCCACATTTTGCCGCTGCGCCACGGAATGACGACGCACCAGCGTCGGCATAAAGACGTGCTGCGCGCTGACGTCCAGCTGGCCCGCCGCGCCGCTCAGCGCCAGTTCGGTGGCAAGTTTGGCCATAGAAACAATGGGATAGCGCACCGTGGTGAGTTGAGGATCGGTGTAACGCGACATGGGAATATCATCGAAGCCGATGACAGAGAAATGCTGTGGCACCTGAATGCCGTTATCTTTCAGCGCGGTAAGCGCGCCGGCCGCCATACCGTCGTTGTAGGCGAAAATCGCGCTGAGATGCACGTTGCGCCCCAGCAGTTCCACCATCGCCGCCTCGCCGCCCTGCATATCGGGCTCAGCGCTGGCGATCCAGCTCTCCTGCGGCCGAATCCCCTGCTCCGCCAGCGCCTGCTCCCAGCCTTCGCGCCGCTGCTGCACATCTTCGATGTCGTGACTGGAGCAGAGATAGCCGATGCGGCCGTGTCCCTGCTGCAGCAGCATGCGTGTCGCCATCAAGGCGCCCGCCACGTTATCCAGGCTGACGCAGCGATGGGCGAAGCCCGGCACGATGCGGTTGACCATTACCATGCCCGGCACCTGCTGCATAAAGGAGGCGAGCTCTTCGTCTGAAAGCGTTTTCGCGTGTACCACCAGCGCATTGCAGCGCTGACGGATCAGCACCTCAATCGCATGGCGCTCTTTATCTTCCTGATGCCAGGAGTTGCTGATCAGCACATGTTTGTGCAGGCGCTGCGCCACGGTATCTACCGCTTTCACCAGCGCGCCGAAGAAGGGATCAGAGACGTCCATCACCACCACGCCGATGGTGTCGCTGATCTGCGTTGCCAGCGCCTGCGCGTTGGCGTTGGGCCGGTAGCCCAGCGAATCCACCGCCTGCAGCACCGCGTCACGCGTCTCCGCAGTAACGGCGCTGCTGTTATTCAGCACGCGCGAGACGGTCGCCACCGACACGCCAGCCAGACGGGCAACATCACGAATCGTTATCATGCAGCTGTTCCACAGAGGAAAAAAAGGCATCACGCCAGGAAGTTATCCGGCGCTATTCTGGCAGGCGCGGCGCGGCAGCAGCGTGAATCACGTCACACTCATGAAAACGGTTACATACAATTATGTAACCTTTGTGATGAACATCATTATCTGAATGAGGAGCGATGCGGCGTTTTGCCCGCCGCCAGCCGCGTCAGGCGACGCCATAGCCATTCAAGCGGGCCCTGAGGGAAAAAGCGCAGCCAGATCACCGAGAAGAGAATATTGACCAGCCAGACAGCCGGCACAAACGCCAGCAGCTGCAGGCGATCGAAACGCATAAAGAGATCGAAACGGTAGAACAGCGTGGTGCAGATCAGCGTCTGCAGCAGATAGTTGCTTAGCGCCATGCGGCCGATGCACTGAATCGCCGAAGTAAGGCGCCAGCGCGCCAGCTGCGGCCAGTAGCCGAGGATCAGCGCGGCGTAGCCGAGACTGATAAAGGGGCTGGCGAGATCGCGCGGCACCTGCAGGTAGAAGCCGCTCCAGCGAAACGACCAGTGCAGCATCCACTGCGAGGCTACCCCAGACAGGGCGATGACATAGCCGACGGCCAGCAGAAGCGCGGCGCAGCGCCGGTAGTGGCGCAGGCTAAACTCGCCGGTCAGCCAGCCGCAGCGCAGCAGCGCGGCGCCCATCATCATCAGCCCGGCCAGCTGCCAGCCATACTGCGCCGCCAGCGCCATCAGGCTGGAGGAGAGATGGTCGAGGCGGTTCTGCACCGCTTCCCAGCCGCCGGCCAGCTTCCAGAAGCGTTCATACTCCAGGTCGGCCGCGCCGGGCAGCCATGAGCGGGTCGGCTCGGGGTCGGAGATTGAGCCGAAGATCAGCAGCACGCCGCAGCCTACCAGGTAGAGCAGCGCGCCAGTATGAAACAGGCTGCGCGTCGAGGGCACGTCGCGCAGCATTCGCCAGACGATAAGGCCGATAATGGCGTAATCGAGCAGGATATCCCCTTCCCACATCGCTACGGCGTGAAACAGACCGATAAGCGCCAGCAGCGTCAGGCGCGCCGATAGCCAGCGGCTGCCGCGCGGCAGCTGAAGCTGCAGGCCCGCGCCAAATAGCAGCGCGAACAGGGTGAGGAATTTCAGCTGCGCCAGGATGTCGAGCACTGCCCAGGTCCAGACCTCGTCGGTTGCGGGATCGCCGCGCCAGGCGGGATTAAGATAGGCGGCGGAAGGTAAGGCGAAGCCGACGATATTGAGCAACAAAATGCCGAGGATGGCGCAGCCGCGAATGAAATCCAGCGCATGATAACGTTGCATAGCGATCCCTGTTGGCGTGAAGCACCGCCGCCTGATAACTGGCGGCGGCTAAGGCGGCGGGTAACCTTTAAATATGACGCACCGCGCGCAGGAACTCCTGACGGGTATTCTGGCTCGACTTAAACAGGCCGCCCAGCGAAGTAGTGGTGGTGGCGCTGGTGGCGTCTTTCACTCCGCGCGCTTTCACGCAGTAGTGCACCGCATCGATAGAGACCGCGACGTTGTTGGTGCCGAGCAGCGTCTGCAGCGCTACCAGCACCTGCTGCGTCAGACGCTCCTGCACCTGCGGGCGCTGGGCGAAGAACTGCACGATGCGGTTGATCTTCGACAGGCCGATCACCTTCTCTTTCGGAATATAGGCCACGGTCGCTTTGCCGTCGATAATCACGAAGTGGTGTTCGCAGGTGCTGGTCAGGGTGATATCGCGCACCGTCACCATCTCATCCACTTTCATCTTGTTTTCGATGACGGTGATTTTAGGGAAGTTAGCGTAATCCAGACCGGAAAAGACCTCATCCACATACATTTTGGCGATGCGATGCGGCGTCTCCATCAGGCTGTCATCCTCAAGATCCAGATTCAGCAGCTGCATGACCTCGGTCATGTGGCCGGCGATCAGGCGCTTACGGGTTTCATCATCCATTTCACGCGTCGGCGCGCGTAACGGCGTTTCCAGGCCTCGCGCCAGCAGCGCTTCGTGGACCAGGATAGCTTCCTGACTAAGGGTGCTCATCGTACTCATCTCCGCAGGTGTAACGCCCGCCGGAGAGACCGGCGGGTTCAATTCTGAGCGCGTATTGTGAAGCTTTCCGCTGGGGTAATCCAGTAATCAATCCAATCGGCGATGAAAGCTTTTCACGACGATCGTCGCCACACCAGCAGTCCGGCCGCCGCCAGTCCCAGCCCGGCGATCCACAGCGCCGGCTCGAGGCGATGCAGCAGCGCGGTAGAGAGCGACGACAGCACCGGCCCTACCAGCTGTCCGACGGCGTAGCCGGTGGTCAGCAGCCCCGCCATATAGCGCGTGTGCTGCGGCGCCAGCTCGCGCGCATAGGCCAGCGCCAGCTGCACCACGCAGAGAAAGCCGCCGCCCACCAGCAGCGCGCCGAGCAGCAGGCCGCTAAAGCCCGGCAGCGCCGCCGCTGCCGCTACGCCCAGCGCCTGCGCCCAGAGCACGAAAGCCAGCCGTCGGTTGTTGCTGGCGAGGCCGCGCGTCAGGATCCCCAGCGCGATGCCGACTATCGCCGCGCCGCCGAAGATCGGCCAGACGAACTGGGCAAAAGCGCCGTCGGGAAATCGCGCCGCCGCCATCTGCGACAAAAAGGTAGCGGGCAGGATATAGCCGAAGCCCGCCAGGCTGTAGCTCAGCACCAGCCGCCGCAGGTCAGCGGTCAGCACCAGCGGATCCGGCGCCTGATCGGGACGATGCAGCTCGCCGACGCGGCGCGGCAAATTGCGCGCGATAGCGGCGATAATCAGCAGCGCCAGCAGGCCATAGGCAGCCCACGCCAGCGAGGCGGACGCCTGCGACGCATGCAGCTGCACCGCCAGCAGACCGCTGATAAAGATGCCCGCGCCCGGCCCGGCGAACACCGCCGCCGACAGGCTCGGGCGCCCGTAATGATGCAGCTGCTCGCTGCTCCAGGCCGCTACCAGCACCAGCGCCACGCCGCTCGCCCAGCCGATCAAAAAGCGCACCGCACCGTGCAGCCAGGGGCCGCTGACGCAGGCGGAGAGCAGCGTCAGGATCACCGCCCCCCAGACGCCCAGCTGCAGGCGCAGCTCGACGCGCCGGCGCGCGCGCATCGCGTCAAAGGAGCCGCACAGGTAGCCAAGATAGTTGAGGGCCGCCACCAGACTGGCGCTGGTCAGCGTCAGCTGGCCGTCGTGTATCATTAGCGGCACCTGCGGCGTAAAGGCGAAACGCCCGATGCCCATCACCACCACCAGCGCCAGAAAGGCGCTGAGCGCCACGCGAAAAGCCATATCCCTACTCCTGGGTTTTTATTATCACTTGCTTATAACATGCCAGCTCATTAAACTCACGGAAACTGAATAATTCGCATCAAGTTGTTTACGGGAAGAGAATATATGGATCTTGTCCAGCTACGCATGTTCTGTTCCGTGGCCGAAACCGGTTCGCTGGCGCGCGCCGCGGAACAACTCCATCGCGTCCCTTCCAACCTCACCACGCGGCTGCGCCAGCTGGAAGAGGAGATGGGCGTCGATCTGTTTATACGCGAGAAACAGCGCATTCGTCTGTCGCCGATGGGCCACAATTTCCTTAACTACGCGCAGCGCATCCTGGCGCTGAGCGACGAGGCGCTCAGCATGGCGCGCGCGGGCGAACCGGCCGGCAACTTCGCGCTCGGCTCGATGGAGAGCACCGCCGCGACGCGCCTGCCTGCCCTGCTGGCGGCCTATCATCAGCGCTTCCCGAAAGTGTCGCTGTCGCTGATCACCAGCACCTCCGGCGAGATTATCGACAAGGTGCGCGAAGGCACGCTGGCCGCCGCGCTGGTAGACGGTCCGGCGCCTTATGACGATCTCAACGGCTGCATCGCCTTTCGCGAAACCCTGACGCTGATCACCAGCCTGGATCATGCGCCGGTAGAGAGCGCGCGCGACGCGCAAAACGACACCCTGTTCGCGTTTCGCAACAGCTGCTCCTATCGCGTGAAGCTGGAAGCCTGGTATCGCGACAGCGGCGTCGCGCCCGGTAGCGTAATGGAGATCCAGTCCTACCACGCGATGATGGCCTGCGTGGCGGGCGGCGCAGGCGTGGCGATGATCCCCGAATCAGTGCTGAAGCAGATGCCTGAGCGCGCCCGCGTGCAGGCGCATCAGCTGCCGGCGGCGTATCGCGACACCGCCACCTGGCTGATGTGGCGTCGCGACGCCTTTACCCCCAACGTCGAAGCGCTGAAGTATTTGATTATTGATATGTTCGACGACCGCCCGCAAGACGACCAGCTGCTGCATCCGCTGCAGCTGGCAGAGTAATTGCCGATTACGCGCTATTTTTATTGATATCACGACCCACGGACGCGTCCAGACCGGCGCGTCCCTATCTGACCGCAAGAGGGATTGCATGAACATGATTAAAACTCGCGCCGCCGTTGCCTGGGCTGCTGGCGAACCGCTGAAAATCGAAGAAGTGGATTTGATGCCGCCGCAGAAAGGCGAAGTGCTGGTGCGCATCGTCGCTACCGGCGTGTGCCATACCGATGCCTATACCCTGTCCGGCAAAGATCCGGAAGGCGTATTTCCGGCCATCCTCGGCCATGAGGGCGGCGGCGTGGTAGAAGCGGTCGGCGAAGGCGTGACCAGCGTTGAAGTCGGCGATCACGTGATCCCGCTGTACACCCCGGAGTGCGGCAAGTGCAAATTCTGCCTGTCGGGTAAAACCAACCTCTGCCAGGCGATCCGCGCCACCCAGGGCAAAGGCCTGATGCCAGATGGCACCACGCGTTTCTTTAAAGACGGCAAGCCGATTTTCCACTACATGGGCACCTCGACCTTCTCCGAGTACACCGTGGTGCCGGAAATTTCGCTGGCGAAAATCAGCAAAGAGGCGCCGCTGGAAGAAGTTTGTCTGCTGGGCTGCGGCGTGACCACCGGCATGGGCGCGGTGATGAATACCGCCAAAGTGAAAGAAGGCGATACCGTGGCGATTTTCGGCCTCGGCGGCATCGGTCTGTCGGCGATTATCGGCGCGAAAATGGCGAAAGCGGGACGCATCATCGCTATCGACATCAACACCAGCAAATTCGACCTGGCGCGCAAGCTGGGCGCTACCGACCTGGTGAACCCGAAAGATCATGAGAAGCCGATTCAGGAAGTCATTGTCGAGATGACCGACGGCGGCGTCGATTTCTCCTTTGAGTGTATCGGCAACGTCAACGTGATGCGTTCCGCGCTGGAGTGCTGTCATAAAGGCTGGGGCGAATCGGTGATTATCGGCGTGGCCGGCGCGGGCGAAGAGATCTCAACCCGTCCGTTCCAGCTGGTGACCGGTCGCGTCTGGCGCGGTTCCGCCTTCGGCGGCGTGAAGGGCCGCTCGCAGCTGCCGGGTATCGTACAGGATTATCTGGACGGCAAATTCGCCCTGAACGACTTTATTACCCACACCATGCCGCTGGAAGAGATCAACGACGCCTTCGATCTGATGCATGAAGGGAAATCGATCCGTTCGGTGGTCCACTTTAACAAATAATCGGGAGGCGATATGGCATCCACGCTGGAACTGCTGGAAGAACACCGGATGTTCGGCGGCTGGCAGCAACGCTGGCGGCATCAGTCAGCCGCGCTTAACTGCCCGATGACCTTCAGCATTTTTTTGCCCAGTCCGAAAGGCGACACGCCGCCGCCTGCGGTGTGGTTTCTGGCAGGCCTGACCTGCACGGATGAGAACTTCAGCACCAAATCCGGCGCGCAGCGCGTCGCTGCGGAGCTGGGTCTGGTGCTGATTATGCCGGACACCAGCCCGCGCGGCGAGGCGGTCGCCAACGACGAGGCGTACGATCTCGGCCAGGGCGCGGGGTTTTACCTCAACGCGACCCAGGCGCCCTGGTCGGCGCACTTTCGCATGTTCGACTACCTGAGTCAGGAGCTGCCGGCGCTGATCGCCAGCAACTTCAATATCAGCGAGCGTCAGTCGATCATGGGGCATTCGATGGGCGGCCACGGCGCGCTGATGCTGGCGCTGCGTCTCGGCAACCGCTTTGCGTCGGCGTCCGCCTTTGCGCCTATCGTCAATCCATGCGAGGTGCCCTGGGGGCAGAAAGCGTTCAGCGCCTATCTGGGCGAGGATCGCGCGGCCTGGCGCGACTACGACAGCTGCGCGCTGATGCGCGAGGTGCAGTCGCGTTTGCCGATCCTGATCGATCAGGGCGACAGCGATCAGTTCCTGGCGGATCAGCTGCAGCCGGAGCGGCTGGATGTGGTGGCGAAAGAGGTGGGGTTCCCGCTGACGCTGCGCGTGCAGCCGGGCTATGACCACAGCTACTACTTTATTGCGACCTTCGTCGAGGATCATCTGCGCTTCCATGCGCAGCACTTGCTGGTGTAGGTCGTTCAGGGCCGCGATGCGGCCCACAAACGGCTCCATGGTTAAGGAGCGGGTGGCAGGGACAGAAGAGCAAAGCGTCCCGCGCCAGGGACAAAAACGCCGGGAGCGTTTTTGAACAACGCAGCGCGTTGGCCCGTTTACGGGCGCACCTCAGGGATGAGGTGCGTATGGCGCGGGCCGAGCTGGCAGGGATGCCGCTTTTTGCGTCTTTGCGATCTGTCCCTGCCACCCGCGACGGCACATTGCCGACAATCTCAGAGCCGCGATGCGGCCCTTTTTCTTAAACCAGTTCCGAGCCGACCAGCCCGTCAATCATCACCTGCGGCATTCCCTGCGAGCAGTGTTCGATACGTCCTTTCACGCCGTATACCTGCGCCAGCGTCTCCGGCGTAATCACCTGCTCCGGCACGCCGTCCGCTATCAATGCGCCCTCTTTCAGCATCAGCGCATGGTGCGCATGCCGTAAGGCGATATTGATGTCGTGCACCACTACCACGGTGACGATATTGCGCTGGGCGGTTTCACGACGCACCAGATCCATCACGTGAAACTGATAGTTCAGATCCAGCGCGCTCAGCGGCTCATCCAGCAGCAGCAGCTCCGGGCGACGGATCAGCGACTGCGCCAGACCGACCAGCTGTTTCTGCCCGCCTGAAAGCTGATCGAGATAGCGCATCGCCAGATGCGAAATGCCGAGCTGCTCCAGCAGATACATCACTTCCGCTTCGCTGGCGGCGTTATGCAAACCACCCGAGGCGCGCTGCGCCACGATAATCGACTCCAGCACGTGCAGATGCACGCCCGCCGGCAGCGTCTGCGGCAGATAGACCACGCGCTGGGCGCGGCGCGCGAACGGCTGCTGCATCAGCTCTTCGCCGTTCAGCCACAGTTCGCCCTGCCCTTTGTTCAGCCCGGCCAGCGCGCGCAGCAGCGTCGACTTGCCGCAGCCGTTCGGCCCCAGCAGCACGGTGATCTGGCCACGCGGCAGCAGCCCCACGCTGAGATCCTCAATGACCTTGCGTTTGGGGTAGCCCGCGGTGAAATGTTTTAACGTCAGCCCCTGAGTCATACATTCCCCCGATGACGCAGAATAATGCTCAGGAAGAACGGCACGCCCACCAGCGAGGTGACGATGCCGACCGGAATAATCACGCCGGGAATGAGGTTCTTGGAGGCGACCGACGCCATCGAGAGCACCAGCGCGCCGGTCAGGGCGCTGGCGGGCAGATAGTAGCGGTGATCTTCGCCGAAGATCATGCGGGCGATATGCGGCGCCACCAGCCCGATAAAGCCGATCGGCCCGACAAAGGCGACCGCCAGCGCGGAGAGAATACTGATGCGCAGCAGCGTAGCCAGGCGCAGGCGGCGCACGTCGATGCCGAAGCTGACGGCGCGATCTTCGCCGAGGCGCAGCGCGGTCAGCTTCCAGCTGCTGAGCAGCGAGAACGGCAGCAGCAGCGCGAAGGCCACGCTCAACACGCCGAGCTTCTCCCAGGAGGCGCGCGCCAGGCTGCCCATGGTCCAGAACACCAGCCCCTGCAGCGTATCTTCGCTGGCGATAAACTGCATCATCGACACCAGCGCGTTAAAGGTGAACACCAGCGCGATGCCGAACAGCACCACGCCCGAGGTAGAGACCCGCGTCCAGCGCGTGACGCCGTCGAGCATCAGCGCGGCGAACAGCGCGAACACAAAGGCGTTGGCGGAGATCAGCCACTGATCCGGCACGCCGGGAATGCCGATGCCGAGAATAATCGCCAGCGCCGCGCCGAACGCCGCCGCCGAAGAGACGCCGAGCGTAAAGGGGCTGGCCAGCGGGTTGTTGAGGATGGTTTGCATCTCGGCGCCCGCCAGTCCGAGGCAAAAGCCGACCACTACCGCCATTAGCGCGTAGGGCAAACGAATATCCCAGACGATGACGCGCGTGCCGGCGTCAACCGTGGCGGGATGGAGCAGCGATTGCCAGAGAGTCGGCAGCGAGAGGCCGGCCGGGCCAAGGGTAAAGTCCAGCACCAGCGAGGCGATAATCGCCAGCACCAGCACGGCGATCATCAGCATGCGGCGGCGCAGTACCTGATGATAGCGGCCCATAGCGCCCTGTGCGGGCAGAGTTGAGTCCGTCATAAAAAGCCTGTTTTAGGGGTTCGGTCGAAAACGCTGCCACAATAGAGCAGATGATAATAATTATCAATTCTTCAACCTAAACAAAACGGCACCTTAACGAAAAAAGCGCGGCCAGGCCGCGCTTACTGTGATGGCGCTGGTTAGCGTCACTCTTTGTGCGTCGGGAATTCCATCTCGCTGTACTTCACGAAGCGGGTGCCGCGCGTCAGCTTATAGCCCATCCAGATCAGCAGAAACAGCGGCAGGCCGATATAGGTAGCGGCGACGCCGTACCAGTCGATGCTGTCGTTGAGGAACGCCTGATAGTTCTGGCCCAGCGTGATGATCAGACAGAGCACGAAGGCGAAAATCGGGCCGACCGGGAAAAAGCCCGAGCGGTACGGCAGGTCGTCCAGACTATGGCCCTGCTTGATATAGCCGCGACGGAAGCGATAGTGGCTAATGGCGATACCCAGCCAGGCGATAAAGCCGGTCATGCCCGAGGTATTGAGCAGCCAGAGATAAACTTCCTGATTGCCGAACTTCGAGGTCAGGAAGCAGAGGCCCGCCACGACGGTGGTCGCCAGCAGCGCGTTGCGCGGCACGCCGCCTTTCGACAGCTGGGCGAAAATGCGCGGCGCTTTGCCTTCGCTCGCCAGGTTATAGAGCATGCGCGTCGAGGCGTACATGCCGGAGTTGCCCGCCGACAGCACCGACGTCAGGATCACCGCGTTCATTACCGCCGCCGCCGAGAGCAGTCCCGCGTTCTGGAACACCAGGGTAAAGGGGCTGACGCTGATGTCGGTAACGTCGTTGTGAAGCAGTTGCGGATCGGTGTAAGGCAGGATCAGGCTGATAATCAGAATCGCGAAGATATAGAACAGCAGAATACGCCAGAACACCTGGCGCACCGCGCGCGGAATGTTTTTCGCCGGATCTTCTGATTCGCCCGCCGCGATGCCGATCAGTTCAGTGCCCTGGAAAGAGAAGCCGACAATCATCGCCACGCCGATCATCGCGGCGAATCCGCCAGCGAACGGCGCGTCGCCGACCTGCCAGTTATGCCAGCCGGCGTGCTCGCCGCCGCGCAGGATGCCCACGATCATCAGTACGCCGACCACGATAAAGATAATCACGGTCGCCACCTTGATCAGCGAGAACCAGTACTCTGCTTCGCCAAAGCCTTTGACCGAAATAAAGTTAAGCAGGAACATCAGGCAGAGGAACAGCGCGCTCCAGATCCAGCCTGGCGTATCGGGAAACCAGTAGTTCATCACCAGCTGCGACGCGACGAGATCCACGGCGATGGTCACTGCCCAGTTGTACCAGTAGTTCCAGCCGAGAGCGAAACCAAAGCCCTCTTCCACATATTTTGCGCCGTAGGTGGCGAAGGAGCCGGAAACCGGCATAAAGGCCGCCAGCTCGCCGAGGCTGGTCATCAGGAAGTAAACCATCAGGCCAATCAGCGCGTAGGAGAGCAGCGCGCCGCCCGGCCCCGCCTGGGAGATGGTGGCGCCGGAGGCCACGAACAGACCGGTGCCGATCGATCCGCCGATGGCGATCATCGTCAGGTGACGCGCCTTTAACTCGCGTCGTAACGCAGGTTGTTGTGTTGTATTTGTGTCGTTATGCATGTGTAAACACTAGGCTCGCTAAAAATGAGGCGCGATTGTAGCAAGTCACCCTGCTCTGTATAGCATTGACGCCGTGTTATTAGTTACCTTCATGATCGCCGCTGAATTATAAGCAAAAACCTCTTGCGGCTATTCGCGGCAGTAGGAGAGAAAACGGTCAAGCGCTCTGGAAAGGTGCTTCTGGCGATGATGGATGCGGTACAGGGTACGCGTCAGCCGCGGCAGCGGAATCGTCAGCTCCACTAAGGTCCCCGCCTCCAGCAGATCGGCGATCACGCGCCGCGACAGGCAGCTGATGCCCATATTGTGCCGCACCGCATGCTTGATCGCCTCGGAGTTGCCCAGCTCCATGCCCAGTTGAAAAGCGGGCAGGTGCGAGAGCAGCAGATAGTCGACGATTTCGCGCGTGCCGGAGCCGTGCTCGCGCAGGATCCAGGGGGCGTTGCCGAGGCTCTCCAGCGTCACCGGCTGGCGCAGGATCTCCGCATCGGGCGCGGCAAAGACCACCAGCTCATCCTCCAGCCAGGCATCGCTTACCAGCTCGGTCATATGGCACGGCCCTTCGATCAGACCGACGTCGACGCGAAAATCGGCCACCGCGTTGATCACATCCTGACTGTTGCCGACGCTCAGCTCCAGCGGCAGGCCGGGAAAGTCGCGGCGATAGGCGGCTATCATGCCCGGCAGCAGGTAATTGCCGATGGTGCTGCTGGCGTAGATGCGGATCGCGCCGTTATCTTCTTTAAACAGCTGTTCGATTTCGCCCGCCTGCTCCAGCAGGCCAATGGCGCGCGGATAGAGCAAGCGGCCGTGTTCGTTGAGCACCAGCCGCTTGCCGACGCGGTCGAACAGCTGCACGGCAAGCTGGCCTTCCAGATCCGCCAGCGCCGCGCTCACCGCCGACTGCGAGAGCGCCAGCACCTGCGAGGCCTGCGTGGTCGAGCCGCTTTTCAGCACTTCGGTAAAGACTTCTATCTGCCGCAGCGTGATATGCATGGGTTCTCCTTACATCGCATAGCGCTGAACAAGGTAGTACAGCACCCCCAGCCAGATCAGCACCATCAGAAACAGGCCGAAGCCGCTGACCACTTTTTTGCCGCGCGCGCGCTGCACTTCAGCGCGCTCAGCGCTGCCGATACGGACGTCGCGCGGCAGCAGACGCAGCAGGATCAGCACGCCAAGGGGAATAATAATCGCATCGTCGAGCAGGCCAACGATAGGGATGAAATCGGGGATCAGATCGATGGGGCTGAGCGCATAGGCCACCAGCCCAAACGCCAGCAGCTTGAACCACCATGGGGTGCGCGGGTCACGACAGGCGAACCACAGCGTCAGCACATCTTTTTTAATCAGGGCGGCCCAGCGGCGCAAACGTCCAAATAACATCTTTCGGCCTTATCGTTTTATCTGGTTAATTATAAATATATTATCAATTTCACTTTTAAGCCAGCGCGGCGCATGCTTTGCCTGACACAAGGAGCAGATTATGGCAGAGCTGACTTTTCCCCGACTTCCCTTTTTTATTCAACACCGTTTTCCCGGCCTGCTGCTGACCGCTGCGATTGCCGGCGGTGCGGCCTGGCTGGCGCAGCGCCCGGAGATCGCCGGTCTGGGCCTCGGCGCGCTGACGCTGGCGATTATGCTCGGCATTCTGGTCGGCAACACGCTTTACCCTTCTCTCGCGCCGCACTGCGACGCGGGCGTGCTGCTGGCGAAGCAGAAGCTGTTGCGCCTCGGCGTTATTCTGTTCGGTTTTCGCATTACGCTGCAGCAGATCGCCGACGTCGGCGCGAGCGGCGTGCTGATCGACGTGCTGACGCTGAGCTCGACCTTCTTTATTACCTGTCTGCTGGGCATCAGGCTGCTGAAGCTTGACCGCGAAACGGTCTGGCTGATCGGCGCGGGCAGCAGCATCTGCGGCGCAGCGGCAGTGCTCGCGACCGAGCCGGTGGTGAAAGCGTCGCCGACGAAAGTGGCGGTGGCGGTGGCGACCGTGGTGCTGTTCGGCACCCTGGCGATCCTGATCTATCCCCCGCTCTGGCTGGTGGCGCAACACTATTTCCCTCAGCTAAGCGTCGCGCAGTTCGGCATCTTTACCGGTTCGACCATCCATGAGGTGGCGCAGGTAGTGGCGGCCGGTCATGCGGTCGGCCCGGAGGCGGAGAACAGCGCGGTGATCGCGAAAATGCTGCGCGTCATGATGCTGGCGCCGTTTCTGCTCTGCCTGAGCGGCTGGCTGCGCCGCGCGCCGCAGCAAACGCCGCGCCAGGGCATCACGTTTCCCTGGTTCGCGCTCGGTTTTATCGGCGTGGCGCTGTTCAACTCGCTGCATCTGCTGCCGGCCGCCTGGGTCGCCGATATTAATCAGGTCGCTAACCTGCTGCTGGCGATGGCGATGGCGGCGCTCGGTCTTACCACGCGCTTCGGCGCGCTGCGTCAGGCAGGCGTGAAACCGCTGCTGCTGGGGCTGATGGTCTTTGTCTGGCTGATCCTCGGCGGCGGCGCCATCAATCTGCTGGCGCAGCATTTCTTGCAGTAGATGCATCGGGTATGATGCGGGCTTCTTTTAGTCAGCCTTTTCTGGAGAAGCGGCATGAAATATATCGGCGCACACGTCAGCGCGTCTGGCGGCGTAGAGCAGGCAGTGATTCGTGCCCATGAACTGGAAGCCACCGCGTTTGCCCTGTTTACCAAGAATCAGCGGCAGTGGAAGGCGGCCCCGCTTTCGGCGGAGACCATCGACGCCTTTAAGGCCGCCTGCGAAAAATACCATTTTGGCCCGCAGCAGATCCTGCCGCACGACAGCTTTCTGATTAACCTGGGCCATCCGGAAGCGGAGCCGCTGGAGAAGTCGCGCGCCGCTTTTATCGACGAGATGCAGCGCGCCGAGCAGCTGGGTCTGACGCTGCTTAACTTCCATCCGGGCAGCCATCTGAACAAGATAGACGAAGAGGCGTGCCTGAAGCGCATCGCCGAGTCGGTGAATTTCGCGCTGGATAAGACCTCGCAGGTGGTGGCGGTCATCGAGAATACCGCCGGCCAGGGCAGCAACCTCGGCTTTCGCTTTGAACATCTGGCGACCATTATCGAGCACGTCGAAGATAAATCGCGCGTCGGCGTCTGTATCGATACCTGTCATGCCTTCGCGGGCGGCTACGATCTGCGTACCGAAGCGGCGTGCGAAGAGACCTTCGCCGAGTTCGAGCGCATCGTCGGCTTTCAGTATCTGCGCGGCATGCACCTTAACGACGCCAAGAGCGCCTTTGGCAGCCGCGTTGACCGTCATCACAGCCTGGGCGAAGGCAATATCGGCAAAACGCCGTTTAGCTGGCTGATGAAGGATGCGCGCTTCGATGGTATTCCGCTGATTCTGGAGACTATTAATCCGGATATCTGGAAAGATGAGATCGCCTGGCTAAAGGCAGAGCAGCAGAGTTAAAACCGCCTTGCTGCCTGCACACCGCACAAAGGTTAACAAGCGGGTGGCATGGGCCGAAGAGCAAAGCGTCCCACGCCAGGGATGGCGTGGGCCGAGCTGGCAAGGATGCCGTCTTTTGCGTCTTTGCGATCGGGCCATGCCACCCGCGCAGGCACGAAAGAAAAAAGGAGCCGCATGGCTCCCTTTTTCTTATAGCAAGGATCAGGCTTTCGCCAGCTCCTCTTCCGGGCGTTTCAGGATCGCGTAGCCCAGTCCCGCCACCGCCGTGCCGACGATAATCGATACCAGGTAGCCCAGCACCGGCGTAATCGCGCCAGGAATAAGCAGCACGAACAGGCCGCCGTGCGGCGCCATCAGCTTCGCGCCGATATACATCGAGATAGCGCCGGTCAGTGCGCCGCCGACGATACAGCACGGCAGTACGCGCATCGGATCGCGCGCCGCAAACGGAATCGCGCCCTCAGAGATAAAGCAGAGCCCCAGCACCAGCGCCGCTTTACCGCCCTCCTGCTGACCTTTATTAAACTTACGGCGCGCCACCAGCGTCGCGACGCCCATCGCCAGCGGCGGCACCATGCCCGCAGCCATAATCGCCGCCATCGGCGCGTAAGTCTGCGAACTCAGCAGGCCGACGCCGAAGGCGTAGGCTACTTTATTCACCGGACCGCCCATATCGGTACACATCATGCCGCCCAGAATCGCGCCCAGCAGCACCGCGTTCGCCGTGCCCATGTTCGCCAGCCAGGCGGTCAGGCCGGTCATGATCGCCGCGACCGGTTTACCCACCACGTAAATCATCAGCAGGCCGGTAATCAGGCTGGCCACCAGCGGAATAATCAGAATAGGCTTCAGCGCTTCCATACTCTGCGGCAGCCTGAGCTTGCCGCTGATCAGCTTCGCCGCATAGCCAGCGATGAAACCGGCAATGATGCCGCCAAGGAAGCCAGCGTTAATGCTGGTAGCGATCATGCCGCCAATCAGGCCCGGCGTCAGGCCCGGACGATCGGCAATGGAGAACGCGATAAAGCCCGCCAGCACCGGCACCATCAGCGCAAAGGCGCTGCCGCCGCCGATCTGCATCAGCGCCGCCGCCAGCGTGCCAGGCTCTTTAAAGGCGGTAATGCCGAAGGCGAAGGAGAGCGCAATGCTCAGGCCGCCCGCCACCACCATCGGCAGCATATAGGAGACGCCGGTCAGCAGGTGACGGTAAGCGCCCGCTTTCTCTTTTTTCTCTTCCTGCGGCTCGCCGCTCTGCGCGCCGGCAGCTTTGTAAGGTCTGGCTTCGGCCACCGCCTTATCCAGCTCCTGCGCCGTCTTCTTCAGCGCCAGACCGGTTGAGGTGCGGTACATCGGCTTACCGGCGAACTTCGCCAGGTCAACTTCGATATCCGCCGCCACGATCACCAGATCGGCTGCCGCCACTTCTTCTGGCGTAATCGCATTGCCTGCGCCGACGGAGCCGCGGGTTTCCACTTTTACCCACCAGCCGCGTTTGGTCGCTTCCGCCTGGATCGCTTCGGCGGCCATAAAGGTGTGCGCCACGCCGGTGGGACAGGCGGTGACCGCGACAATGCGTTTCTGCGCGTTCGGCTGCACAGCCGTCGGCGCCGCAGCGGTTGCGACCGCGGCCGGCTGCCAGGGTTTCGCTTCCGCTTTCGCCTGGGCAAGGAACTGCTCAGGCGCACGCACCGCCTGCTGCGCATCGCCCAGCCAGACGGATTTGCCGTTCAGCGCGGCGTCGTTCGGCAGCTCGCGACCGAGGACGATCGCCAGCTCCGCTTCCGCCGGGTTATCCGTAAAGGAGAAACCCGCCTGCGCGGCGGCGGCGGTCAGACGCTGTTGCGCCATCCAGGCCGAGGCCTGACCAATAGAAGGATCTTTTATCAGCAGCGTTTTCATTATCGCTCTCCTGCTGTCAGTTAACGGGTTGTAAGTCGACGCGCGCCATCATCGCGGCCAACTGGGTACGATCGGTAACGCCGACATTGCTCTGGCTGACGGCCATGGCCGCCACCGCCGTCGCAAGACGCAGCGTGTGTTCGCTGGATTCGCGCATCAGCAGGCCGTAAATCAGGCCGCCGACCATTGAGTCGCCCGCGCCCACGGTGCTGACCACTTCGCACACCGGCGGTTTGGCGATCCATTCGCCTGAGGCGTTGACCCAGAGCGCGCCCTCCGCGCCCAGCGAAATCACCACGTGGGCGATGCCCTGCTCGCGCAGCTCATGCGCCGCGCCAATCACATCCTGCAGCGTCGGCAGTTTGCGTCCGGCCCAGATTTCCAGCTCGCGACGGTTAGGTTTCACCAGCCAGGGCGCGGCTTTCAGGCCCGCCACCAGCGCTTCGCGGCTGCTGTCGAAAATAATGCACGGGCAGTGGGTGCGCAGGTCGCTCATCCAGCGGGTAAAGGCTTCCGGCTGCACGCCTGACGGCAGGCTGCCGCTGACGCACACCATGTCGAACTGGCCGAGCCAGGTCAGCGAATCGCTGGTAAAGCGATCCCAGTCCTGCTGGCTTACGTCAAAGCCGGAGAAGTTAAGATCGGTCACGTCATTGTTCTGCTCAGTGAGCTTGACGTTGATACGCGTGCGGCCCGGCACCACCTGAAAACGGTTGGCGATGCCCAGCTCGCTGAACAGCTGCTGAAAGCCGTCCTGATTCTCTTTGCCGAGGAAGCCGCCTACCGTGACGTCGATGCCGAGATCTTTCAGCACTTTCGCCACGTTAATGCCTTTGCCGGCCGCATGCAGGCCGGTGGTTTTCACCAGGTTGACCTCGCCGCGCTCGATCTCCGGGACAAAACCCACCAGATCGTAAGCGGGATTCAGCGTAATAGTTGCGACGCGTCTGCTCATGCTGCCCCCTCGCCCAGGCCGGAATTAATCGCCTCTTCAATGGCGTCCAGCGCCTGCTGCGCATCTTCGCCGCTGGCGGTAAAGCGCAGTCGATGGCCTTTCTTCACGCCCAGCGCCACCACTTTCATCAGGCTGCGGCCGTTGGCCGGTTTGCCGCTGCCGTCGAGGTTGGTAACGGTAATATCGCTGTTGAACTGTTTGATCACGCTGACCAGCGCCGTGCCGGGACGCGCGTGCAGCCCGTGCTCGTTGCGAATGGTGAACTCTGCGCTCAGCACTTCGGCCTGCTCGTCCACTTCGCTGGTGAGCAGCGCGTAGACGCCCGCCGCGTCCGCTTTCAGCAGGCGATCCGCCTTGCCGTTTTGCAGCAGCGTGCTGAGATAGCTCAGCACCTCCAGCGGTCGCTCGTCGACGGCGGATACCGTGACCAGCAGCGCCACTTTCTCGCCCTGATGTTCGCCCGGCGCGGCGGCGCGGCTGACCGCGACCGCGCTACGCAGGTTGCCGCGGCTGCTGTCGCTCAGCCAGATGCCCTGACCCAGGCTCAGCGGCGTCGCGGCCATTACGTCGGCAACAAAGCTGGCGTCTACCGCGCCTGCGGCCTGCAGGCGGCCGGCATTCAGCGCCTGCAGCGTAATCAGGTCGCTGGCGGCGACGTCTAAGGTAATCAGCGAGGTGTCGAAGCTGAATTCGGCCGCCTGTTTTTCGCCCATCAGCAGCGCGCGCAGATCTTCCGCCGAGGCGGTTTTGAGCTGTTCGGCGACGCTGTCGTCGCTCAGCACGTGCGTCAGCTGACGCAGCAGCGCCAGGTGTTCGTCAGATTTCGCCGCGATGCCGATCGCCACATAGGCAGTCTGGTCTTCGCCCCAGGCGACGCCCTGCGGAAACTGAAACACCTGCACGCCGGTTTTCTGCACCAGATCGCGCGTATCGGTGGTGCCGTGCGGAATGGCGATGCCGTTGCCCAGAAAAGTTGAGGTCTGCTGCTCGCGCGCCAGCATGCCGTTGACATAGCCTTCCGCAACGTTGCCCGCTGCGGTCAGCGCCGCCGCGACCTGACGGATCGCCTCTTCTTTATTTTGTGCGCTGGCTCCGGTGTGGATGGCCTGCAATTCGAGCTGGAACATATTTCTCCTCGCTTACTGAAATTGAATCGTTTCAGCCTGATGGCCGTTTAAAGCGCGGCGACGGGGCGCAAAGCGCGTCTCTGCCGCGCTGAAACGTTTCAAGGAGTCTGGTACAGCCCATCATGCCATGCAAGAAAATGCGTAAAATGCGTAGCAGATTTTTGATGTTACGCACACTTCATAACAGAGAGAGTAAGAATAACCTCAGGGAGCTGAACGCGCGCTGTAACGGTTTGCTCGCGCTTCGGCGCACGCGTCAGCAAGTTCAGCTCGGTCAGGGCGCGGTGTCCGCTTCCAGCTGCAGCAGATAGATCATCGCGTCGTGGCGCGTGGCGCCGCACATATCGCGCGACGGCTGCAAACCGGCGCAGACGGCGGGCCGCAGCGGCGAGCCGAACAGTTTGCAGCGCAAATCGGCGTCAAGCTGAACGCAAGGGGTATTGGCGGGTTTGCCCTGAGGCATGCCGGGGATCGGCGAAGAGATCGAAGGCGCGGTACAGCAGGCGCCGCACTGACTACGGCATTGCATGATGCGCTCCAGCGAGAGTTGAGCCGCGACAATAGCAGGCCGCGCGCGCGAAAGCCATGTCTGCGTCCGCGCGCGCATTTTTTCCGGCGCCATATTGCCTGTTTAAGCCGGCGCGAGTAACGTGGCGCGCATCGGAATCCTTCTTTAAGCGAGAGTTGCAATGCCAAGAGCGAATGAGATCAAAAAAGGGATGGCGGTGAGCTGGAACGGCAAGCTGCTGATGGTTAAAGATATCGATATTCAGAGTCCGAGCGCGCGCGGCGCTGTGACGCTGTATAAGATGCGCTTCACCGATATCCGTACCGGGCTGAAGGTGGAAGAGCGTTTTAAAGGCGATGATATTCTGGACGTCATTCAGCTCAGCCGCCGCAGCGTCACCTTCTCCTATATTGACGGCGACGAATACGTTTTCATGGATGACGAGGACTACACGCCCTACTCGTTCAAAAAAGATCAGATTGAAGAAGAGCTGCTGTTTATTCCCGAAGGCGGCATGCCGGGCATTCAGGTGCTGACCATGGACGGCCAGGTGCTGGCGCTCGAGCTGCCGCAGACCGTGGATATGGAAATCGTCGATACCGCGCCGGGCATCAAAGGCGCTTCCGCCAGCGCGCGCACCAAACCGGCCGGCATGAGCACCGGTCTGAGCATTCAGGTGCCGGAATACCTGAGCAACGGCGACCGCATCCGCATTCATATCGCCGAACGCCGCTATATGAGCCGCGCTGACTAGCAGACGCAGTTTGTGTTATAAAGTAACATTATGGCCGCTTTCGCGGCCATTCTCGTTTAAGGAGGCAGGAGCATGACGCGCGTTAATCTTATTACCGGCTTTCTCGGCAGCGGCAAAACCACCCTGCTACGCCATCTGCTGGCCCGCAAGCCGGCGCAGGAAAACTGGGCGATTCTGGTTAATGAGTTCGGCGAAATCGGCATCGACGGCGCGCTGCTGCGCGACAGCGGCGCGGCGTTAAAGGAGATCCCCGGCGGCTGTATGTGCTGCGTCAACGGCCTGCCGATGCAGGTGGGACTGAATATGCTGCTGAAACAGCACCGCCCGGATCGCCTGCTGATCGAACCCACCGGTCTCGGGCACCCGCGCCAGCTGCTGGAGATGCTGAGCGCGCCGGTTTATCAGCCGCTTCTGCAGCTTAACGCCACGCTGACGCTGCTCGACGCCCGCCAGCTCGCCGATGCGCGGGTGACGGCCAATGAAAACTTTCGCGATCAGCTGGCGGCGGCGGATGCGATTATCGGCAACAAAAGCGACCGCTGGGACGAAAACGATCGTCAGCGCCTGCAGCAGTGGCAGCAGACAACGCTTAACGGCCGTGCTTTTATCGAAACGCGCTTCGGCGCTATCGACGCGGCGCTGCTCGATCTGCCGCGCACAAATCGTCAAGCGCTGCCGCAGCCTGCGCATCATCATGCCCATCTTCAACGCGACAGCGGCCTCGCCGCGCTGCGCCTCGATGGCGAGGCGCGCTGGCGCCGGGCGCTAAATGAAGGCCAGGGCTACGTTGCCTGCGGCTGGATCTTTGACGGCGCGACGCGGTTCGACGGCGGCGCGCTGCTGGCGTGGGCGCGTCTCGCCCCGGTCGAGCGCATTAAAGGGGTGTTGCGCACGCCAGACGGCACGCTGCGCCTCAATGGTCAGGGCGGCGATGTGCAGGTCGAAACCCTGACCGCCGATGCGCCCGACAGCCGTATTGAACTGATCCACTCGCAACCCGTGGACTGGAATCGTTTGCAGTCTCAGCTGTTGAGGCTTCGTTTAAACTGGCCAGGTTAGTTTCTGCCGTTAATTTTTATTTGAGTGAATACGATGCGCGCAACTCGTTTTGTCACAATACTGCTGCTCAACGCGCTTGGCGTTGTTCTGTTTCTCTCCTGGTATCTGCCGCCCGATCACGGTTTCTGGGCCGGCGTCGATAAAGGGATCTTCTTCAGCTTCAATAACCAGATGGTCGATCATCCTGGCTTTGCCCTGCTGGTGGCGATCACCAACTTCCGCGGCTTCGATCTGGTGTCGCTGCTGGCGATGGGCGCGCTCTATCTCTTCTACTGGCGCCGCGAAACGCCGCCGGGGCGCCGCCGTATGCTGGCGATTGGCGTCACCATGCTGCTCAGCGCGGTTGTTCTCAACCAGCTCGGCCACCTGCTGCCGGTGCAGCATAAAAGTCCGACGCTGTTTTTTGACAATGTCCATCGCGTCAGCGAGCTGACCGGCATTCCGGCCAAGGACGCCTCATCCAACAGCTTCCCTGGCGATCACGGCATGATGCTGATGATTTTCGCTTGTTTTATGTGGCGCTATTTCGGCTTCCGCGCCTTTCTTACCGGCGCGGCTATCGTGGTGATTTTCGCCCTGCCGCGCGTGATGGCGGGCGCGCACTGGTTTACCGATATCGCCGTCGGCTCGCTTTCGGTGCTGCTGGTGGGACTGAGCTGGGTGCTGCTGACGCCGCTGAGCGACGCGATTGTCAGCTTCTTTTACCGCAAACTGCCCGGCAAATATAAGCCCTGAATAGCCGCAGGTAATTAAATCTCAAATCTATTGATAAGCGCGGAGTGAAGAATGGCCATATTCTTATCTCTCCGCGCTTATTAAAATCCCGCCAGTATTATTAGCAAGCTAACCATATAGCGATATATAGAAAATATTATGATGTTTTCTGCTGATAAAGGCGCTTTCTCCCACGCTGTCCAGCGCTAAAGCTCTTAAAAAGCGCCCTACCCGAAGAATTGACCCCATTTGATGTCCTTATTTTAAGGATAATTTTCCAAAATTGCGGATAAAGTAACCAGTCTGTTAAAGACTGATTTCACATCAAAAAAAGCTATTAGAAATTACGTAAAACCACTCGCCACGGCGTCTGGAATCGGTTAACCTCCAAGGCGTTGAGGGTATGGCAGCAGAAAATTCGGCTCCTTTTTATACAAAAACGTGTTCGTTAACACATTTTAGTAATTAAGGAATTGTCTTAGAGAGCAGCGCTTATTAATCTCAATCCGTTTTGTCATCTGGCTGGCGACATTCTGTCGTAAGGACATCGAAGGAATATACGAACAATGGTCAAGTCTCAACCAATACTGAGATATATCTGGCGGATTGTGCCTGCAGTGGCGCTGGCAACACTCCTCTCGGCATGCAGCAGTACCGGTCAACACGCAAAAAACGAGAATCATGAAGTTAACAACCAGAATGGTTTTTTACTTCAGGCGTCTCAGGATGAATTTGAAGAGATGGTGCGGAGCGTGGATGTTAAGTCCCGCATCATGGAGCAATACGCCGACTGGAAAGGCGTTCGTTACCGTCTCGGCGGCGACACCAAACGCGGCATCGACTGTTCCGCTTTCGTTCAGCGCACTTTTCGCGACCAGTTCGGTTTAGAGCTGCCGCGTTCAACCTCTGAACAGCAGGACACCGGCAGCGAGATTTCACGCGGCAAGCTGCGTCCCGGCGATCTGGTGCTGTTCCGTGCCGGCTCAACCGGTCGTCACGTGGGGATCTATCTCGGCAACGATAACTTCGTCCACGCGTCCACCAGCAGCGGCGTGATGATTTCCAGCCTGAACGACAGCTACTGGAAAAAACGCTACCGCGAGGGGCGTCGGGTATTAAGCCGCAATCCCAGCTGATTCCTGACCTTCGATCGTTTCTCAGCCAGAGAAAACAGAACGCTGCTTCGGCAGCGTTTTTTTTCGCCCCTGCACCGGATAATTGCATAGTAATCACGTAAAAGTGATTGTTTATCAGAAGAATAACGAGACATTTCCTGCCTTCTCGTTATATTCTCATGGCCTTCGCCAGAGAGCAGTCGTGCACAGTCAATAATAAAAGATAAGACAAGGGGAAAGCACTTCATGCCATTGTCCAGGGCGCTGATGCGCCAGGCCACCTATCCTCGCCGCATTGCCTGGAGCAGCGCGATTTTCGGTAGCCTGTTCTTTATTCTGTTTACCCTGATTTTGCTGACATTCATCTGGCATAAGCGGCAGCTACAGCATCAACAGCTGCTGCACGACAGCCGCGATGCGCTACAGCAGTCGCTGGACAGATTAGTCACCCATACCCTGAATCCCCTTCTCTCTTTTAGCCGTTTCGACTGTCACGCCATCAGCCAGGAACTGACCTCTCGTGCCGCCTTCGCCGGCGATCTGCGGGCGATTTTGCTGGTGCGCGAAGGCTACGCTTTTTGCTCCTCGGCGACCGGCGCGTTTCACCTGCCGCTCAACGCCATTTCCGACCAGACCGATCTCAGCCGCGATCGCGATCTTCGTCTGCTGAGCGGCACGCCGTTACAGCCCGGCAAGCCGGTCTTCGCTCTCTGGCTGCGCAATCCGCAAAGCGTACAGTCCGGCGTGCTCGCTACCATCAACCTTAACCTGACGCCCTATCAGCTGCTGGCCTCTTACCATCCGGAAATTTCCGGCATGGCGCTGGTGGCGCAGAACAGCGCGCTCGCCAGCTGGCAGCCTGCTACGATCGCGAAGAGCGACCTGCCGCCGCAGCCGCTGATGCAGCTGGCGTTCGACGGCTATCCGCTGCAGTTTGTTCTCTATGGCGATACGGTATCGATGCGCGATATTCAGATGATCGTGCTGAGCGGCATTTTGCTGTCGCTGCTGGTAGGCGGCGGCTGCTGGCTGCTGCTGTCGATGAACCAGCGTCCCGGCAAAGAGATCCTGCTCGGCATCAAACGCGGCGAGTTTCACGTCGAGTATCAGCCGCTGATCAGCACCCTTAGCGGCCGCGCCTACGGGCTGGAAGCGCTGCTGCGCTGGAACCACCCCAGCGAAGGCCTTATCCCGCCGGATATGTTTATCAGCTACGCCGAGTCGCTGAACCTGATTATTCCGCTAACGCGTCATCTGTTTGAGCTGGTGGCGCGCGACGCGCACCGGCTCAATCCCTACGTGCCCGCCGGCACCCATATGAGCCTGAATCTTTCGCCGCTGCATCTGGCGTCGGAGAGTTTTCAACAGGACGTTAAGCGCTGGATCGCCGCGATGCCGGATAATCATTTCAGCTACGTGTTTGAAGTGACCGAACGCACCATGGTTCGCGATAAAAATGCCGGCGAGGTTTTCGCCTGGCTGCATCAGAACGATATTCAGATTGCGATAGACGATTTCGGCACCGGCCACAGCGCGCTGATCTATCTGGAAAAATATCCCTTCGACTATATCAAGATCGATCGCGGCTTCGTGCAGAGCATCGGGACGCAAACCCTGAACTCCCCGGTGCTGGACGCGGTGCTCCATCTGGCGAAGAAGCTGAACCTGAAAACCGTCGCCGAAGGCGTGGAAACCGGCGAGCAGGCGGCCTGGCTGGTGCAACACGGCGTCAGCCATATGCAGGGCTACCTTTTTAGCCGACCGCTCAAGCCGGACCGGCTAATCGACTATTACCGCAGCCGCAGCCTGGCGACGCTGGCGGGATAGCTGGCCGCACCGGAAACTGCTACGCTAGCCTGCGAATAACCACGGGAGAACCTGAATCCTATGCTGTTTCGCCTGATATCGCTGCTGCTGTTAATGGCCCTTTGCGCGCCGCTGCGCGCGGAAGTCGTGCGCGAAAGCCGCGCCTTCGCCACGCTGGGCGAACCGAAATACGCGCCCGGCTTCAGCCACTTCGACTATGCGGATCCCGCCGCGCCAAAAGGCGGCCAGCTTACTCAGGCAGTAGTAGGCACTTACGATAACTTTAACCGTTACGCCTCGCGCGGCAATCCCGGCGCAGGCACCGAGACGCTCTACGATCGCCTGTTTACCTCTTCCGACGACGAGCCGGGCAGCTACTATCCGCTTGTCGCCGAGTCGGCGCGCTATGCCGACGACTTCCGCTGGATGGAGATTCGCCTCAATCCGCGCGCGCGGTTTCATGACGGCACGCCCATTACCGCGTCGGACGTCGCCTTTACCTTCGCTAAGTTTATGCATGAAGGCGTGCCGCAGTTTCGCGTGATTTATCGCGGCGCGACGGTAAAGGCGCTGGACGGCCAGCGCGTGCGCATCGATCTGCCGAAGCCAGACCGGGATTTAATGCTGGGGCTGCTGACGCTGCCGGTGCTGTCGCAGCGCGACTGGCAGAATAAAAAGTTCAACGAGCCGCTGAGCGCCCCGCCGCTCTCCAGCGGCCCCTACCGCATCAGCCGCTATAAGCTGGGTCAGTATATCGAGTACAGCCGGGTGAAAAATTACTGGGCGGCGGATCTGCCGGTGAACCGCGGGCGGTTCAATTTCGATACGCTGCGCTACGACTACTACCTTGACGATAATGTCGCCTTCGAAGCCTTTAAGGCGGGCGCGTTCGACCTGCGCGAGGAGGGCTCCGCCAAAAAGTGGGCGACCCAGTATCGCGGCCGCAATTTCGACAATCAGCAGATTATCAAAGAGTCCACGCCTAACCAGGCGTCGACCAATACCACCTGGCTGGCCATCAACAACGAAAAGGCGCCGTTCCGCGATCGTCGGGTGCGCCAGGCGCTGACGCTGGCGTTCGACTTCGAGTGGATGAATAAGGCACTGTTCTACGGCGCCTATCAGCGGGTCAGCAGCTATTTTCAAAATACCGAATACGCCGCGCACGGCCTGCCGGACGCCGCGCAGCAGGCGCTGCTGGCGCCGTTTAAAGATCGGCTGCCGCCGGAACTCTTCACCATGCCCTACGCGCCGCCGCGCACCGACGGCAGCGGCTACGATCGCGCGAATCTGCTGAAAGCGTTGGATCTGCTGCGGCAGGCGGGCTGGCAGGTAAAAAACCAGCAGCTGGTGAACGCTCAGAGCGGTCAGCCGCTGCGCATCGAGCTGCTGCTGCGCAGCGGCGCCACTAACGACTGGGCGCTGCCGCTGCAGCATAGCCTGTCGCGCCTCGGCATCAGCCTGACGCTGCGCGTGGTGGACGCTTCCCAGTATCTGCGCCGGCTGCGCGAAGGCGATTACGATATGACCGCCAGGGTCTATCTGGCGATGCCCATCCCCAGTTCCGATTTGCAGGTCAGCTGGCAGTCCGACTACATCGACTCCTCCTGGAACAGCGCGCGGCTAAAAGATCCGCTGGTCGATCACTTTGTTAAAGCGATTGTGGCGCATCAGGGCGACAAAGCGGAGCTGCTGCCGCTCGGCCAGGCGCTGGATCGCATCCTGTTATGGAATGCCTATATGATCCCGATGTGGTACAACGCGGAAGATCGTATGGCCTACTGGGATAAGTTTTCCCATCCCGCCGTCAAGCCCGCCTTCGCCAGCGGGCTGGAAAGCTGGTGGTATGACGTGAACAAAGCCGCGCGTTTGCCGGCTGAACGACGCTGAGGAGCCTGAGTTGGCCGCCTATTTCTTGCGCAGACTGCTGTTAATTGTCCCCACGCTGTGGGCGATTATCACGCTGAACTTCTTTATCGTGCAGATCGCGCCCGGCGGCCCGGTCGATCAGGCGCTGGCCAACATTCAGTTCGGCCAGACCACCGGCCTGCCGGGCGGCGGAGAAAGCGGCGCGCGCGGCGCCCTCAACCGCGTCGGCCCCGGCGACAGTGAGTACCGCGGCGCGCGCGGGCTCGATCCGGAAGTCATCGCGGAAATCAAAAAGCGCTACGGCTTCGACAAGCCGATGTGGCAGCGCTACGTCGAGATGCTGTGGAACTATGTGCGCTTCGACTTCGGCGACAGCCTGTTCCGCAGCGCATCGGTGCTGCAGCTGATCAAAGAGAGCCTGCCGGTTTCCATCAGCCTGGGGCTATGGAGCACCCTGATTATCTATCTGGTGTCGATTCCGCTGGGCATTAAAAAAGCGGTGCGCAACGGCAGCGCCTTTGACGTCTGGAGCAGCACCTTTATCATCATCGGCTACTCGGTGCCCGCCTTTCTGTTCGGCATCATGCTGATCGTGCTGTTCGCAGGCGGCAGCTATTTCGACTGGTTTCCGCTGCGCGGCCTGACCTCGCCGCAATTTGACTCGCTCTCCTGGTACGGCAAAATCGGCGACTACCTGTGGCACATCAGCCTGCCTGTGCTGGCGACGGTAATTGGCGGTTTCGCCACCCTGACCATGCTGACTAAAAACAGCTTCCTGGATGAGATCCGCAAGCAGTATGTGGTGACGGCGCGTGCCAAAGGGGTCAGCGAGCGGCGCATTCTGTATCATCACGTTTTCCGTAACGCCATGCTGCTGGTGATCGCCAGCTTTCCCGCCACCTTTATCGGCATGTTTTTTACCAGCTCGGTGCTGATCGAGGTGATGTTCTCGCTGAACGGACTGGGCCTGCTGGGCTACGACGCCACTATCCAGCGCGACTACCCGGTGATGTTCGGCACGCTCTATATTTTCACCCTGATTGGGCTGCTGATGAATATTCTCAGCGATCTGACCTATACGCTGGTCGATCCCCGTATCGATTTCGAGGGCCGCTGATGCGCTTGTCTCCCGTTAATCAGCAGCGCTGGCTGCGCTTCCGCCACAACCGACGCGGCTACTGGTCGCTGTGGATCTTTCTGGTTATCTTCGCGCTGTCGCTCGGCGCCGATCTGCTGGCGAACGAGAAGCCGCTGCTGGTCCGCTATCAGCAGCGCTGGTTCGTGCCGCTGCTGGTGAGCTACAGCGAAAGCGATTTCGGCGGCGCGCTACCCACCGCCGCCGACTATCAGGATCCCTGGCTGCAAAAACGGCTGGAGCAGCAGGGCTGGGCGCTGTGGGCGCCGATCCGCTTTAGCGATAGCACTATTAACTTCGCCACTTCGGCCCCCTTCCCTTCGCCGCCCTCGGCGCAGAACTGGCTGGGCACCGACGCCAGCGGCGGCGACGTGCTGGCGCGCTTGCTCTACGGCACGCGCATTTCGCTGCTGTTCGGCATTCTGCTGACGCTGTTTTCCAGCGTCATCGGCATTATCGTCGGCGCGGTTCAGGGCTATTTCGGCGGCCGCGTCGATCTGATCGGCCAGCGCGTGATCGAGGTCTGGTCCGGCATGCCCGCGCTGTTTTTACTGATCCTGCTCTCCAGCGTGATCCAGCCCAACTTCTGGTGGCTGCTGCTGGTCACGGTCATCTTCGGCTGGATGGGGCTGGTCAGCGTGGTGCGCGCCGAGTTTCTGCGCACGCGTAACTTTGACTATATCCGCGCCGCGCGGGCGCTGGGCGTTAGCGACGGGCGCATTATGCTGCGGCATATGCTGCCCAATGCGATGGTCGCCACCCTCACCTTTCTGCCCTTTATCCTGTGCGGATCGATCGCCACCCTGACCTCGCTCGACTTTCTCGGCTTTGGTCTGCCGGTGGGATCGCCGTCGCTTGGCGAACTGCTGCTGCAGGGCAAAAATAATTTGCAGGCGCCGTGGCTGGGGCTGGCAGGCTTCTTTACGCTGGCGATCCTGCTGTCGCTGCTGATATTTATCGGCGAAGCGGTACGCGACGCCTTCGATCCGGCCAGAGGAGTGTGACGATGTCGCTGCTTGCCATTCATCATCTTTCCGTCGCCTTTTCCCGCGGCGGCGTGACGCGCAACGTGGTCGAGGAGGTTTCCCTCAGCGTCGACGCGGGCGAAACCCTGGCGCTGGTCGGCGAGTCGGGATCGGGCAAAAGCGTGACGGCGCTTGCGGCGATGCAGCTGCTGCCCGCGCCGCCGGCGAGCTACCCCGCCGGCGAGATTCTGTTTAACGGCGAGGATCTGCTGCGCGTTGGCGAGCGGCGGCTGCGCGCGCTGCGCGGCAACCAGATGGCGATGATCTTTCAGGAGCCGATGGTCTCTCTCAACCCGCTGCACACCATCGAGAAGCAGCTTTACGAAGTGCTCTCTTTGCATCGCGGCATGCGGCGCGAGGCGGCGCGCGGGGAGATCCTCAGCGCGCTCGATCGGGTCGGCATCCGCAACGCCGCCGCGCGGCTGAATGATTTCCCTCATCAGCTCTCCGGCGGCGAGCGCCAGCGCGTGATGATCGCCATGGCGCTGCTGACAGAGCCGGCGCTGCTGATTGCCGATGAGCCGACCACCGCGCTCGACGTGACCGTTCAGGCGCAAATCCTGCGGCTGCTGCGCGATCTGCAGCGCGAACGCAACATGGCCATGCTGTTTATCACTCATGATTTGGGCATCGTGCGCCAGCTGGCGGGCAGCGTCAGCGTGATGCGTCAGGGCAGAATCGTCGAGCAGAGCAGCAGCGGTCTGCTCTTCAGCCAGCCGCAGCATCCCTATACGCGACAGCTGCTGGCGGCGGAGCCGGAAGGCCGCGCCGTGCCGCTGCGCGACGACGCGCTGCCGCTGCTGCAGGTGCGCAATCTGCGCGTCGGCTTTCCGGTGCGGCGCGGCCTTTTCAGACGGCAGGTGGCGGAAAATGTCGCCGTCAGCAACCTCAGCTTTACCCTGCGCCGCGGCGAGAGCCTGGGGTTGGTAGGCGAATCCGGCTCCGGCAAAAGCACCACCGGACTGGCACTGCTGCGGTTGCTCGCCGCGCAGGGCGAAATCTGGTTTGACGGCCAGCCGCTGCATGCGCTGTCGCGCAAGGCGCTGCTGCCGCTGCGCCGCCGCATTCAGGTGGTATTTCAGGATCCAAACTCCTCGCTCAATCCGCGTATGACGGTGCAGCAGATTATTGCTGAGGGGCTGGCGGTGCATCAGCCCGCTCTCGGCGCCGCGGAACAGCAAGCGCGCGTTATCGCGGCGATGGAGGAAGTGGGATTAGAGGCGGAGAGCCGTCACCGCTATGCAGCGGAGTTTTCCGGCGGTCAGCGGCAGCGCATCGCCATCGCCCGCGCGCTGGTGCTGGAGCCGCAATTGCTGGTGCTGGATGAGCCGACCTCGTCGCTGGATCGCTCGGTGCAGAAACAGATCCTCACGCTGTTGCGCAGCCTGCAGCAGCAGCGCCAGCTGACCTATCTCTTTATCAGTCACGATCTGCAGGTGGTGCGCTCGCTGTGCCATCAGGTGATGGTGCTGCGCCAGGGCGAAGTGGTAGAGCATGGCGACTGCGAGAGGCTGTTCGCCGCGCCCGCTGCAGATTATACGCGCGAGCTGCTGGCCTCGGCGCAGCTTAGTGACCGTTGAAGGTTTCCGCGATCGCCACGCCCTGGTTTTTCAGGCAGCAGCTGGTGGCGCTTTCGTCGCTGCGCAGGATAAAGAGGCATGGCGAGCCTTCGCACTCCGCCACGCGGCACTCGACCTGAATCGACGCCAGCGCGTCCTGCAGCTGATGCATAATTTCCCAGCCGGGGTGCCCGTCGTGGCTAATCAGGCGCAGCGCAATGAGATCCTGCTCATTGGCGACGCCCTCTTCCGCCACGATGGCGCTATGTAGCTCGCTGGCCCAGCGATAGCGCTGCGGCAGACGATGCACGATGGAAAGTTGCAGCATAGTTAATTGATATCCCCAGAGCGATTAACTTCAGTCACGATGAACAGCGCTTGCTGTTGCTGCTAAACGGCAGAAACGGACGTCAAGGCTTGCTCTCTCGTTTCCCAACATACGGTGTGCGGAAAGATTGTTTTTTGCGAGTCAGCTCGCATTTTGGCCTATTAGTACCGCGTTCATCGACAGTTAACAATCAGTTTAGACGCATTCTGGTTACTTTCTTAATCATTAATGTTCACAACTAAGAAACATATTAGGCTGGATATAGGGAAACGAAGCGGAGAAAAGAGATTATTTTGCAGCGGCATCAACACAGAGTGACAGGGTCCGATCGCAAAGTCCATGGCATCCATGCTCGCTCGGCCCGCGCAAATACGCACCTCATCCCTGTGGTACGCCCGTTACCGGCCAACGCGCGGGACGCTTTGCTCTTCGGGCCATGCCACCCGGCTTTTCTGGCTTTGTCAGCTGCCTGAAAGAACGATCGGGTTAGTGTCTGATCGCGCGCGGGCGCGATGCATAGATAAAAAACAGCACAGAGAGCGTGGCGCACGCCGCGATGGTGCCCACCATCGGCCAGGCGCTGTTAAAACTGGCCGTCGACAGCAGCGCGCCCACCAGCCCGCCGACGCCAAACCGCAGCGTACCCGCCAGCGACGATGCGGTGCCCGCCATATGGGGAAACTCGTCAAGGATCACCGCCATCGCGTTGGAGGAGACCACCGACACGCAGCCGATAAACATTGCGACGCCCAGCACCAGCGGAATGAATCCCATATGCAGCGCACTCACCGCCAGCAGCCAGATGCCCATCGCAAACTGGATTATCAGTCCGGCGCGGAACATCGCCAGCGGACCAAAGCGGCGCACCGCGCGGCTGTTGATCAGCGTCATCACGAACAGAAACACCACGTTCAGCGCGAAGTAGTAGCCGAAGTTCTGCGGCGAAACGTGATTAACCTCGATATAGACGAAAGGACCGGCGTTAAGAAAGGTAAACAGCCCGGCAAACGAGAAGCCGCTCGCCAGCATATAGCTGAAGGCGCGCTTGTGGCGGAACAGCGTAATGAAATTGCCCAGCATGGTGCGCAGATGAAAACGCTGGCGCTGCTCCGGCCTGAGCGTCTCGCGGATCTGCGTCATCACCATCACGGTGGTGATCAGCGCGGCGATCGACAGCGTCCAGAAAATGGCGTGCCAGTTCCACGCCAGCAGCAGCCAGCCGCCGATGATCGGCGCCAGCAGCGGCGCGATGGTGGTGATCAGCATGACAAACGACATCATGCGCGAGAAATCCTCTTTCGAGTAGCTGTCGCGCATCAGGGCGTTGATCACCACGCTGGCCGCCGCCGCGGAAAGGCCGTGCAGAAAGCGCATCAGAATCAGCTGGTCGATGGTCTGCGCCAGCGCGCAGGCGGCCGCCGCGCAGGCGAAAATCAGCGTGCCGAGCACGATCACCGGCTTACGGCCGTAGCTGTCCGCCAGCGGGCCGTAGACCAGCTGGCCGATGGCGAACCCCAGGATATAGAGGTTAAGCGTCATCTGCACGCTGCCTGCCGACACGCCGAATTCGCGGGCGATCTGCGGCATGGCAGGCAGGTACATATCGATGGAAAGCGGCATCAGCATCGCCAGCAATCCCAGAATCACCACCAGTCCCGCAGCTGAATTTTTATCCTTACGCACGGCCGCTCCGCTATTTCTGTTTTAACTCGTCGGGCAGCCCGACGCTGTTAATTTCATCTTCCGTCAGCGGACGATATTCGCCCGGCTCAAGATCGTCATCCAGCACGATGCCGCCGATACGTTCGCGATGCAGCCCGACCACGCGGTTGCCGACCGCGGCGAACATGCGCTTCACCTGATGGTAGCGCCCTTCGCTGAGGGTCAGCAGCACCTCGGTCGGCGTAATTTCTTCCATTTGCGCCGGCTGGGTCAGCGACTTTTCGCCGTGCAGCTGAATGCCCTCGGCAAACTGCTGCGCCACATCCGCAGCCACGGGATGCTCCAGCGTCACGCGGTAGGTTTTCTCGCAGTGGTGGCGCGGCGAGGTAATGCGGTGCGACCACTGACCGTCGTCGGTCAACAGCACCAGCCCGGTGGTGTCGATATCGAGGCGTCCCGCGGCATGCAGCTTCCACGCGGTCGGCTCTTCGATAAAGTAGAGGATGGTCGGGTGATCGGGATCGTCGGTGGAGCAGACATAGCCCTGCGGCTTGTTCAGCATAAAGTAGCGCGGGCCTACCTGCAGCTGCAGCGGATTGCCGTCATATTCCACCTCATGCTCGGGCTGGATTTTAAAGGCGGTGTCGCGCACCACTTCGCCATTAACGGTGACTTTTTGCCCCCGGATTTCACGACAGGCGATAGCCCGGCTGACTTCCAGTTGCTGAGAGATGAATTTATCGAGTCGCATGAATTCGCTTTGCCTGTTACTGCGGAGGGAAACTGAAACGGGGTTTTACCCGTTGAAAAAGTGCGGGAAGTATAGCCTGAACCAACGCTGCCGCACAGAGCCGTTCCTGCGTTTCATCCATTTTCATGGCATAATCTCGCTCAGTTTCGCAAAAGTGATCGGCCATGGCTTTTACTCTACGTCCCTATCAGCAAGACGCGGTTAACGCGACCCTCAACCATTTTCGTCGTCACGCCGAACCGGCGGTGATCGTGCTGCCAACCGGCGCAGGCAAAAGCCTGGTGATCGCCGAGCTGGCGCGGCTGGCGCGCGGACGCGTGCTGGTGCTGGCGCATGTCAAAGAGCTGGTGGAGCAGAACCACGGCAAATATCAGGCTTACGGGCTGGAAGCGGATATCTTCGCCGCCGGCCTGCAGCGCAAAGAGAGCCAGCGCAAGGTGGTGTTCGGCAGCGTGCAGTCGGTGGCGCGCAATCTGGCGCAGTTCGACAGCGCCTTTTCGCTGGTGATCGTCGACGAGTGCCACCGCATCAGCGATGATGACAACAGCCAGTATCAGCAGATCTTCAGCCACCTGCGCCAGCATAACCCGCAACTGCGCCTGCTGGGCCTGACCGCGACCCCGTTTCGACTCGGCAAGGGCTGGATCTATCACTTCCACTATCACGGCATGGTGCGCGGCGATGAGAAGGCGTTGTTCCGCGACTGCATCTACGAGCTGCCGCTGCGCTACATGATCAAGCACGGCTTTCTGGTGGAGCCGGAGCGGCTCGATATGCCGGTAGTGCAGTACGATTTCAGCCGTCTGACGGCGCAGGCTAATGGCCTTTTCAGCGAGGCGGATCTTAATCGCGAGCTGAAGCAGCAGCAGCGCGTTACGCCGCATATCATCAGCCAGATCGTGGAGTTCGCCGAGGATCGGCGCGGCGTGATGGTGTTTGCCTCGACGGTGGAGCACGCACGCGAGATCCTGTCGCTGCTGCCCGCCAACAGCGCGCTGATTTCGGCAGAGACGCCGGCGAAAGAGCGCGACGCCACCATCGCCGCCTTTAAGGCGCAGCAGCTGAAGTTTCTGGTCAACGTCGCGGTGCTGACGACCGGCTTCGATGCGCCCCACGTCGATCTGATCGCCATTTTGCGTCCCACCGAGTCGGTCAGCCTCTATCAGCAGATCGTCGGGCGCGGGCTGCGCCTGTCGCCCGGCAAAACTGACTGCCTGATTCTGGACTACGCCGGTAACCCGCACGATCTCTTTACCCCGGAAGTGGGCGCGCCGAAAGGCGCCAGCGACAATGAGCCGGTGCAGGTGTTCTGTCCCGCCTGCGGCTTCGCCAACACCTTCTGGGGCAAAACCACGGCGGACGGCATGATTATCGAGCACTTCGGCCGCCGCTGTCAGGGGGTGCTGGAAGATGACGAAGGCCACCGCGAGCAGTGCGATTTTCGCTTTCGCTTTAAAAGCTGCCCCGACTGCGGCGCGGAAAACGATATCGCGGCGCGGCGCTGTCACCAGTGCGACAAAATTCTGGTCGATCCCGACGATATGCTGAAGGCGGCGCTAAAGCTCAAGGACGCGCTGGTGCTGCGCTGCGGCGGCATGACGCTGACGCACGGCCGCGACGACAAGGGCGAGTGGCTGAAGGCGAGCTATTTCGACGAAGACGGCACCAGCGTCGACGAGCGCTTCCGCCTGCGCACGCCCGCGCAGCGCAAGGCGTTCGAGCAGCTTTTTATGCGGCCGCATCAGCGTGCGCCGGGCGTACCGCTCGGCTGGCAGACCGCCGCCGACGTGGTGGCGCTGCAGCCGCTGCTGCGCCATCCCGATTTCGTGGTGGCGCGCGCGAAAGGACAGTTCTGGCAGGTGCGCGAGAAAGTTTTCGACTATCAGGGCCGCTTCCGCCGCGCCAATGAGCTGCGCTAAGCGGCGGAATCATTTGCCCGCCCCGCCCATTACCGCTATACTGCCGCCCGCTTTTGCATTCGCAATCGCCTTTGAACAACCTGCCTGCTGCTGGGTCGCCTGTAGCAGGAATTATTGAAGAGACATAACCATGTTGACCATCAACGCAGAAGTACGTAAAGAGCAGGGTAAGGGTGCGAGCCGCCGCCTGCGCACAGCGAACAAATTCCCGGCCATCATCTATGGTGGCAGCGAAGCCGCTGTTTCTATCGAACTGGATCACGACTCTGTGATGAACCTGCAGACCAAACCAGGCTTCTACACCGACGTGCTGACTCTGGTTGTCGACGGTAAAGAAACCAACGTTAAAGTGCAGGCCGTTCAGCGTCACCCGTTCAAGCCAAAACTGCACCACATCGACTTCGTACGCGCGTAATCGCCTGCGAATCGACATAAAAAACGCCGCTTATGCGGCGTTTTTTTTTGGCTGGCTGAAGGCCTACTTGCCGCTGGTGCGACGCTGCAGCTGATCGCGCAGGTTCGGCGGCGTGCCTTTGATGGTTAAGGTGTCGGTAGCCGGATCCCAGAAAACGCGCTCGCCCAGCAGCCCGGCGTCAAAATTGAGCGTCAGACCGCCGCCGCTGCCGGCGAATTTGGTCAGCTGACGCAGCGTGCTGCGATCCGCCGGGAAATGCTCTTCCAGCTCGTAGCCCTGCTCCTGGGTAAAGGCCTGAAAGGACTTCTCGCCGAGCGGCGGCAACTCCTTCGACAGATCCTCCAGCGCAATCTCCTCGCCCGCCTGTAGCTGTTCGTTGCAGTAGCTGTAAACCTGCTGGCGATAGTTCTGCCGCTCGCTTTTATCCAGCTCCGATTCCGCGCAGTAGTCGTCCACCGCCTGCAGCAGCCCGCGGTTCTGCGCTTTGGTATCCAGACCGACGCTGGCGCCGAGGAAATCCATAAAGAAATCGGCGACCTTGCGCCCTACGCGTCCGCGCAGGAAGGTCAGATAGCGGGTGGATTCCGGCGTCAGCTCCCATTCGGTCAGATCGATGCGCGCCACAATGTCGGCATGGTTAATATCGAGATAGTGCGTGCTGCTGATGTCGAGCTGCTCGTTGACGCGCATGCTGCGCTGGCTGTTGAGCACCGCGATCAGCAGATATTCCACCGCCAGATAGCGATAGTGCACAAACAGCACTACTCCGCCTTCGGCGAAAGGATATTTAGCCAGCTCGTCGCGCAGGCGACCGGTCGCCGCGCGGCTGAACGCCAGGAAGTCGTCATTGCCTTTGCGGCAGTTGCGCAGCGCCTCCGCCAGTTCGCTCTCTTCGTTAAACAGGCCGTAGGCTTTGTTTTTCGCGCTGTAGACGCGGTGCAGCTCTTCTACCATCGCTTCCACGGTGGCGTTGGCGGGCAGCAGCGTATCGCGCAGTACCAGCTCAAGCTGATTCTCGTCGCGCTTGATCAGCTGATGCAGGGCAATCTGGTCGATATCCAGACTCATGGTAGACTCTCCTTTTAGTTCAGGCGCGTATTCAAACACCGCCCGCATCGGCTTTCAACTCCATGCTTTAGCCGATCGATGCGCTTTCGATAAAATTGCGGTAAAAACCCTGTCGTTACGGTACTATACCGCCTTTTGAAACGAGATTAGTCGACGATATGCCACAATCATCCCGTTACAGCGACGAACGCGTGGAGAAACTCCTCGCGCAACTGGCCCAGGTGCTGCAGAAAGACAATGCGCCGACCGACCTTTCCCTGATGGTGCTGGGAAATATGGTGACCAACGTGATCAACAGCGACGTTGCGCCGGCGCAGCGCCGTTCGCTGGCACGTTCTTTCGCGGAAGCCCTGCAGGCCTCCGTACGCGACGACAACGCCCATTAATCGCTGATTTGATCGCATAATATGGTAACCAACCGGCAGCGCTACCGCGAAAAAGTCTCCCAGATGATCAGCTGGGGGCACTGGTTTGCTCTGTTTAATATTTTATTCGCGTTGATTTTAGGCAGCCGCTATCTGGTGGTCGCCGACTGGCCCGCGTCGCTCGCGGGGCGCATTTACGCCTTCAGCAGCTGGATCGGCCACTTCAGCTTTATTGTGTTCGCCGTTTATCTGCTGGCGATATTTCCGCTCACCTTCGTGGTGATGTCGCAGCGGCTGCTGCGCGTCCTGTCGGCGATTATCGCCACCGTCGGACTGACGCTGATTATGGTCGACAGCGCGGTGTTCAACCGCTTCCATCTCCACCTTAATCCGGTGGTGTGGGAGCTGGTTATCAACCCTGACCAGAGCGAGATGGCGCGCGACTGGCAGCTGATGTTTATCAGCGTGCCGCTGATTTTCCTCGTGGAGATGCTGTTCGCCACCTGGAGCTGGCAGAAGCTGCGCAGCCTGAACCGGCGCTCGTTCGGCAAGCCGCTGGCGGCGCTGTTTATCACCGCCTTTTTCGCCAGCCATCTGCTCTATATCTGGGCCGACGCCAACTTCTATCGTCCGATCACCATGCAGCGCGCCAATCTGCCGCTCTCCTATCCGATGACCGCACGACGCTTTCTGGAGCGCCACGGTCTGCTGGACGCGCAGGCTTACCAGCAGCGCCTGATTCAGCAGGGCGATCCGGAAGCGGTGTCGGTGCAGTATCCGCTCAGCGATATCGCCTTCCGCGACGGCGGCACGCGCAATAACCTGCTGGTGATCACCGTGAAGTCGCTGAACGCTGGCGATATGGCGAAAGCGCTGCCGCAGCTTAATCAGTTCGCCAGCGACAACCTGCGCTTTACCCAGCACTTTAGCGCGGGCGACCTGCCGGAGAAAGGGCTGTTTGGCCTGTTCTACGGCATTTCCGCCAGTTATATGGACGGGGTGCTGTCGGCGCGCATGCCGTCGGCGCTGCTCGGCGCATTAAGTTCGCAGGGCTACCAGTTCGGCCTTTTCTCCTCCGAAGGCTTCAACCAGCCGCTCTATCGCCAGGCGCTGCTGACGGACTATAGCCTGCCCGCGACTGACAGCCAGCCTAACGCCAGCACCGTCACCCAGTGGCAGAACTGGCTGAACGGACAGAAAGGCGACGGTAATCCGTGGTTCTCCTGGCTGGCGCTGGACGGCGTCGATCTGAGCGGCGCCCCGGCGAAAACGCGTCAGCGTAGCTACCTGCGTCAGACTGCCGCCATCGATGAGCAAATTCATACAGTGCTCGCCACGCTGGAGCAGCGCGATCTGCTGAAAAATACCGTGGTGGTGATCACCGCGCAGCAGGGTATTGCGCTGGACGGCAACCTTGATAGCGTGGGCAACCGCGCGAACCTGCAGGTTCCGCTGGTGATCCACTGGCCGGACACCCCTGCGCAGACCATCGATCGCCTTACCGATCATCAGGATGTGATGGCGACGCTGATGCAGCGCCTGCTGCACGTGCGCACCAACCCGGTGAACTATTCGCAAGGGGAAGATCTCTTCGCCGCACAGCGCCGACACGACTGGGTCGCCAGCAGCGAAGATAATCGTCTGGTGGTGACGACGCCGCAGGTGACGCTGGTGCTCAACAATAACGGCAGCTATCGCGCTTACGATGCCAGGGGCAACGCCCTGAAAGATCATAAGCCGCAGCTGGCCTTATTGCTGCAGGTGCTGACGGAAGAGAAGCGTTTTATCGCTAACTGATTATTTATGAGGCAGTTAGACGGCTGCTGCTTGCATTCCGCCAGAGAAACAGTAGACTAAGCCCCACTGTTCGGCACGTAGCGCAGCCTGGTAGCGCACTGTCATGGGGTGTCAGGGGTCGGAGGTTCAAATCCTCTCGTGCCGACCAAAATTCCCAACTAAAGCAGCCTGTTAAGGCTGCTTTTTTTATACCTGCCGTTAGCCTTTTCTCTCTTGCGCCCAGACACATACGCTCCGCCTCCTTCGGCTTCCGCTCTCTGCGTGCAGAAACATGGTCTATACTGAGTTCTGTGTGGGTAACGAAGAGGAGAGTTTATGCATTATATTGAAAAAGACGATCCAAATAACGCGCCCGAGTCAGGCGACAAACGTCCTGAACCGGATCAAAAGCAGTAACCCACAAAGGCCGCCATGCGCGGCCTTTTTACTGCTCATAGCCCCGCGTGACCTGTAAGCTTTTTACCTGCTGGATAAAATATTACTCCCCTTTTCAGCCGCTTATTCTGTGCAATCCACTCTGATCTTCCTCACAAAAATCGCAGGCCGCCGCGCTTTTTAACCTTAGTGAAACAAAACTGTCATAAACATTCCTTAATCTTAATGCCTCTGAATTTCGGATGGATATCACTATGGTTATCAAAGCGAAAAGCCTGCAGGATGCGGAAGAACTGCTTCATTCAGGCGTCAGCAAAGTGGAACTGGCTTACAATATCGGCAGCGACGATTTTTTTCGCCTGGCCTCGCGCTGGTGCGATCGCGGCGCGCGCATCACTAAAGGTCACCATCACTTCGTGGTTTCCGTAAAGGGCTTTGCCATCCCGCCTAACGACTAAGCGGTTGCCCCGACCATGGCGGGCTGCTTTAATGCACTTTTGCGCGCCGCCGTGGAACCTTATGTATCCTCACATTATTTCTCTGCCGCCTCCCGAAGGCGGCTTTATTCGCTGCGCGCATCTGCGCCGTGGCGATGTGCTGCTGGCGCAGGCGCGCTTCGACCTGACTCTCTATGACGACAGCTTCAGCGTGCGCTGGAATCTGCCCCTTCCACCCGCTGTGCGGCAGGCGGTAAAAAAGCGCCGCGCCGAGTACCTGGCCAGCCGCTGGCTGGCGCGCGAGGTGACAGGCCGGATTGGCATTCCCGACTTTCTGCTGCAAAACCATAGCGACCGGTCGCCCATCTGGCCGCCCGGCGTGCAGGCGTCGCTGTCGCACACCGACGGGGCGGCGGCGCTGGCCGTGACCCGGCAGCCGCTCTGCATCGGCGTCGATATTGAAAGCGTGATGAGCCTGCGCACCGCAGAGGAAACCGCCGCGCTGCTGATGAACGACCAGGAAGAGGCACGGCTGCGCGCGCTGCCGCTGCCGTTTTCGCAGGCTGCAACGCTGCTGTTTTCGCTGAAAGAGAGCCTGTATAAAGCGCTGTGGCCGCAGCTGCATCAGCCGATGGATTTTCCGCAGGCCAGCCTGCTGGAGGCGGATATCGCCGCAGGCAAAGCGCTGCTTGTGCTGAACCACAGCTTTAGCGCGGCGTTTGCCGCCGGTATGCGGCTGGAGGCGGAATTTCAGCTGGAGGCGGATCGGGTGCTGACGCTGCTGACCTGTCCTGTGGCAGGCAATCAAAAACCGGCGCCGTCCCCTTTTCGCTAAGCCTTTTCTTCCTGCTGATAAGTGAGGTCGGTGCGCTGCACCGCGTCCAGCGTCGCCATGTCGCGCTCGCGTCCGGTCAGCTCGCTGAGTTTGCCTTCGCGCATCTCCAGCAGACGATCGGCATGCATAAAATAGTGGTCGTCGTGGCTGATGGCGAACACGGTTTTGCCCGACGCCTGCAGCCAGGGCAGCAGTTCGCGATAGAAGACGCGGCGGAAATGGGGATCCTGATCCGCCGCCCATTCGTCCAGCAGCAGCACGTCGCGCTCTTCCGCCGCCGCCAGCAGCAGCGCGACCCGCTTGCTCTGCCCTTTCGACAGCTGCAGGTTGAGTATTTTGTTGCCTTCGATTTTCAGCTTGTCCTGCATCTTCAGGCGCTCAAGCCAGGCCTGCACCAGCTTAGGATTCGCGGGCGCGCCTTCGCGCCCGATTAGCCGATCGAACAGGTGCACGTCGGTAAACACGGCGGAGAAGTGCTTGCGCCAGCGATCCAGCTCTTGCGCGCCAATCGGCTCGCCGTCCAGCAGCAGCGTGCCGCTGTGCGGCTGGTAGAGGCCGGTCAGCAGCATCGCCAGCGTCGACTTGCCGCTGCCGTTGCCGCCGATCAAAAATACCAGCTCGCCGCGTCGTAGCGTCAGGTTGATGGGGCCGACCTCGAAACCGTTTTGTCCGTAGTGGAAGCAGACGTCGCGCAGCTCCAGCGTGTGCCACTCCGCCAGCGGCGGCAGCGTATGGAAGCCCTCCTGATGGGGCGCCAGGTCGAAGGCGTTAAGCTTGCGAAACGCCACCTGGGCGCTGAGCAGCGTCGGCAGCGCGCCGACCGCCGACAGCAGCGGCGTGCGCAGGAACAGCAGCGTCAGCGAGAAGGTTGCCGCCACCGCGGTGTTCGCCCACCCCAGGCTGTTGGCCATAAAAAACACCATGCCGATAGCGCCGAGCGTCATGATATTCGACCAGTTCACCGCGCTGAGGTGGTAGGTATCGGCGCGCACGATATGGTGACGATAGGCTTTCGCGTCTTCCTGATAAACGGTTTCGTAGATCAGCTGGGCACGCTCGCGGTTCAGGTGCAGCTCTTTGCGCCCTTCCGTCACCGTCTGGAAATCGCGGTAGAGGTCATCTTCTACCTCGCGCAGTTTCGCCATATGGCGATAAACGCGCGACACCAGCAGCCAGCCGCCCACCAGCGTGACCGCCATCCACAGGCTGGAGACCATCAGCATTTTAGGCGAGAGCCAGGCGAGATAAATTGCCGATCCCAGCGTGATGATAATGCCCTGAATCAGCTCCGGCAGGCGGACAAAGGCGATAGTGATGGCGCGGATATCGCTGGTCAGTCCGGCCAGCAGCTGCGCGTTGCCGATCTGCTCCAGCCGCTCGACGCGGGTATCCAGAATACGCTTGATAAATTCGCCGCGCAGCCGCCAGACAAACTGGTGCCCCAGCAGCGTCAGCGCCAGCTGGGCGGCGAGCGTCACCGCCATCAGCAGCACCAGCTGCAGCAAAAAGCCAGGCAGCACGGAGAAGGAGGTATTGATGGCCGAAATCATTTCGCTGTTGATATAGGCAATCATGGCGATGCCGAGCACGGCGCTGAGCAGCGTCAGCAGGATCACGCCGATAAAAGGCCAGCGAAACTGGCGAAAAACAACCTTGAGCAACGCCATAAAAAAGTCCAGCAGTCAGGAGAGCAGCCAGCAGTTTAAAGCGATGCGTAATGATAGCAATAGTTATTCGCAATCGCGCCGCGCTCAGAAGGCGCGGCGGAAGGTCAGGTTGTAGCGGAACGCGCCAGCCAGCGGATGATCGCCGGGCTTAAGCGGCAAAATGCCGTGATAGCGCAGGCGCGACGGTCCACCCCATACCACCACGTCGCCATGCTCCAGCAGCACGCGCTGGGTAGCGTCGCCGCGCGCGAAGCCGCCGAACTGAAACACCGCCGGCAGCCCCAGCGACACCGACACGATCGGCTGACGCAGATCGCGCTCATCTTTATCCTGATGCAGCGTCAGCTTTGCGCCGGGCTCGTAGCGGTTGATCAGGCAGGCGTCGGGCGCGAACTGCGGGAATCCCGCCTCGCGCGCGCAGTCGAGCGCCAGCTGGCGAAACAGCGGCGGCATCGGCGGCCATTTGCGGCCATTTTCCGCATCCTGCTCGGTGTACTGATAGCCGCGCGAGTCGCTCGACCAGCCGAAGTCGCCGCAGTTGGTCATCGCCACCGACATGCGGTGGCCGCCCGGCGTGATGCGATGGTGGAACGGATTCTGTTGCGCCACCGCCAGCAGGGCCTCGATCAGCGCCGGCGCGTCGTCACGCGCGCGGCGTCGCAAAATGGTCGCGCCGTCCGCCAGCGGCTCCTGCCACGGCGCTTCTTCACTAAACAGATCAAGCATAACTCCCCCTTGCGCCGCTACTCGCCGTCGATCAGAAAGGCTTTGAACTGCGGCGACATCCAGCTGACGAATTTATCGTCCTCTTTACTGATAAGGTAGACCGCCAGCTGCTGCCGCAGCGCCAGCGCCTTCGCCTTTTCGCTGCCCAGAACCATCAGGCCGGTATCCCAGCCGTCAGCTTCCAGCGCCGTGGTGGCGATCACCGTGGCGGAGACCAGCTTGTGCTCAATGGGGCGGCCGGTCGCCGGATCGATGACGTGTGAAATACGTTTGCCGTCCAGTTCATAATAGTTGCGATAGCTGCCGGATGTGCTGATGCCGTGCCCCTGCAAGTCAACCCGCGCCTGCACGGCGTTTTCGCTGTCGGTGGGTTTCTGGATCGCCACGCGCCAGCGCTCGCCCTGCGCGTTCTCTCCACGGCTCAATACCGCCCCGCCGACCGAAACCAGATAGTTGTTGATCCCTTCGCGCTCCATCAGGCGCGCCAGATGGTCGGTAGCGTAGCCTTCGCCCATAGTAGAGAGATCGACATAGAGTCCCGGCAGATCTTTTTGCAGCCACTGCCCCTCCACCGTTTCGAGAACGCGCAGGTGCTGTAGCCCGGTTTGCGCCTTCGCGGCGGCGATCTCCGCCTCCGTCGGGCGGTGGGCAGGCTGTTTCGCCGGGCCGAAGCCCCAGAGATTCACCAGCGGCCCCACGGTGATATCCATCGCGCCGCCGGTTTTCGCGCCGATACGCAACGCCTCGGTGACAATATCCGCCATATCGGCGCTGACCGGCTGCGGCGCGTCGCCCTGATAGCGATTAAAGCGCGACAGCACGGAATCGGCTTTCCAGGTCGACAACGTCTGGTCATCCGCATCAAGCTGCTGCTGGATCGCCTGCTGCAGTTGGGCTTTGCGCGCGACGTCGACGCCCGCCAGCGACACGCGCCACACCGTGCCCATGGTTTTGCCTTCCAGCACCATCGCCTGCGACGGCGTTTTGCTATCGCAGGCGCTCAGGGCGCAAACTGCCGCTGTCATTAGCAGAATATTCCAGTATCGCATTCTTCCCTCATCTGTAACCCTATATTCCAGCCTGAAACAAAGCATAAGTCGTTAGTAAAGTAGTCAAAAGCGGCTTGTAAACCCGCACTGCCTGACCCACTCTCTGGCAGGGAACCGGCTGATAACAGGAGGCCCCAATGATCTATCTGATTCTCGCGTTCGCAGGCGGACTATTTATTTTCAGTATTGTTAAGCTGCTGCAACAGCGGCGTCAAAAGCGCCTTGACTGGGGCGCGGCGCGCCAGCGTTGAGCAGGTGTGCACCAAAATGCTGCGGCAGTGTAGCAAAGCAGGCGGGAAATCCGTGGCTGTGAGAGCGATCGAGCTGGCATGAATACTGCACTGTTTAGACCGGGTTTAATTCCGGGAGGTGCAGCATGCGTAAACCATCATCAACGCTCGGTCAGTGGCAGCAGTGGCTGAGTTTCTCCGCGTTCACCCTGGCGGGAGTAGGATTTGAGGGCAGCGCCCCGCCGCAGCCAAAAACGCCGCCTGCGGCCAGCCGCAGGCGGACGCTGCAGTCGTAGTTACATCCCCAGTTCGCTCAGACCCGGATGCTCTTCCGGGCGTCTGCCGAGCGGCCAATGAAAGCGTCGTTCGCTGGCCGCTATCGGCAGGTCGTTGATGCAGGCGAAACGTTCAATCATCAGGCCGTCAGTGCCGAAGCGCCAGTTCTCATTGCCGTAGCTGCGGAACCAGTTGCCGCTGTCGTCATGCCATTCATAGGCAAAGCGCACCGCCAGCCGGTCGTCATGCCACGCCCATAGCTCTTTGATCAGCCGGTAATCCAGCTCTCTGATCCATTTGCGGCTGAGAAACGCCACCACCGCGTCACGCCCCTGCACGCTTTCGCTGCGGTTGCGCCAGCGCGTCTCCAGACTATAAACCTGCGACACCCGCTGCGGATCGCGGCTGTTCCAGGCATCTTCCGCCATACGTACTTTTTCGATTGCGCTCTGTTCATTAAAGGGAGGAAGCAGCATTGTCGTCTCCTGCGGCTAAAGTCAGTAGGTAGACAGGTTTGTCTACTTGCGTTACTCTGCTGCATGTAGACAATTCTGTCTACTAAAAAATGGAAGGCCTGATTATGCTCGCTCCGCTTGTTTTCGATCCTGCCGCCGCCGCCCGCGACCGCATCCTGGCTGCGGCGCAGCGGCTCTTCTACCAGCAGGGCATTCGCGCCACCGGCGTCGATCGCGTGATCGCAGAAGCGGGTGTGACCAAGGTGACCTTCTATCGCCACTTCCCGGCGAAAAATCAGCTGATCGCAGCGGCGCTGGAGCAGCGGCATCAGCGCTGGATGCAGGGATTCCAGCAGGCGCTGGCGCAGACGCCCTCTCTGCAGGATGCCCTGCCCGCTGCGCTGGAAAGCTGGTTTAGCGAAGTGGATTTTCGCGGCTGCGCCTTTATCAACGCCAGCGCAGAGCTGGGCGAGAGTCTGCCTGAAATCAGCGCGCTGATCCGGCGACATAAGCAAGAGATGGCGGACGCCATCGCCCTCAGGCTGGCGCAAAGTGAACGCGGCAAAACAGGACAGATTATGTTGCTGGCGGAAGGCGCTATCGTGCGGGCGCAGCGGGGAGAAGAGGCGGAAGCGGTAACCGAGGATTTAGCCGCCGCGCTGGCGGCGATTCTGCAAACGGGAGCGTAGCCCGCAGGCTACGCTCTTGGCCGGTTTAGAACTGATAAACCAGACCCAGCGCCACGGTGTCGTCGGTGTTGATGCCGGCCGCGTCGGTGAAGTCATTGTCGTCCATCAGGTTGATCTGGTAATCAACGTAGGTGGACATGTTTTTGTTGAAGTAGTAGGTCGCGCCCACATCAACATATTTTTTCAGGTTCTGTTTGCCCCAGTTCTGAATGTCGGTGCCGCGTGAGGTCACAAACGCCAGAGACGGACGCAGGCCGAAGTCGAACTGATACTGCGCCACCAGCTCCCAGTTATCCGCTTTATCAGCGAAACCGTAGATGTCGTCGTCACTAGAGCCGAAGCGGGTGGCGTTGTAGGAACGGCTGTACATCGCCGCCAGATAGATATTGTTGGCGTCATACTTCAGGCCGCCAGTGTAAACTTCCGCCTTGTCGCCGCGACCCAGAATGGCCGGATCGCCGCCGTTCTGATTGTTGGTGCGGTCAGACGAGAACATGGCAGCGCCGATGCCGAAGCCAGAGCCGAGATCGTAGGTGGTGCTCAGGCCCCAGCCGTCGCCGTTCTCGCCCAGCACGTCGCGGCCAGAGGTTTCGCGGCTCGGGTTGTCGTTTTTGCCCTGATACTGAACGGCGAAGTTCCAGCCGTCTACCAGGCCGAAGAAGTTAGAGTTGCGGTAGGTCGCCATGCCGTTGCCGCGCTGGAACATAAAGTTGTCCGCGCCGTAGGTGTCGCCGCCGAACTCCGGCAGCACGTCGGTCCATGCGCCGATGTCGTATGCTACGCCGTAGTTGCGGCCGTAGTCGAACGAGCCCGCATCGCCGAATTTGATACCGGCGAAGCCGACGCGCGTGTAGCTGTCAGCGGTGCCTTCGCTTTCCGCCGTGTTCAGCGCCGCCTGATATTCCCACTGGCCGTAACCGGTCAGCTGGTCGGAAATCTGGGTTTCGCCTTTGAAGCCGAAGCGCAGGTAAGACTGATCGCCGTCATTACCGTCGTTGTCTGAGAAATAGTGCAGACCGTCGACTTTACCGAACAGGTCTAATTTGTTGCCGTCTTTATTGTAGATTTCCGCTGCGCTTGCAGAACCCGCTGCGACCAGCAGCGCAGGGATCATCAGGGAGAGAACGCGACGTTTCATTTTATTGCCCTCTGTTATATGCCTTATTTTTGCCACTGCGAGCTGAACGCTTAAAAATTCAGCCGGCACGCCATTGTTATTTTATAAAGAGCAATAAGCCATCACGAAAATGCTACGAAATTTCCAAAACTGTTTCATAATGCGAAACAGTTATTTCCAGATGTAAATTTTGCGGAACTAATAACCAGCACGTATCGATAAAAATTATCGCACAAAATATCAAACCGTTTTTTATACTTTTACTTTCATGCTGTTACATACGGTGTTATATGAGCACTGAATGATAAAACATATACGTCATCTGAGAATACAATAGATCCCGCTATCATCATTTATTTCATTATTACCTTCATTCACCCCGAATGAGATGTTTACCCTAATTTCCCGCCGGACCTGTATGTCCGGCATTTTTTTGCCCATCATTTGCCCTTCCCACTCTCTTTAACAGTAAACTTAATTAATGACATTAAAATAACGTCGCCGACGACCGGCATTTATTGCTAATAATCGCACGTCTGGTTAATTAAACTCCAGAATATTCCCCATGTTAATTTATCACTGTAATAAAGTGCTTTCTCTCATGGGTTGCTGGCCTTATTTAAACGCCCTCTGCGCACGCCGCAAAATATCGCCACAAAGCGTTCAGAATATCATCGCCTTACCGATAGCGGCGATTCAGTGGCTGACATCGCTATCCCAGGCAGACGGGTTAAAAACGTAACGTGCGAGGTGGAAAAGTGACGCTCAGGTCATCAGCTTTTTCGGAAAGGTGCCAGGAAAGTTCTGGAAAAGTACAGAGACGGGGTAAAAGTCGTTAAAATGCCGACTTTCACGCCGCTTTATCGCTACTCTGCCCTTCCCGGCAGCGCATGCGGCTGCGGCTTTGATGCTACACTTCGTCGCTTTATTACTCACGAATATCACTATGACCGCAATGGACGCCGCCCCAGCCAGGAAACTTCACAGCCGAGTCAGTCTGGGAACACGCCTCGTTTTTCTTATCGCCGGTCTCGGCATGTCCTCCTGGGCGCCGCTGGTGCCGTTCGCCAGCGAGCGGCTGGCGCTGAACGGCGCGTCGCTGGGCGCGCTGCTGCTCTGTCTCGGCATCGGTTCGCTGGCGGCGATGCCGGTAACCGGCGCGCTGGTAGGCCGCTTCGGCTGCCGCCGGGTCATGTTCGGTTCGACGCTGGTGATTCTGGCGATGCTGCCGCTGCTGGCGACGCTGGAGGTCATGTGGATGATGGCCGCGACGCTGATGGTTTTCGGCGCCGGGCTGGGCATGCTGGACGTGGCGATGAACGTGCAGGCGGTCGAGGTGGAAAAAGCGGCCGGCAAGCCGATGATGTCTGGCTTCCACGGCTTCTTTAGCCTCGGCGGCATTCTAGGCGCGGGCGCGATCAGCCTGCTGCTGGGCGCCGGTCTGTCGCCGCTGGCGTCGGTGGCGCTGGTGCTGCTTCTGATGGCGCTGCTGCTGGCGGCCAGCCTGCCGACGCTGATGCGCGAGCGCCTGCATCAGCCCGATCAGCCGTGGCTGGTGGTGCCGCGCGGCTTCGTCGCCTTTCTCGGCCTGCTCTGCTTTATTCTGTTTCTCGCCGAAGGCGCCGTGCTCGACTGGGGCGCGCTGCTGCTGCAGCGTCCCGCCATGTCCACCGCGCACGCCGGACTCGGCTATGCGGTCTTCTCGGTGGCAATGACCATCGGCCGCCTGACCGGCGACCGCATTATTCACCGCTTCGGCCGTTTTCCTGTGATGCTGACGGGCGCGCTGACCGCGTCGGCTGGCCTGGCGCTGGCGGTATTTCTGCCCTGGCCGCAGATGGCGCTGCTCGCTTTCCTGCTGGTGGGCTTCGGTTTGTCTAATACGGTGCCGATGTTATTCAATGCTGTCGGGAATCAACAGGATATGCCCTCGAATCTGGGGATTTCCGCCATGACAACGCTGGGATATGCGGGTATTCTCTCAGGTCCGGCCTTAATCGGATTTATTTCTCAATGGCTGAGCCTCAGCGGTGCCTTTCTGCTCATCGCGCTGCTGCTGCTGGCTGTGGCCGCCAGTGCCCGACTGGTTGCGCGATGATTTCAGGTGCCTGACACGCTATGTTGCCCTTTAAGTTTCCACTGACATCCGGCAATGTCACCCGCTTTTTTGTGATTTTCAATCTGGTGCTGCTGCTGGCGCTAGGCTTTATGGTCCATAACTCGGTCAACGCCTGGCTGACCGAGAAACGCTATGCCATGGCCGATCTGGCGCGCGCGACGCAAAAGCGCATCGACGCCTATCGCTTCGCCACCTGGCAAATTTACGAGAATCTCGCCACCAGCGCGGCGGGAAGCTCGCCGAACAGCAGCCTGCAGGAGACGCGGCTGCGTCCGGACGTCTACTATCTGGAAAAAACTCGCCGCAAAACCGAAGCGCTGATCTTCGGTTCGCACGACAGCAGCACGCTCGATATGACCATGCGCATGTCGAGCTACCTCGATACGCTGTGGGGCGCGGAAAACCCGTCCTGGTCGATGTATTTCCTTAACGGTCAGGACAACAGCCTGATCATGATCTCTACGCTGCCGTTGAAGGATATGGCGACGCGCTATAAAGAGAGCGCCATCAGTTCGCTGGTGGATGGCCGTCGCGCCGAGATGCTGCAGCAGGCCAACGCGCTGGACGAGCGCGAAAGCTTCTCGCCGTTGCGCCATTTCTCGTTTCAGAACGACCACTACTTTACCCTGCGCACCACCTTTAACCAGCCGGGCCATCTGGCAACGGTGGTCGCCTTCGACCTGCCGATCAACGATCTGACGCCGCAGAACATGCCGATCGAAAACTTCCAGCTGCGCCAGGATACTGCGCTGCCCGCCGCTAGCGGTCAGGAAGAGAGCGAGAGCACGCAGATCGCCATCGTCAATCCCGACCTGGAGATCGCCGCTACCCTTCCGAGCACGCCGCTGCAGCTGGTCTATCGCGTGCCGCTCACCAGCCTGATGATGGATACGCTGCATAATCTGCTGTGGCCGCTGCTGGTAAACCTGCTGCTGTTTCTGCTCTCTTTCGCCGGCATGACGCTGCTGCGCCAGCAGTCGCTGCGTCCAAGCGAAAACCAGAGCGCGGAGCTCGATTCGCTGCGCGTGCTGAACGAAGAGATTGTCGCCAGCCTGCCGGTCGGCCTGCTGGTGTATGACTTCGCCAGCAACCGCACCATCCTCAGCAATAAGATCGCAGAACATCTTTTGCCGCATCTGAATCTGCAAAAAATCATTAATATGTCCGACCAGCATCAGGGCGTGCTGCAGGCGACCATTAATAACGAAGTGTATGAGATCCGCCATGCGCGTAGCGTGCTGTCGCCGCATACCCAGCTGTTTTTAATGCGCGATCAGGATCGCGAGCTGCTGGTGAATAAAAAACTGCAGAAGGCGCAGCAGGTGCTGGATCGAAACCATCAGATGCGCCAGCAGCTGCTGCAAAATCTGGGTCACGCCCTTAATCGTCCGCTGGAAAACGTGGTGGCGCAGCTGGTGCAGCTGAGCCAGCGCGACGAAGACGAAACCGTGCTCGACCTGCTGGACGAGAGTCAGGGTCTGGCGCGGCTGGTGGACGATATCGTCCTGCTTAACCGTCTGGAGGCGCACGACTGGTCGCCAGACGCCAGCGTTTTCAACCTGCAGGAGCTGCTGGACGAGGTGGCGCTGGAAAGCCTGCCGCTGATGCGCCGCAAAGGGCTGTCGCTGGTGGTGAATAACCTGCAGCCTAACGATGAACAGCGCTTTGGCGACCGCCGCGCGCTGCGTAAAGTGCTCGCCACGCTAATGCACTATGCGCTAACCACCACGCGCTGGGGCAAGATCTCGCTGACGGTGAGCGCCGACGACGCGCATCCGGAACGTCTGCTGATTCAGCTGGTGGATACCGGCGCAGGACTGACCGTCGACGAGCTGGCGAACGCCGACTTCCCGTTCCTCGGCGAAACCAGTCAGGATCGCTACGGTCAGGCGTCCGGCATGGCCTTTTTCCTCTGCAAGCAGCTGTGCAAACAGATGGGCGGCAGTCTGGAGATTACCGCCAAACCGGATATCGGCACGCGCTACAGCATTCAGCTTCCGCTGGCGGTAGAGGCGCGGCCGGAGGAGGAAGAGGAGAAGCTGCTGGACGGCGTGACCGCGCTTATCGAGATCGAGGTGGAGGATGTCTACAAAATCGTCTGCCGTCATCTGGAGAACTGGGGCGCGCGCTGCCTGTCGCCCGAAGAGCGCCTGTCAGGCCAGGAACATGACGTGCTGGTGACCGACGATCCCAACAAGCTGAGCGGCTGGGCGCTGCTGCTGGCGGAGGATGAACTGGGTCACCACGCGCTAAACGATCGGCAATACCGGGTCAACTTCAATCTCAGCAATGCGCTGCAGGATGCGCTGCTGGCCTTGATTGAACAACAGCTGGCCCATGATTCCATGGATGAGAGTACAGAAGACGAGGAATTAACCCCGCTGCTCAGCGGCGGCTACTTCCAGCTGTTTACCGAGACAGTACCGCCTGATGTAAAGAGACTGTATACTGAGTCGGCGGAAAAGGACTACGCCATGCTTGCTCAGACAGCGCATCGCCTGAAAGGCGTGTTTGCCATGCTTAACCTGACGCCAGGCAAACAGCTTTGTGAAGAGTTAGAACTGCACATCAAAGCATGTGACGATTCAAACATTACAAATACCACCAGTGACATTGACGCTTACGTCAATGAACTGCTGCAGCAAGGTAACCAATAAGATGAATAACTTAAATGTAATTATTGCCGATGACCATCCAATTGTTCTTTTCGGTATCCGAAAATCTCTGGAACAAATTGAATGGGTCAACGTTGTAGGTGAGTTCGAAGACTCAACAGCACTGATTAACAGCCTGTCAAAGCTTGACGCTAACGTTCTGATCACCGATCTCTCCATGCCTGGCGAGAAATATGGCGATGGCATCACGCTGATCAAATATATCAAACGCCACTATCCGGATCTGTCGATTATTGTTCTGACCATGAACAACAACCCGGCAATCCTGAGCGCCGTGCTGGATCTGGATATCGAAGGCATCGTGCTGAAACAGGGCGCGCCGACCGATCTGCCGAAAGCGCTGGCTGCGCTGCAAAAAGGCAAGAAGTACACGCCGGAAAGCGTCGCGAAACTGCTGGAGAAGATCAGCGCCGGCGGCTATGGCGACAAGCGTCTGTCGCCGAAAGAGAGCGAAGTGCTGCGCCTGTTCGCTGAAGGCTTCCTGGTGACGGAGATCGCCAAGAAACTGAACCGCAGCATCAAAACCATCAGCAGCCAGAAAAAATCGGCGATGATGAAGCTGGGCGTCGATAACGATATCGCCCTGCTGAACTACCTCTCCTCCGTCAGCGCAACTCAGATCGACAAAGACTAACGCGTTGTTCAGACGGCGCTCAGGCGCCGTCTGGTTTTGCTTTGCGTCACGCTGCTGACGTCCGCCTACCCTTCCCGCGCTTTTCTTACCCGCTCCGCGTAAACCGCCAGCGTCGTCTTCAGCACGTCCAGCGTCACCGGTTTCGACAGGCAGTTATCCATGCCGGCCTCCATACAGCGCTGCTTCTCTTCCGCCAGCGCGTTGGCGGTAACGCCGATCACCGGGAAAACGTGACCAAGCTGACGCAGCCGCTGCGTCAGTCGGTAGCCGTCCATATTCGGCATGTTGACGTCGCTCAGCACGATATCGATCTCGCTGCGGCTGATGACGTTAAGCGCGTCGACGCCATCCTGAGCGGTTTTCACCTGATAGCCCAGCGTACCAAGCTGCTCCGACAGCAGCATGCGGTTAATGGGATGGTCGTCGACAATCAGGATCATAATATCGTCGTTGCTGATCACCTCTTCCGCCGGCGCAGAGAGCGCAAGGTTGGTCGCCGTGTCGCTCTGAATGGCGATGCGATAGATGCGCGCCAGCAGGCTTGGTAGCTCGTGCGGCGTCGCCGTGCTGTGCAGCCAGTGTCCCGGCGCGATTTCACGCGGCATATCGATATGGGCGCCGCTGAAGATAATGACCGCCCGCAGCGTCTGCTCGCCTTCCGGCTCATAGTCGGTGATCAGTACGTCGTCGCTGCCGCCTTTGCCGTTATACGGCAGAATAGCGATGCCCTGCTGCTGCAGATCGCGCTCGATAAAGCTGGCGAGATAGTCGTTGCGCATATCGATCCACAGGGTTTTGTCATGCAGCCCGTCGAGCAGCGGCGGCGCAGGGTGCTGGCCGTTATAGACCGGAATGCGCACGATAAACTGGCTGCCCATGCCCGGCTCGGAGTCCACTTCGATATCGCCGTCCATCATATTGGTCAGCTTTTCGCAAATGGCGAGGCCCAGGCCGGTGCCCTGGAAGTTGCGCTGCACGCCGTTGCCCACCTGGAAGAAGGGATCGAACAGCCGCGTAATCTCTTTGCCTGGAATCCCCACGCCGGTATCGCGAATGCGAAACGCCAGATAGCCCTCTTTCACATAGGCATGCAGAATAATGCAGCCGGTGTGAGTGAACTTGATGGCGTTGTTAAGCAGGTTGGAGATCACCTGCTGCAGCCGCAGCGGATCGCCGTCCAGCGCCAGCGGTACGTCATGCTCGATAAAGCAGTAAAGCGTCAGCCGCTTTTTCATCACCAGCGAGAGATAGTTGCCGGCAATATGGCTGAGGACTTCGCGCGGCGAGAAGGGACGCGGCTCGATCTTCAGCTGCTCCGACTCAATCTTGGAGAAGTCGAGAATGTCGCTGATGATTTTCAGCAGCAGGCTCGACGAGTTGTTCATCGCGGTGACCAGCGAATCGACCTCTTTCGGCAGCTGCTTGGTCTGCAGCAGGTCGAGGTTGCCGATAATGCCGTAAAGCGGCGTGCGCAGCTCGTGGCTGACGGTGGCGAGGAACATCGACTTCGACTGGCTCGCCTGTTCCGCCGCCTGCGCCATCTCCTGCAGCGACTGCTCCATGCGCACGCGCGCGGAGACATCCACCAGCACGCAGATCGCCACGTTTTCGTTGCGGTAGCGCGAGTGCACAAAGCTGATCTGCAGGTTGGTGTTGCTGCCGGTCAGCACGTCGACGAAGTTGACCTGCTGGCTGCCGATAATTTCATTGAGCCGCTGGCGATCTTCCTGCGTCAGCAGCGTCAGATAGTTGTGCGCCAGCTCGTTGCTGAGAATATTGGTGCCGTCGCGGGTGCGCAGAATGCAGATGCCCACCGGCGCCGAGGCGACGATTTTGCGGTTGAACTGCTCATGCTCCTCCAGCCGGTGCGCATTCTCCTCGGCTGGCAGGAACATCCGGCGCTCAAATAGCCAGGCCAGGGTAAAAAGCACAATCGCGCTGAGCAGATTGAGCAGCAGCGCGTTGATGATCATCAGCTTGAGCTGATCCACAAGCACGCGGGTCGACACCGACCACACCACGTTGAGATCGGAAGGCGGCAGCGGCTTTTTCAGCACCAGCTGGCGATAGCCGTCGAGGTAACCGAACCAGCTGGTGTCGTCCGACAAATCGTTAAGCGAGAAGCCGGCGCCGCCGCGACGCGACGTCAGCAGCGGCCGGTAATTTTCATCGACGATGGTGGCCACCACCGGCAGGCTGCCGGGCTGAATAAACTCGTCCAGCCGGATATTCTGCTCGACGCCCAGCAGCGCCTGCAGCTTATTGGCGACGTAAACCGGCACCATCATATAAAAGGTGCCGACGCCGGGCTGCGCGCTGGCGTTAACCCAGTAGACAGGATTGCGGCGCTCTTCGTCGTTGCCGTTGCGATAGCGCAGCACGCGCTCGCGCAGCGCCTTGAGGCTGCGTTCGCGATCTACGTTGCTGCTGCCGATGGTGAAGTCCGCCAGGCACTGGCTTTCGCCGCCGATGAAAAAGACGCGGTTCAGCTCGTAGGTCGAGGCGAAGTTGCTTTTCCAGTAGTTGATATAGTAGCTGAGCGAATCGAGCGAGTTGCGCCAGGTATTGCTCATCGAAGAGCAGTCGCCGTCGGAAAAGAGCGGCGTAAACTGCGGCAGCGTCGATTTGCCCGGCAGCACGCCGTTAATCATATCCAGGCCGCTGCTGGCGCTGGTGAGGCGATTTTCAGTGATGTACTTCAGCTCGCGCATCACGTCGGCGGAGTGGCGCACATACCATTCCGCCTGGCCATAGTTGCTGGCGAACTCTTGCCGCACGCTGCTCTCTTTGTCATGCAGCACGCTGATGATAAAGAAGGTGGTCAGCACCGCGCCCAGCGTCCAGAGCAGCAGCGCCAGCGCACGGAACAGGTAGCGCGAGATGCGCAGCGTGGTTCGGAAAGAGACCAGATATTTCAAGGGAAACTCACTACGGCAAGGTTAATGACGGGCTGGCTTCAGAATGCTCATTACACTAGCTTTATCAGGGAAGAAAAGCCAGTCGGCATCTGCGCTTAACGTGCCGCGCCGCAAAAAGCAACGGCAGGTCGGGTTGCCCTTTCCTGCCGTAAAATTGAGTGCCGCCTTCCCTGGCGGCGCAAGCGTGAAGCGTTACTCTTCTTCGTCCGCTTCCGGCGCGTCGTCTTCCGCTTCCGCTTCCGGCGCGATATCTTCCTCGCCTTCCGCTACGCTGCCGTCGATGGCGTCGAGCTCTTCCTCTTCCACCGGTTCGGCCACGCGCTGCAGACCCACCACGTTCTCATCTTCCGCGGTACGGATCAGGATCACGCCCTGGGTGTTACGGCCGACGATGCTGACCTCGGAAACGCGGGTGCGCACCAGCGTGCCGGCATCGGTGATCATCATGATCTGATCGCTGTCGACCACCTGCACCGCGCCAATCACCGGACCGTTACGCTCAGTGACCTTGATGGAGATCACGCCCTGGGTGGCGCGCGAACGGGTCGGGTACTCGCTAATCGCGGTACGCTTGCCGTAGCCGTTTTGCGTCACGGTAAGAATGGCGCCCTCTTCACGCGGCACGATCAGCGACACCACGCGATCTCCTTCCGCCAGCTTGATGCCGCGCACGCCCGAGGCGGTACGGCCCATGGCGCGAACGGCGTTTTCTGCGAAGCGCACCACTTTGCCGCCGGCAGAGAAGAGCATCGCCTCGTCGTTGCCGTTGGTCAGCGCCACGCCGATCAGCTCGTCATCTTCGCGCAGGTTCACCGCGATGATGCCCGCGCTGCGCGGACGACTAAACTCCTGCAGCGCCGTTTTCTTCACGGTGCCGCTGGCGGTCGCCATAAAGATGTTGAAGCCTTCGGTGTATTCGCGCACCGGCAGGATGGCGGTAATGCGTTCGTCAGGCTGCAGCGGCAGCAGGTTGACGATCGGACGACCGCGCGCCCCGCGGCTCGCTTCCGGCAGCTGGTAGACCTTCATCCAGTAGAGACGACCGCGGCTGGAGAAGCAGAGGATAGTGTCGTGGGTGTTGGCCACCAGCAGACGATCGATAAAATCCTCTTCCTTGATGCGCGCCGCCGACTTGCCTTTGCCGCCGCGACGCTGCGCTTCGTAGTCCGAAAGCGGCTGATACTTCACATAGCCCTGATGCGACAGCGTAACCACCACATCTTCCTGATTGATCAGGTCTTCGATGTTGATATCCGCGCTGTTGGCGGTGATCTCGGTGCGGCGTTCGTCGCCGAACTGGTCGCGCATAGCGATCAGCTCTTCCCGGATCACTTCCATCAGACGCTCGGCGTTCATCAGGATGTTAAGCAGCTCGGCGATCTGCTCCAGCAGCTCTTTGTACTCGTCGAGCAGTTTTTCATGCTCAAGTCCGGTGAGCTTCTGCAGACGCAGATCGAGGATCGCCTGCGCCTGCTGTTCGGTCAGGTAGTAGCGACCGTCGCGGATGCCGAACTCGTCGTCCAGCCACTCCGGACGCGCGGCGTCGTCGCCCGCGCGCTCCAGCATGGCGGCGACGTTGCCCAGATCCCACGCCTGCGCGATCAGACCCGCTTTCGCTTCGGCCGGGTTCGGCGCGCGGCGGATCAGCTCAATAATCGGATCGATGTTGGCCAGCGCGATCGCCAGACCTTCAAGGATATGCGCGCGGTCGCGCGCTTTACGCAGTTCGAAAATAGTACGGCGCGTTACCACTTCGCGACGATGGCGCACGAAGGCTTCCAGAATATCCTTCAGGGCCATGATCTTCGGCTGACCCTGATGCAGCGCCACCATGTTGATGCCGAATGAGACCTGCAGCTGCGTCAGCGAGTAGAGATTGTTCAGCACCACTTCGCCGACCGCATCGCGCTTCACTTCGATCACGATGCGCATGCCGTCTTTGTCCGACTCGTCGCGCAGCGCGCTGATGCCTTCGACGCGCTTCTCTTTTACCAGCTCGGCGATCTTCTCAATCAGACGCGCTTTGTTGACCTGGTAAGGGATCTGGTGCACCACGATGGTTTCGCGGCCGGTTTTGGCGTCGGTTTCCACTTCGCCGCGCGCGCGGATGTAGATCTTGCCGCGTCCGGTACGATACGCCTCTTCAATGCCGCGACGGCCGTTGATGATGGCGGCGGTCGGGAAATCGGGCCCCGGAATGTGCTCCATCAATCCTTCGACGCTGATATCTTCGTCGTCGATATAGGCAAGGCAGCCGTTGATCACTTCCGTCAGGTTGTGCGGCGGAATATTGGTCGCCATCCCGACCGCGATGCCGGAGGAACCGTTCACCAGCAGGTTAGGGATTTTGGTCGGCAGAACTTCAGGGATCTGCTCGGTGCCGTCATAGTTCGGCACGAAGTCGACGGTCTCTTTTTCCAGGTCTGCCAGCAGATCGTGCGCGATACGCGACATGCGCACTTCGGTATAACGCATCGCCGCGGCGGAGTCGCCGTCGACGGAACCGAAGTTGCCCTGTCCGTCCACCAGCATGTAACGCAGGGAGAAAGGCTGAGCCATGCGGACGATGGTGTCGTAAACGGCGGAATCCCCGTGCGGGTGATATTTACCGATGACGTCACCGACCACACGGGCGGATTTCTTATAGGGTTTGTTCCAGTCGTTACCCAGTTCGCTCATCGCGTAGAGCACGCGGCGGTGGACAGGCTTCAGGCCGTCACGAACATCGGGTAAGGCTCGGCCAACAATGACCGACATGGCGTAATCGAGGTAGGAGCTCTTTAACTCTTCTTCGATATTGACCGGTGTAATTTCTCTTGCAAGGTCGCTCATGGAGCCGCATTCCCTCTACATATGCCCGGATTTTAAAGGTGCGAAAGTATATCACACACCAGCCCGCTGGTGAACGTTAACCGCCGTTTTCCGGCGCTTTTCGTCGCGCCGGAAAGGTGCCCCCGAAAGCAATAAGCGTTTATACTCAGTCAACATTTTTTCTGGAGTAATGATTCAATGAATGCACAACCGCAGGAAACGCAGCCCAACGTCGATGCGCAGGAAATCGCTAAGTTTGAGGCGGTCGCCTCGCGCTGGTGGGATCTCGAAGGCGAATTCAAGCCTCTGCACCGCATCAACCCGCTGCGTCTGAGCTTTATCGCGCAGCACAGCAACGGTCTGTTCGGCAAAAAAGTGCTGGACGTCGGCTGCGGCGGCGGCATCCTGGCGGAGAGCATGGCGCGCGAAGGCGCAGAGGTCACCGGTCTCGATATGGGCGCCGAGCCGCTGCAGGTGGCGCGCCTGCATGCGCTGGAACAGGGGGTGACGCTCGACTACGTGCAGCAGACGGTAGAAGATCACGCCGAGGCGTTCGCCGGCCAGTATGACGTGGTGACCTGCATGGAGATGCTGGAGCACGTGCCGGATCCGCGTTCGGTGGTGCACGCCTGCGCGCGTCTGGTGAAGCCGGGCGGCGAGGTGTTCTTCTCTACCATCAACCGCAACCCGAAGGCCTGGCTGATGGCGGTGTTCGGCGCGGAGTATGTGCTGCGCATGGTGCCGCGCGGCACCCACGACGTGAAGAAATTTATCCGTCCGTCCGAACTGCTGGGCTGGGTCGACGAAACCGCGCTGCGCGAGCAGCACATTATCGGCCTGCACTATAACCCGCTAAGCGACAAGTTTCGCCTTGGCCGCGGCGTCGATGTGAACTACATGGTGCATACCCGCCACGTCAAAAAGTAACCTGCTGGCGCGCAAGGCGATTGCGCGCCTGTTAGCTTGCCCTCATCGTTTTTCTCTCTCTGTGGCTCCGCCGCTAGTCGGTTGTCGGGAAAAAACACAGCGATGTGCGAAAAATCAGCGGTCGATCAAAATCTCGAATTTTTTACCCTGGCAGTTGACACGCCGTTGGGCCTTATAAGTCGCGGGGTTAAGAAATTCCGCACAAAATACAAGCCCCAGGGTCATCATTTTTCTGTCTTGTTATCTGGCGGCAGGTCACTAGAATAACCTCCATATTGTTACTCAATCTCTCCCAACCCCCAACATATAGTGTTTATCCACAGAATTATTCACATTGAATAACCCTGTGAATAAACAGGGGACTCTTTTTCACTTACGGATGGTATAACGCGACATGAATCAAAGTCTGCTCGTTACTAAACGCGATGGCCGCCAGGAACGCATTGATCTCGATAAGATTCACCGGGTACTCGACTGGGCCGCTGAAGGGCTGAACAACGTCTCTGTTTCCCAGGTCGAACTGCGCTCCCATATCCAGTTCTACGATGGCATCAGAACCTCTGATATTCATGAGACCATCATCAAGGCCGCAGCAGACCTGATCTCGCGCGACGCGCCGGACTATCAATACCTTGCTGCCCGCCTGGCGATCTTCCACCTGCGTAAAAAAGCCTACGGCCAGTTCGAGCCGCCGAAGCTGTACGATCAGGTGGTGCGCATGGTGGAGATGGGCAAATATGACCCTCATCTGCTGGAAGACTACACGGTTGAAGAGTTCGAGCAGATGGACGGCTTTATCGACCACTGGCGCGATATGAACTTCTCCTACGCGGCGGTCAAGCAGCTGGAAGGCAAATACCTGGCGCAGAACCGCGTCACCGGCGATATCTACGAGAGCGCGCAGTTCCTCTATATTCTGGTCGCCGCCTGCCTGTTCTCCGGCTATCCGCGCGACACGCGTATGGACTACATCAAGCGCTTCTACGATGCGATCTCTACCTTTAAGATTTCGCTGCCGACGCCGATCATGTCCGGCGTGCGCACCCCGACGCGCCAGTTCAGCTCCTGCGTGCTGATCGAGTGCGGCGACAGCCTCGACTCTATCAACGCCACCTCCAGCGCCATCGTGAAGTATGTGTCGCAGCGCGCCGGCATCGGCATCAACGCCGGCCGCATTCGCGCGCTGGGCAGCCCGATCCGCGGCGGCGAAGCGTTCCACACCGGCTGTATTCCGTTCTACAAGCATTTCCAGACCGCGGTGAAATCCTGTTCGCAGGGCGGCGTTCGCGGCGGCGCGGCGACGCTGTTCTACCCGATGTGGCATCTGGAAGTAGAAAGCCTGCTGGTGCTGAAGAACAACCGCGGCGTGGAAGGCAACCGCGTGCGTCACATGGACTACGGCGTGCAGATCAACAAGCTGATGTACACCCGTCTGCTGAAGGGCGAAGAGATCACCCTGTTCAGCCCATCCGACGTGCCCGGCCTGTACGACGCTTTCTTTGCCGATCAGGACGAATTTGAACGCCTCTACACCAAATATGAGAAAGACGACAGCATCCGCAAACAGCGCGTGAAAGCGGTCGATCTCTTCTCGCTGATGATGCAGGAGCGCGCCTCTACCGGCCGTATCTACATTCAGAACGTCGACCACTGCAACACCCACAGCCCGTTCGACGCCAGCATCGCGCCGGTGCGCCAGTCTAACCTCTGCCTGGAGATCGCGCTGCCGACCAAACCGCTGGAAGATGTCAACGACGAGAACGGCGAAATCGCCCTCTGTACGCTGTCGGCGTTCAACCTCGGCGCGATTGAGAGCCTGGACGATCTCGAAGAGCTGGCGACCCTGGCGGTACGCGCCCTCGACGCCCTGCTCGACTATCAGGACTACCCGATTCCGGCCGCGAAGCGCGGCGCGATGGGCCGCCGCACCCTGGGTATCGGCGTGATCAACTTCGCTTACTACCTGGCGAAGAACGGCGTGCGCTACTCCGACGGCAGCGCCAACAACCTGACGCACAAAACCTTCGAAGCGATTCAGTACTACCTGCTGAAAGCGTCGAACGAGCTGGCGAAAGAGCAAGGCGCCTGCCCGTGGTTCAACGAAACCACCTACTCGCAGGGCATTATGCCGATCGATACCTATAAAAAGGATCTCGACAGCATCTGCAACGAGCCGCTGCACCTGGACTGGGACGGCCTGCGCGAGTCGATTAAGTCGCACGGTCTGCGCAACTCAACGCTCTCCGCGCTGATGCCGTCCGAGACCTCGTCGCAGATCTCCAACGCCACCAACGGCATCGAGCCGCCGCGCGGCCATATCAGCATCAAAGCCTCTAAAGACGGCATTCTGCGTCAGGTGGTGCCGGAGTATGAGCGTCTGAAAGATCAGTACGAGCTGCTGTGGGAAATGCCGTCCAACGACGGTTACCTGCAGTTGGTCGGCGTGATGCAGAAGTTTATCGATCAGGCGATCTCCTCCAACACCAACTACGACCCGTCGCGCTTTGCCAACGGCAAGGTGCCGATGAAGCAGCTGCTGAAAGATCTGCTGACCGCGTACAAGTTCGGCGTGAAAACGCTCTACTACCAAAACACCCGCGACGGTGCGGAAGACGCGCAGGACGATCTGGCGCCTTCTATCCAGGATGACGGTTGCGAAAGCGGCGCTTGTAAGATTTAAGGTTGGGCGGGAGCGCGTCTCCCGCCTGCGTTATTTCACGGGGCCGCGCTGCGCCCCGTCTACATTTGGACAGTTTGTATGGCTTACACTACGTTCTCACAGAATAAAAACGATCAGCTGAAAGAGCCGATGTTCTTTGGTCAGTCCGTCAACGTGGCGCGCTTCGACCAGCAGAAATATGACATTTTTGAAAAGCTGATTGAAAAGCAGCTCTCCTTTTTCTGGCGTCCGGAAGAAGTCGACGTTTCGCGCGACCGCATCGACTATCAGGCGCTGCCGGAGCATGAGAAGCATATCTTTATCAGCAACCTGAAATACCAAACCCTGCTCGACTCGATTCAGGGCCGCAGCCCGAACGTCGCGCTGCTGCCGCTGATTTCCATCCCCGAGCTGGAAACCTGGGTCGAAACCTGGGCCTTCTCCGAGACTATCCACTCGCGCTCTTACACCCATATCATTCGCAACATCGTCAACGATCCGTCGCTGGTGTTCGACGATATCGTCACCAACGAGCAGATCCTCGCGCGCGCCCAGGATATCTCGAAGTACTACGACGATCTGATCGAGATGACCAACTACTGGCATCTGCTGGGCGAAGGCACCCATCAGGTTAACGGCAAGAGCGTGACTGTGAACCTGCGCGCGCTGAAAAAGCAGCTCTATATCTGCCTGATGAGCGTTAACGCGCTGGAGGCGATTCGCTTCTACGTCAGCTTCGCCTGCTCTTTCGCCTTCGCCGAACGCGAGCTGATGGAAGGCAACGCCAAGATTATTCGTCTGATTGCCCGTGACGAAGCGCTGCACCTGACCGGCACCCAGCATATGCTGAACCTGATGCGCACCGGCGAAGACGATCCAGAGATGAAAGAGATCGCCGCCGAATGCCGTCAGGAGTGTTTCGATCTGTTCAAGAAGGCGGCCGAGCAGGAGAAAGAGTGGGCGGAATATCTGTTTAGCGGCGGTTCGATGATCGGCCTGAACAAAGATATTCTCTGCCAGTACATCGAGTACATCACCAATATCCGTATGCAGGCGGTGGGCCTGGATCTGCCGTTCCAGACGCGCTCTAACCCGATTCCGTGGATTAACTCCTGGCTGGTGTCGGACAACGTGCAGGTCGCGCCGCAGGAAGTGGAAGTGAGCTCCTACCTGGTGGGTCAGATCGACTCGGAAGTGGGCGAAGACGACTTTAACGATTTCCAGCTGTAAGTATGAGCCGTGCCGTTATTATCCTGCGCAGCTCCGGCCAGCGGCTGGAGTGCGCAGAGCATCACCCTAACCTGCTGACGACGCTGGAAGCGCATAACCTGTGCGTGGAGTTTCAGTGTCGCGAAGGCTACTGCGGTTCGTGCCGCACGCGCCTGCTAAAGGGCGAAGTTCACTATGCCGAAACGCCGCTGGCGTTTGTGGAGCAGGGCGAGATTCTGCCCTGCTGCTGTCTGGCGAAAGGCGAGATTGAAATCGAGCTGTAGCTGGCTTCTTTGCTCTCACAGACCACGCAATAGTCAAAACGCGGAAGGCAGGAAGCGAAGAGCAAAGCGTCCCGCGCCAGGGATGGCGCGGGCCGAGCTGGCATGGATGCCGCTTTTTGCGTCTTTGCGATCGCTTCCTGCCTTCCGCGTGGGCTCACGAAGCGACAGACGCCTCCGCTACCCTGTTTTACAGCTTCACCGACTCCAGCACGTCAATCCAGCCGTGGCCGGTGCTGACCTCGCTGCCGTGCAGCCAGCGGCGCAGCATATTCATCGCCATCATTGCCACTACCTTCTGCCGCGTCTCCAGATTGTGCCGACCGTGGGTAAACTTCACCCGCTGTCCCCAGCTCGCTTCCGGCGTATGCAGCGCCAGCGAAACTTCGCCCTCTTCCAGCGCGCCGGTCGACAGCGCCAGCACCGTACCCTGATGCGCCGCCAGCGCGCGCGTACGCTGCACCTGCTCCTCCAGCCCCTCCTGATGCGCCGGCAGAATTTCCGCTGCGCTCAGCGGCACCTCTGCCGCTGCCAGCTGCCAGTGCAGCAATCCGGCGGTGTACTGCTCGCTGAGCGCCAGACGAAAGCCGCGATCCTTGAGTTCGCGCGCCAGCAGCGTCGGCAGGCCTTCCGTGCCCTCAAAAATAGTGCACTCCGCCAGCAGCAGACGCACCTGCTGCCAGACCTGCTCCATCGCCACGCGCTGGGAGGCCGGTCCGGTCAGTTTGATTTCGATAATCGGCATTGAAGAGCGATAGCCCATCACCACGCCTTCCGGCAGCGCCAGCGGCTCCAGCTCGGCGGCGATATCGCTCTCGCCGCGGCCGAAAGTGGTAAGGCGCAGGCAGAGCGGTGGTTCAGGCAGGTCGAACTGCTGCTTGAGGCGCGGCAGAATCTGCTGCTCCACCATCACCTTAAACTCAGAGGGCACGCCGGGCGTAAAGAAGATCCAGCAGCGATTTAGCCGCAGCGCAAAGCCGCAGGCTGTGCCCACCGGATTATCCAGCATTTCGGCATTGGCGGGGATCTCCGCCTGCTTGCGGTTGCTCGCCGCCATCACCCGGCCGCGGCTGGCGAACCAGGCCTCGATGTTGTCCAGCCACGCCTGATGCAGCACCAGCTCGACGCCACAGGCTTTCGCCGCCGCCAGCGCGCTGAGATCGTCGCTGGTCGGGCCGAGGCCGCCGTTGACGATCAGCACATCCGCCACCTCGCTGCGCGCCTGCAGCGTTTCCACCAGCGACGCCAGCGAATCGCCTACCGTGCTGCGGCTGCTCATCGGCAACCCGTTCTGAAACAGCACATCCGCCAGCCAGGCGGCGTTGGTATCGACGATTTGGCCGTGCAGCACCTCATCCCCTGTAGACAGCATCTCGACTCTTATCACGTTGTCATCTCCTTTTGTCCATCGATCTACTGTAGGAAGCGCGCTGAGTAAACTCAACACAATAGTGCGCTTTTCGCGTCAGCGAGCAGTCAGGGGCAAAACAAGAAAGGAATGCGAGGAAGGGAAAACAAACGGCGGGTCGCCCCGCCGTTTTGAGCAGCACGTCTCAGCGACGCGCCAGCAGCAGGCCGAGCACCAGACCGGCGGCTGCGCCGATGCCGATACCCTGCCAGGGTTTCTCATGCACGTAGTCGTCGGCGCGGTAGGCGACGTTTTTCGCGCGATAGTAGTAGCTGTCGGAAGCCTGGCTTACGCGTGACTTCACATCTTCCAGCGCCTGCTCCGCTTTGGTTTTGAGCTCAATGTACTTCTGATCGGTCGGATCGCCTGACGACTTCAACACTTCTTCCAGCGTCTCGGTCAACAGCGCCAAATCATCATCCAGATTGGTGTCGAAAGCTTCTGTCTCTTTTACCATCATTTCCTCCGTGTCATTTACAAAGCAGTCTCTTAACTATAGCGGCAAAATCGCCGTTTGCAGGATGGTTTCACCAGGATTCCCCCGAGTTTCCCTCAGTGCGACCTCTGACGAAATTCCTCGGCCTTCTTGATTAATCTGATAAATTTAAGGCGGACTGAATTTTTCACCTGGCAGACTGTCGTACCCTGCTGTTATCTGCGCTTTTACGTCACCTGCGCGCAGAGCAGGACAGTCACAACACACTCGAACGCTAAGGAATAATTTCTGGCATGAATCGAAGAATGTTTATGAAAGCGTCAATGGCCTTCTCCGCCGTCAGCGGCATGACCGGCCTGTCCACGCTGTTTGCGCAATCCGCCTGGGCAGAAGATGGCATTGCAGACGGTGCCGCCGTGCGCTTCGATTTCGATGTACTGAAAAAGAAAGCCGCCGCGCTGGCGAAGCAGCCCTGGGGTGGCGCGCCCGGCGCGCTGCCAGAGACGCTGGCGACGCTGACGCCGCAGGCGTACAACGAAATTCAGTACGACGCCGGTCACTCGCTGTGGAACAACATCCCCGATCGTCAGCTCGACGTGCAGTTTTTCCACGTCGGCATGGGCTTTAAGCGCCGCATCCGCATGTTCTCGGTCGACGCCGACAGCCGCGAAGCGCGCGAGATCCACTTCCGCCCTGAACTGTTCAACTACAACAACGCGAAGGTGGATACACAGCAGCTGGTAGGCAAAAACGATCTCGGCTTCGCCGGCTTCCGCGCCTTTAAAAAACCAGAGCTGGCGCGCCGCGATATCGTCTCTTTCCTTGGCGCCAGCTACTTCCGCGCCGTGGACGACACCTATCAGTATGGCCTCTCCGCGCGCGGCGTGGCGGTCAACACCTTCAGCAACGGCGGCGAAGAGTTTCCTGACTTCACCGCATTCTGGTTCGAAACGCCGAAAGCGGACGACACCACCTTTGTCGCCTACGCCCTGCTGGACGGCGCCAGCGTTACCGGCGCCTATAAGTTCACTATTCACTGCGAGGCGAACCGCGTAGTTATGGAGGTGGAGAACCATCTCTATGCGCGCAAAGAGATCCGCCAGCTTGGCATCGCGCCGATGACCAGTATGTTCAGCTGCGGCACCAACGAGCGCCGCATGTGCAACACCTATCATCCGCAGATCCACGACTCCGATCGCCTGGCGATGTGGAGCGGCAGCGGCGAGTGGATTGCGCGTCCGCTGAATAACCCGCAGAAGCTGCAGTTTAACGCCTATCAGGATGAGAACCCGCGCGGCTTCGGCCTGTTGCAGCTCAATCACGATTTCAAAGATTATCAGGATGTTATCGGCTGGTATGACAAACGCCCCAGCCTGTGGGTAGAGCCGGTCGGCAAATGGGGCAAAGGCGCCATTAATCTGATGGAGATCCCCACCACCGGCGAAACGCTGGATAACATCGTCTGCTTCTGGCAGCCGGCCGAGCCGGTGAAGGCGGGCAGCGAGTTCAGCTTCTCTTACAAGCTTTACTGGAGCGGCCTGCCGCCGGTGCGCAGCGGTCTGGCGCGCGTTGACGCCACCCGCACCGGCATCGGCGGCTTCCCGGAAGGCTGGGCGCCGGGCGAGCACTTCCCTGAGACGTGGTGCCGTCGCTTCGCCATCGATTTCGTCGGCGGCGATTTAAAAGCGGCCGCGCCGAAGGGCATCGAGCCGGTGATTACCCTGTCATCCGGCACCTTTAAGCAGGTGGAGATCCTTTACGTCGAGCCGATGAACGGCTATCGCATCCTGTTCGACTGGTATCCAGAGAGCGACGCCACCACGCCGGTGGAGATGCGTCTGTTCCTGCGCACGAAAGATGAAACCCTGAGCGAGACCTGGCTCTATCAGTATTTCCCGCCGCCGGCGGATCAGCGTAAATATGTTGATGACCGTCAGATGACGGTGGGCTAAAAGAGAAACGGCGAGCTTTTTAGCTCGCCGTTTTACTATTTGCGCATATCAATATGCGGAATATTGTCTTCCAGATAGATCTCGCCGACCGCCTGAAAACCGAGGCGCCCATAGAAATCCTGCAGGTGCGCCTGCGCCGACAGATAAACCCCGCGCCCCGGCCAGTACCTTTCGCAGCTGCGCAGCGCCTGCGCCATCAGCTGGTTGCCGAGATTGATTCCCCGCGCGCTGGCGGAGACGATCACGCGCCCAATCGTCACCGGCGCGGCCTCGTCCGCAGGCGTCAAAATACGCGCGTAGGCCACCAGCTCATCGCCGCGCATCCCCAGAATATGGCGGTTATCCGCCACCAGATCCTGACCGTCGACGTCCAGGTAGGGGCAGGTCTGCTCCACGATGAATACTGCGCAGCGCAGCGCCAGCAGCGCATAAAGCTGCTGCGCGCTCAGTTCGCTGTGATGCCTGTCCTGCCAGCTGATATCCATAGGCTCTCCTGAAGACAAAAAAAATCAGGCCCGAGGGCCTGATTTCACAAGGGTAAACGCAGTTTACATCAGCGGCTGCGCCATCTGCACCAGCGTAATCAGCGGCTGCGGATAAACGCCGAGCAGCAGCACCAGAATCGCGGAGATCAGCACTACCACGCCGCCAGCGGTAAACGCCCAGTTGGCCGGAGTGTCGCGCGTATGCAGCTCCGGCGGGCTGAGGTAGAGACTCACGGTCACGCGCAGATAGTAGTAGAGGCCGATGGCGCTGCCGACAACCACGGCCGCCGTCAGCCACCACAGCTTCGCGTTGACGCCGGAAGCGATCACGTAGAATTTGCCGATAAAGCCGAGCGTCATTGGAATGCCGGCCAGCGACAGCATCATCACCGTCATCACCGCCGACAGCACCGGACGGTGCCAAAACAGGCCGCGATAGGAGTAGAGCGAATCGGCGTCCGGGCCGCGGTACGGGCTGGACATCAGGCTGACGACGCCAAATGCGCCCAGGCTGCTGAACAGGTAGCCCGCCAGATAAACGCCTGCGGTCTCCAGCGACAGCTGGTGGGTTTTCACCGCGATCAGCGCTACCAGCAGATAGCCGAGATGCGCAATCGAGGAGTAGCCCAGCAGACGTTTAATATTGCTCTGCGAAATCGCCATCAGGTTGCCGAACAGAATCGACACGAAGGCGATCAGACCTAACACGGTGCGCACGGCCTCGCTGTCGGTGAGCGGCGCGTACATAAACAGGCGCATGATCACGCCGAAGATGGCGATTTTGCTGGCGGTGGCGAGGAAGGTCGACACCGGCGCAGGCGCGCCCTGATAGACGTCCGGGGTCCAGAGGTGGAACGGCACCAGCGACAGCTTAAAGCCGAGGCCGATAATCATCATGCCGAGACCCACCAGCAGCAGCGGCTGCTGAATCATGGCGTCGTTCAGGCTCTCTCCCAGCTTCACGAAGCTCAGGCTGCCGGAATCGGCATAGATCAGCGCGATGCCGAACAGCAGGAAAGAGGAGGCGGCCGCCGACAGAATGGTATATTTCAGCGCCGCTTCCAGCGAACGTTTCTGCCGGAAGGCGTAGCCGATCATGCCGAACAGCGGCAGCGACAGCAGCTCGACGCCGATAAACAGCGACGCCAGATGATTGGCGCTCGCCAGCACGATGCCGCCCAGCGCCGCAATCAGCACCAGCAGATAGAACTCATCCTTGTTGTCCGGGAAACCAGCCAGCCAGGGATAGGCGAAGGTACAGGTCGCGAGGCTCGCCAGGATCACCAGCGCGGTGTAGAACACGGCGTAAGGATCGACCCGCAGCAGCGGCGTCACGTCCATGGCGCCCGCCTGCCCCACAAACCAGAGCGAAACCAGCGCCAGGTTCAGACCGATGACCGTCAGCGTGGCGTTAACAAAATGGTTGCGTCGCCAGGCAATGGACAGCATCACAACCACCACCGTCAATCCGACGATCAACAGCGGCAGCAACGCGATCAATTGTTGAAAAGTTATTGTCATGGCGAATTACGGCCTTGTAGTTGAAATTGAAGCGGTAAACCACTGCTGAATATTGCTCATGGCGGCATGGGACGTATCCAGAATCGGCTGCGGGTAAACGCCCAGCAGCACCAGCAGGACCACCAGCACCATAATCATCGTAAATTCACGCGGCGACATGCCCGGCAGCGGATCTTTCGACTTCGCTTCGCCGTAGTAGGCGCGCTGCATCATGATCAGCGAGTAGACCGAGGCGAACACCAGACCGAAGGTGGCGATAACGATAATCACCGGTACCACCTGGAAGCTGCCCGTCAGGATCATAAATTCGCCGGCGAAGTTGCCGGTGCCCGGCATCCCCAGATTGGCGACCGCAAAGAAGAGCGACAGACCCGGAATCCACTTAATGCGCGACCAGAGGCCACCCATCTGACGCATATCACGCGTATGCAGACGCTCATAGAGCTGACCGCACAGGATAAAGAGCGCGGCGGCGGAGAGGCCGTGCGCAATCATCTGCACCACCGCGCCCTGGAAAGCGAGCTGGCTGCCGGTGTAGATGGCGATCAGCACGAAGCCCATATGGGAGATCGAGGTGTAGGCGATCAGGCGTTTGATATCGGTCTGCGAGAAGGCCATCCAGGCGCCGTAGAAGATGCCGATAATGCCCAGCCACATGGCGATCGGCGCGAATTCCGCCGAGGCGTTGGGGAACAGCGGCAGGCTGAAGCGCAGCAGGCCGTAAGCGGCGGTTTTCAGCAGAATGCCGGCGAGGTCAACTGACCCCGCAGTCGGTGCCTGGCTGTGGGCGTCCGGCAGCCAGCCGTGCAGCGGCACCACCGGCATTTTTACCGCGAAGGCGATAAAGAAGCCCAGCATCAGCAAGTATTCCACCGTATGCGACATCGGCGTTTTCAGCAGCTGCTCGTAGTTGAACGTCCAGACGCCGGTAGCGTTGTAATGCACGAACACCAGCGCCAGAATGGCAATCAGCATCACCAGACCAGAAGACTGGGTATAGATGAAAAACTTGGTGGCGGCGGTGATACGGGTTTTACCGTCGGATGCCTTATGACCCCAGAGCGCGATGAGGAAGTACATCGGCACCAGCATCATCTCCCAGAAGAAGAAGAACAGGAACATATCGATCGCCAGGAAGACGCCGATGACGCCGCCCAGAATCCACATCAGATTGAGATGGAAAAAGCCCTGATACTTCTCGATTTCGTTCCAGGAACAGAGCACCGCCATCAGGCCGAGCAGGCCGGTCAGCACCACCATCAGCAGCGACAGGCCATCCAGCGCCAGATGGAAATTAATGCCGAAGCGCGGGATCCAGGAGGCGGAAAACTCCGACTGCCACTGCGGCATGCCCGCGGCCTGCGTCAGTGAATAGCCGCCCTGCAGCCAGAGCTGCAGCGATATCGCCAGCGTCAGGCCCATGGTAATCAGGGCTATCCAGCGCGGCGTTTTCGCGCCGAGGCGCTCAGCCAGCCAGCAGAGCAAGCCGCCGACGAATGGAATGATTATTAGCCAAGGTAGTAGCACTGAAGTCTTTCCCTTTTTTCTGCCTGTTTTCGGGCTATCTTGCTTGTCATTTTTGCCTCCGGCAGTGCTCGCAATCCTCACGTACTTCAGTACGCTCCGGTTGCTGCGCGCTGGCGGTGCCAAAACTGACCGCGCCGATAACGCCCTCATATTGGGCAATTTTTAACATTCTTGACCTGGGGCGACTCGCCGAGCCGCCCCGCTCATCAACCTTACACCACCAGCATCAGCGCCAGCACCACCACGGCGCCTACGCTCATCGAGGCGACATACCAGCGCAGATAGCCGTTTTCGCTGACTACCAGACCTTTGTTGGCGATACGCGACACCAGCGCAGGCAGGTTCATCACCGCATTCAGCGGATCGCGCTGCAGCAGCCAGGCGATACCGAGATAGGGTTTGACGAACACTTTGTCATACAGCCAGTCGAAACCCCAGGCAGCGAACCACCAGGTGCCGAAGAAGCGGCCCGGCACGCTGTTGGCGATGCGACTAACCAGCTGACGTTTGCCCAGCCAGAGCGCGGCGGCGATCAGGATACCGACTACGGCGACCACGCCGGAGGCGATCTCCAGTCCGACCTTGCCCGCTTCGCCGGTTTCGCTGTGCGGCAGCACGCCCGCCAGCGGCGGCGTGATCAGCGCGCCGACGAAGGTCGACAGCACCAGCAGCACAATCAGCGGCAGATGATGAGTAATCCCTTTGCCCGCATGCGCGTGGATCTTCTCTTCGCCGTGGAACACGATGAAGATCATGCGGAAGGTATAGATCGAGGTCAGGAAGGCGCCCACCAGGCCAGCCGCCATCAGATTGATGTGGCCGTTCGCCAGCGCGCCGAACAAGATTTCATCTTTACTGTAGAAGCCTGCCGTGATCAGCGGCAGCGCGGCCAGCGCGGCGCCGCCCACCAGGAAGCAGGCGTAAACCAGCGGAATGCTCTTACGCAGGCCGCCCATTTTAAAGATGTTCTGCTCGTGATGGCAGGCGAGGATCACCGAACCTGAAGAGAGGAACAGCAGCGCTTTAAAGAACGCGTGCGTCATCAGGTGGAAAATCGCCGCGTCCCACGCCTGCACGCCGAGCGCCAGGAACATGTAGCCAATCTGGCTCATGGTCGAGTAGGCCAGCACGCGTTTGATGTCGGTCTGCACCAGCGCGGCGAAGCCCGCCAGCACCAGCGTAATGGCGCCGACGATGCCGACCAGATGCAGCACGTCCGGCGTCAGCAGGAACAGGCCGTGGCTGCGGGCGATCAGGTAAACGCCCGCGGTTACCATGGTCGCGGCGTGGATCAGCGCCGACACCGGCGTCGGACCGGCCATCGCGTCCGCCAGCCAGGTTTGCAGCGGCAGCTGCGCCGATTTACCCACCGCGCCGCCCAGCAGCATCAGCGTCGCCCACTGCAGCATATGGTTGTCCGCCGCAAAGTGCTGCGGCGCCAGCTCCATCATCTCGCGGAAGTTGAGCGTGCCCAGTTCGTTGTAGAGGATAAACAGCGCAAAGGCGAGGAAGACGTCGCCGACGCGGGTGATGATAAAGGCCTTCATCGCCGCTTTGCCGTTTTCCGGGTTGCTGTAGTAGAAGCCGATCAGCAGATAGGAGCAGAGCCCCACCCCTTCCCAGCCGAGATACATCAGCATCAGGTTGTCAGCCAGCACCAGCACCACCATGCTCGCAATGAACAGGTTGGTGTAGGCGAAAAAGCGGGAGTAACCCTCTTCGCCGCGCATATACCAGGAGGCGAACATGTGGATCAGGAAGCCGACGCCGGTCACCACCGACAGCATGGTGAGCGACAGCCCGTCCAGCGTCAGATTGACTTTAATGTCGAAGTTGCCGACCTGCATCCAGGTCCAGAGCGCCTGGTTAAAAGGCTGCTGGCCATTGGCGAAAAAGTCGATGCCGACATAGAGCGTCACCAGCGCCGCCAGGCCCACCGAGCCCATACCGATCGCGGCCGACAGGTTCTCCGACCAGCGACCACGCGAAAACGCCAACAGCAGGAAGCCGATTAGCGGAAACAGGATTGTTAAGTAGAGAAGATTCATCCGCGCATCTCGCTCACAGTATCAATGTTCAGCGTCTGACGACGACGATAGAGCTGGAGCAGCAGCGCCAGGCCGATGCTGGCTTCCGCCGCCGCAAGGCTGATCGCCAGGATATACATCACCTGTCCATCCGCCTGTCCCCAGTAGCTGCCTGCGACGACCAGCGCCAGCGCGGCCGCGTTGATCATAATCTCAAGGCCGATCAGCATAAACAGCAGGTTGCGGCGTATCACCAGTGATGTCAGTCCAAGGACAAACAGCACGGCGGCAAGAATTAAGCCGTGTTGTAACGGGATCATGCGTGCTCCTCCTTATTGGCGTCGCGGTTGCTCAGCACTTCGCCCTGGCGCTCTTCGCGTCCAACATGGAACGCCACCACCAGACCCGCCAGCAGCAGCATAGAGGCGAGTTCCACCGCTAGAACGTAAGGCCCGAACAGGCTGATGCCTACCGCTTTGGCGTCGATGACCGTGCCGTCGATGCCCTGATCGTTGGCGGTCAGAATGGCGTACACCATCACCACCAGCAGCAGCAGCGAGACGATGCCGGGTCCAATCCACAGCGAGGGCTGCAGCCAGTCGCGCTCCTGCTTCACCGTGGCGTTGCCCAGGTTAAGCATCATCACCACGAAGACGAACAGCACCATAATGGCGCCGGCGTAAACGATGATCTCCAGCGCGCCGGCGAAATAGGCGCCGAGCGAAAAGAAGACGCCCGCAACGGAGAGCAGCGACACGATCAGGTACAGCAGCGCATGTACCGGATTGGTGTGGGTGATGACGCGCAGCGTCGTCAGCACCGCCACCAGTCCGCAAAGATAAAACGCAATTTCCATGCCGGGCTCCTTAAGGTAACAAGCCTTTGACGTCGATGGGCTTGGCTTCGTTTTCGGCGTCGCCCTTCTCTTTCCCTTCGATCGCCATACCTGCCATGCGGTAGAAGTTGTACTCGGGATATTTGCCCGGACCGGAGATCAGCAGATCCTCTTTTTCATACACCAGATCCTGGCGTTTGAATTCGCCCAGTTCGAAATCGGGCGTCAGCTGAATCGCAGTGGTCGGGCACGCCTCTTCGCACATTCCGCAGAAGATGCAGCGCGAGAAGTTGATGCGGAAGAATTCCGGGTACCAGCGGCCATCTTTGGTCTCTGCTTTCTGCAGCGAGATACAGCTGACCGGACAGGCCACCGCGCAGAGGTTACAGGCAACGCAACGCTCTTCGCCGTCGGGATCGCGCGTCAGCACGATACGGCCACGGTAGCGCGGCGGCAAATAGACCGGCTCTTCCGGGTACATCTGAGTTTCGCGCTTGGCGAAGGCATGCATGCCTATCATCCAGATACTGCGCACTGTCGTGCCGAAGCCAACGACAATATCTTTTAAAGTCATCTCAACACCTCTTACTGCGCGTTGTACAGAATCACTGCGGCGGTCGCCAGCAGGTTCAACAGCGTCAACGGCAGACAGACTTTCCAGCCGAACGACAGCACCTGGTCATAGCGTGGACGCGGAAGCGCAGCACGAATCAGGATAAACATCACCATAAAGAACGCCGTTTTCAGGGCGAACCAGATGAACGGCGGCAGGAACGGGCCCTGCCAGCCGCCGAAGAACAGCGTCACAATCAGCGCCGAGACGGTGGTAATCGCCACATACTCGCCGACGAAGAACAGACCGAACTTCATACCGGCATATTCGATGTGATAGCCGTCCGCCAGCTCCTGCTCCGCTTCCGGCTGATCGAAAGGATGACGGTGACACACCGCCACGCCCGCGATACAGAAGGTCAGGAAGCCGAAGAACTGCGGGATGATGTTCCACAGATGTGCCTGGCTCTCGACGATAGCGGTCATATTGAACGAGCCCGCCTGCGCCACCACGCCCATCAGCGACAGGCCGAGAAACACTTCGTAGCTCAGCGTCTGCGCGGAAGCGCGCATTGCGCCCAGCAGCGAGTATTTGTTGTTGCTCGACCAGCCGGCAAACAGCACCGCGTACACCGCGAGGCCCGCCATCATCAGGAAGAAGAGCAGCCCGATGTTGAGGTCGGTCACCATCCAGCTCGGCGACACCGGCACGATGGCAAACGCAAGCAGCAGGGAAACAAACGCGATCACCGGCGCCAGGGTAAAGATAAAGCGGTCGGTAAAGGGCGGAACCCAGTCCTCTTTAAAGAACATTTTGATCATATCCGCGGCGAGCTGCAGCGAACCGCCCCAGCCCACGCGGTTCGGCCCGTAGCGGTTCTGCCACAGACCGAGCAGGCGGCGTTCGGCGAAGCTCATAAAGGCGCCGCACGCCACCACGACCAGCAGAATGACGATCGCTTTGACCACGGTCAGAATGATGTCGATAACGTCCGGTGTTAACCAGCTCATTGCGCCGCCTCCTGCAGTTTGTCAATGTGCGCGCCCGCCAGGAACGGCGGCACGCCCGGCATACCCAGCGGCAGGCCAATCTGGCCCGGCTGCAGCGCGCTGGAGAGGCGCACCGGCAGACGCAGAGTTTCGCCCGAACAGGTAAACTCCACGGCCGCGCCGGCGTTCACGCCCAGCTTCGCCGCGTCCTGCGGGTTGATCACCAGCATCGGCTGCGGCATACGCTTCTGGAAGACCGGCGAACGCTGAGACATCTCCTCGCTGCCGAACAGCTGGTAGCAAGGCGCCACGCGCCACTGCTCGCCGCCGACGAATGCGCTCGGCACCTCAGTGAACCACGGCAGCGACGCTTCGCCCGCCTCGAACAAGCGCACGCCGGGATCGCCGTTGCGCAGCTTGCCGCCCACTTCGGCCTGGAATTTGTTCCACGCCTGCGGGGAGTTCCAGCCTGGCGCCCAGGCAAACGGGATTTGCGAACGCGGCGCGCTCGGCTGGTTGTTACCTTCCATCGAGAAGGCGAACATGGTGTCCCTGTCCTGCGGCTGACGCGGCTCGTGCACGCTGATGTTGGCGCGCGCGGCGGTACGTCCGCTGGAACGAATCGGCGAGCGGGCCAGCTTCTGTCCGCGAATGCGGAAGCTGGCGTCCGGCGCGGCCTCTTTAATGCCCTTCAGCTGCGGCAGCTTCGCCACCACGGCATCGATAACGTGATCGAGCTGGGTCCAGTCGATATGACGGCTTTCCAGCGTGCTGTGCAGCGAGTGCAGCCAGCGCCAGCTCTCCAGCATCACGATGCTGTGGTCGTAGTAGGCGGGATCGTAAACCTGGAAGAAGCGCTGCGCGCGGCCTTCATGGTTGATCGAGGTGCCATCGCTTTCGGCGAAGCTGGCGGTAGAGAGCACCAGGCCCGCTTTCTCCAGCGTGGCGGTGCGCTGATGGTCCACCACAATCACGTTGGTGGCGTTAGCCAGCGCGGCATCCACCAGCGCCTTCGGCGCGTGACGGTAGAGATCGTTCTCCAGCACCACCACCGTATCCGCTTCGCCGCTGCGCAGCTGTTCCAGCGCGCTGTCGAGCGTGTTGCCGCCCATCAGGCCCAGACCCATGCTGTTCGCCGCGCCAGCCAGCAGCGTAATGCCAACGTCCGCGCCGCGCGCTTTCAGCGCTTTGGCGACGTTCGCCGCCGCTTCGATCATCGCCGTGCTGCCCGAATGGGTGCCGGAAATAATCAGCGGTTTTCTCGCGCCGGCCAGCGCCTGCACCACGACGTCCAGCTTGCCGTTCAGGCTGCTGTCGAAGTCGCTTACCGCAGGCGCGCTCTCATCCAGCGCGCTGGCGATGGCGAAGCCAAGACGCGCCTGATCTTCCACCGGCGCGCGATAGCTCCACGCAGCGATATCATCGAGGCGGGTTTCGTCGACGTTGGTCACGAACAGCGGATGTTTCGCGTGCTGACCGATATTCATAATCGCGGCGATCTGCCAGTCGGCGACTTTCTGCGCCGCGGCCATTTCGCGCGCTTTGCCTTTCACTGCCTGGCGCACCGAGAGCGCCACGCGCGCGCCGACCTGGGTGAGATCTTCGCCCAGCACCAGCACCGCGTCGTAGCTTTCCATTTCGCGCAGCGACGGCGTATAGATGCCGCTTTCGCGCAGCACTTTCAGCATCAGCTCAAGGCGCGCCTGTTCGCCCGCCGGCATGCCGGTCGAGAAGTTTTCCGCGCCCACCAGCTCGCGCAGCGCGAAGTTGCTCTCAACGCTGGCGCGCGGAGAGCCGATGCCGATCGCGCGTTTCGCCTGACGCAACACGTCCGCCGCCGCGTTGACTGCCTGCTCCGCATTCAGCTGGACCCAGTCGTTGCCGCGCAGCAGCGCAGGGTGACGAGGACGATCCGCGCGGTTGACGTAGCCGTAGCCGAAACGGCCGCGGTCGCACAGGAAGTAGTGGTTAACCGTGCCATTGTAGCGGTTTTCGATACGACGCAGCTCGCCGTAGCGCTCGCCTGGGCTGGTGTTACAGCCGACGCTGCACTGCTGACAGATGCTCGGCGCGAACTGCATATCCCATTTACGGTTGTAGCGTTCGGAGTGGGTTTTGTCGGTGAAGACGCCGGTCGGGCAGATTTCCACCAGGTTGCCGGAGAATTCGCTCTCCAGCGTGCCCTCTTCCGGACGGCCGAAGTAGACGTTGTCGTGCGCGCCGTAGACGCCCAGATCGGTGCCGTCGGCGTAATCTTTGTAGTAGCGCACGCAGCGGTAGCAGGCGATACAGCGGTTCATCTCGTGAGAGATAAACGGGCCGAGATCCTGATTCTGGTGGGTGCGTTTTGTAAAGCGGTAGCGGCGGAAGCTATGGCCGGTCATCACCGTCATATCCTGCAGGTGACAGTTGCCGCCCTCTTCGCACACTGGACAGTCGTGCGGATGGTTGGTCATCAGCCACTCCACCACGCTTTCGCGAAACTCTTTCGCTTCGCCGTCGTCAATGGAGATAAAGGTGCCGTCGGAGGCCGGCGTCATGCAGGACATGACGAGACGGCCGCGGGTATCCTCGGCGTTCTGGAATTGCTTCACCGCGCACTGGCGGCAAGCCCCAACGCTTCCCAGCGCCGGATGCCAGCAAAAATAAGGAATATCAAGGCCCAGAGAGAGACACGCCTGCAGCAGGTTGTCCGCCCCGTTCACATCATATTCTTTACCGTCTACATGGATTGTAGCCATAGTGAACATGCTTCCGTAAGGCTCGTCAGAGACGAGCGTTAATCATATTCTCGCCCCGGTTGTGGGGCTGCGGCGCAGAGCCGGTTCCGTGTGCTGCGGCGAATTACCAGCGTGCTTTCAGCAGGTTAGGCTGAATACCGCCAATCGCGCGCGTATTGCCAAAGACCTGCGGCGCCATGCCGGCTTCAAACTCTTCACGGAAATATTTAATCGCGCTCTGCAGCGGTTCCACCGCGCCAGGCGCGTGGGCGCAAAAGGTTTTGCCTGGACCAAGCTGGCGGCAAAGCTGCAGCAGGGTTTCGATATCGCCCGGCTGACCTTTGCCCTGCTCCAGCGCGCGCAGGATCTTCACGCTCCACGGCAGGCCGTCGCGGCACGGCGTACACCAGCCGCAGGATTCGCGCGCGAAGAACTCTTCCAGGTTGCGCACCAGCGACACCATATTGATCTCGTGGTCGACCGCCATCGCCAGCGCCGTGCCGAGACGACTGCCCGCTTTACCGATGCTGGCGAACTCCATCGGCAGATCGAGATGCTGCTCGGTGAGGAAGTCGGTGCCCGCGCCGCCTGGCTGCCAGGCTTTGAAGCGCAGGCCGTCGCGCATGCCGCCGGCGTAATCTTCCAGAATCTCGCGCGCGGTAATGCCGAACGGCAGTTCCCACACGCCCGGATTTTTTACGCGGCCGGAGAAGCCCATCATCTTGGTGCCGGCATCTTCGCTTTTCGACAGGCCTTTGTACCACTCGACGCCGTTGGCGAGGATCGCCGGCACGTTAGAGAGCGTTTCCACATTGTTGACGCAGGTCGGCTTGCCCCATACGCCCGCGCTCGCCGGGAATGGCGGCTTGGAGCGCGGGTTAGCGCGACGCCCTTCCAGCGAGTTGATCAGCGCCGTCTCTTCGCCGCAGATGTAGCGGCCCGCGCCGGTGTGCACGATCAGTTCGAAGTCAAAGCCGGTGCCGAGAATATTCTTGCCGAGGAAACCCGCTTCGGTCGCTTCTGCAATGGCGCGACGCAGGTTGACCGCCGCCTCGATATATTCGCCGCGCAGGAAGATATAGCCGCGATAAGCCTTCAGGGCGAAGGCGCTGATCAGCATGCCCTCCACCAGTTGATGCGGCATCTGCTCCATCAGGAGGCGGTCTTTATAGGTGCCCGGCTCCATCTCATCGGCGTTGCACAGCAGGTAACGGATGTTCATGGATTCATCTTTCGGCATCAGGCTCCACTTCAGACCCGTGGAGAAGCCTGCGCCGCCGCGCCCTTTCAGGCCGGAATCTTTCACTGCCGCGACAATTTCGTCCGGCGCCATGCCGTTCAGCGCTTTTTCCGCGCCGGCATAGCCATTTTTGCTGCGGTATTCTTCGAACCAGACCGGCTGCTTGTCATCGCGCATGCGCCAGGTCAGCGGGTGCGTTTCCGCAGTACGAATGATCTGTTTGATGGTCATTGATACTGCTCCAGTAGCGAGGCGATGCCTTCCGGCGTCAGATGAACGTGCGTATCTTCATCCACCATCATGGTCGGGCCTTTGTCGCAGTTGCCCAGGCAGCAGGTCGGCAGCAGCGTAAAGCGGCCATCCGCCGTGGTCTGGCCGGGCTTGATGTTCAGATTCTGTTCCAGCGCCGCCTGAATGCCCTGATAACCGGTGATGTGACACACTACGCTGTCGCAATAGCGGATAACGTGACGACCGACCGGCTGGCGGAAAATCTGGCTGTAGAACGTGGCGACGCCTTCAACGTCGCTGGCCGGAATGCCCAGCACCTCGGCGATAGCGTTGATGGCGCCGTCCGGCACCCAGCCACGCTGCTTCTGCACGATCTTCAGCGCTTCAATCGACGCCGCGCGCGCATCTTCATAGTGGTGTTTCTCGTGCTCGATGGCGTGATGCTCTTCCGCGCTCAGCACGAAGACCTCGTTGGGGTCGATCGTATGAATGGCAATTTTTTGATCGTGCATAATTAGCGGTCCACGTCTGACATAACAAAATCGATACTACCGAGGTAAACGATCAGGTCGGATACCAGGCTGCCGCGGATCACCGACGGGATCTGCTGCAGGTGCGGGAAGCTCGGCGTACGCACGCGGGTGCGATAGCTCATGGTGCTGCCGTCGCTGGTCAGGTAGTAGCTGTTGATTCCTTTGGTCGCCTCGATCATCTGGAATGATTCGTTGGCTGGCATTACCGGGCCCCATGAAACCTGCAGGAAGTGCGTGATCAGCGTTTCGATATGCTGCAGCGTACGCTCTTTCGGCGGCGGCGTAGTCAGCGGATGATCCGCTTTGAACGGCCCTTCCGGCATATTGTTCAGGCACTGCTCGAGAATGCGCAGCGACTGCCACATCTCTTCCATCTTCAGCTGTACGCGCGTGTAGGCGTCGCTGATGCCCGCGCCGACCGGGATCTCGAAGTCGAAATTCTCATAGCCTGAGTAAGGACGCCATTTGCGCACGTCGAAATCCAGGCCGGTGGCGCGCAGCGCGGCGCCGGTGGTGCCCCAGGCCAGCGCCTCGTCCATATTGTAGGCGGCGACGCCTTTGGAACGGCCGACCAGCACGCTGTTGCGCAGCGCGGCTTTGTCATACTCTTTCAGACGCTTCGGCATCCAGTCGAGGAAGTCGCGCAGCAGGCGCTCCCAGCCCTTCGGCAGATCGTGCGCCACGCCGCCGATACGGAACCAGGCCGGGTGCATGCGGAAGCCGGTGATCGCTTCGACCACGTCATAAATCTTCTGGCGATCGGTGAAGGCGAAGAACACCGGCGTCATCGCGCCGACGTCCTGAATAAAGGTCGAGATATAGAGCAGATGGCTGTTGATGCGGAACAACTCGGAGAGCATTACGCGGATCACGTTGACGCGATCCGGCACCACGATGCCGGCCAGCTTTTCTACCGCCAGCACGTAAGGCATTTCGTTGACGCAGCCGCCGAGGTACTCGACGCGGTCGGTATAGGGAATGTAGCTGTGCCAGGACTGGCGCTCGCCCATCTTCTCCGCGCCGCGGTGGTGATAGCCGATATCGGGCACGCAGTCGACGATCTCTTCGCCGTCCAGCTGCAGAATAATGCGGAATGCACCGTGCGCCGACGGGTGGTTCGGGCCCAGGTTGAGGAACATAAAGTCCTCACTGGTGGTGCTGCGCTTCATGCCCCACTCTTCCGGCTTGAAGGTCAGCGCCTCCATCTCCAGATCTTCTTTCTGTTTGGTCAGCGTAAAGGGATCGAACTCTGTGGCGCGCGCCGGGTAATCTTTACGCAGCGGATGGCCTTCCCAGGTCTGCGGCATCATGATGCGCGTCAGGTGCGGGTGGCCGTCGAAGGTCACGCCGAACATCTCCCAGGTTTCACGCTCGTACCAGTTGGCGTTCGGGAAGATTTTCGTCAGCGTCGGCAGATGCAGATCGTTCTCTGACAGCGCCACCTTGAGCATGATGTCGCGGTTACGCTCGATCGACAGAAAATGATAGAAAACGGAAAAATCCGCGGCGGGCAGACCGGCGCGGTGGGTACGCAAACGCTCATCCATGCCATGCAGGTCATAGAGCATGATGTACGGCTTCGGCAGCTTGCGCAGGAAGGTCACGATCTCCAGCAGCTGCTCGCGCTTCACCCACACCACGGGAATGCCCGTGCGGGTTGGCTGAACGGTAAAGGCATCCGGCCCAAAACGGTTACGCAGCTCGCCGATCACCGGGTCGTCCAGGTGATCCCGGGTTTGCCATGCAGGCTGAGCGAGATCGTGCGTGGTTAAATCTGTCATACGTTACTCACCATTCCGGCCTGTCGCCAGGCACTCAAAAGAAGGCGTCAGGATGGGGCCGCGCATTAAATTGTGATGTTTTGCCGCGGGCGTGGAATCCATCCATGTACGGTGTTCTTACACTTCGTCAGGCGTGCGAAGATTGGTGACGGCGATGCGCTCGCCGCGTTTTCTCTCACGTTCCGACTGCATATTGGCGCGATAAACGCCCTGATCGCCGACGACCCACGACAGCGGGCGACGCTCTTTGCCGATCGACTCACGCAGCAGCAGCAGCGCCTGCATATAGGCTTCAGGACGCGGCGGGCAGCCAGGAATATAGACGTCGACCGGCAGGAACTTGTCCACGCCCTGCACCACAGAGTAGATATCGTACATGCCGCCAGAGTTAGCGCAGGCGCCCATTGAGATCACCCACTTCGGCTCCAGCATCTGGTCATAGAGACGCTGAATCACCGGCGCCATTTTGGTGAAAGGCGTACCGGCGATCACCATAAAGTCCGCCTGACGCGGCGAGGCGCGCATCACTTCCGCGCCGAAACGCGCGACGTCGTGCACGGCGGTAAAGGAGGTGGTCATCTCTACGTAGCAGCAGGACAAACCAAAGTTATAGGGCCACAGAGAGTTCTTACGGCCCCAGTTCACCATGTCATGCAGGGCATGCTCGAGCTTGCCCATGTAGACGCTGCGATGAACGTGCTGCTCAAGGGGATCGGCAACGATCTCCTGTTTTTGCAGAGGATAACGGTCGTTCTCACCACCGTTGGGGTCTATGCGGGTGAGCGTATAGTCCATCAGATTGCCTCGCTTTTACTGCTTATGAGGGTTGGTGTGACCGATCGGGCTGGATTTGACCACCACGCGACGACGTGCAGGCGCCCAGTCCAGCGCGCCGATACGCACCAGATAGACCAGCCCCGCCAGGAGCACCAAAATGAAAATTGCGGCTTCGACAAAGCCGACCCACCCGCTTTCGCGGATTGAGGTCGCCCATGCGTATAAAAAGAGCGCTTCTACGTCGAAAATGACGAAGAACATCGCGACGAGGTAGAACTTCGCCGAGAGGCGGATATGGGTATCGCCCACAGATTCGATACCGGATTCGAACGGCGTCTCTTTATGACGCGCGCGGGCGCGGCCGCCTAAGAGCCATCCTCCGGTAAGCATAAAGGCGCAAAGGCCGAAAGCGATAATGACAAATATGATAAACGCCCAGTGATGAGCGACGACTTCGGTGGCTGTTGACATACTCTTTGCTTACTCATCAAAAGTGGCGATGGCATCCTGCGCGGGTCACTTGCAGCAAACGCACCACATCGATTCAAGGGAAGGAAAAAAACCTTATAAATTATGCTGTCATTATCAATTAGGCAGCAATTTTATGGGGTCTTTTACTCCTTTCTATAACCTTTTGTCAACTTTGACAAAAGTATCCAAACATTATTTTACACGCGCATCAAAATTTTAACATATGATGCGCGCGTTGCCAGCTAAATCGCTTCAGTCTGTATGGTCTTTTAGAATGTAGCGTGAATTCAAATGCATGGATCGTGCATTTATCCAACGTATTCTGGCAGGCTTTAGCGCTTTTTCCTTCCCCTTGTCAGGGGTATTTTTTTGATCCAGGACACAAAACTGGCCTTTTTGTCCTTTTTTTCAGCAAATGCCGCCCAAATACGGAACAGAGTTTTCACATCTTCAGACAAAGAATTTCATCTTTGCCCCGATCGAAATGGCGTTTTAGTTTGTTAATGCAGGAAAAGCGCTTTAGGGCGGAAATAGCGAGGCAGCGGCCTTTCAGGCGGATAAAAAAAGCCCTTCGATGCAAAAGCATAACGAAGGGCTTTTTTATTACAGTTTTAACAACTGGCAGGCAGAACAAACGGAAACGGGCAATAGTCTCTGCCGGTTACTCTTCATCATCCAGCAACAGCGTCCCATCCGGGTTGGCGCTCAGATTGTAGGGATCGTTGGTAGACTGCATGGCGTTGAAAATCGCCAGCGCCAGTTCGTTATCACTGTCAGGATTGCGGCACAGCAGATATTGCGTATCCGGCAATACCGGCAGCCCTTCCGCCGCGCCCATGACGCGCAGTTCCGGACTCATCATCTCCACCGGACGCGCCGTCACGCCAAGGCCCGCTTTTACCGCGGCGCGTACTGCAGCCAGCGTAGAGGCAACGTAGGAGATACGCCACGGAATGCCTGCTTCGTTGAGGTGATCGATCGCCATATCGCGGTACGGACTCGGTTCGTCCAGCAGCACCAGAGGAATCGCTTCGCCGCGCTGAAAGATATAATCCGCCGCGCAGTACCACAACGTTGGCGACGTACGCAGCACCTGATGGGTAAAGCTGCCGGGGCTTGAAGTGGTCACAACCAGATCGACCTCGCCCTGGTTCAGCATCTCCATCATAAAGGGATTGCGTTTTACGCGGACGTCGATCGCCAGCTTCGGATAGACCGATGTCACGCGGTTAAGCAGGAACGGCAGGATGGTGTCGGAGGTATCATCTGAAGCGCCGATAGTCAGCACGCCCTGGATGTTGCTGTACATCAGCGATGTGCAGGCCTCGTCGTTGAAACGCAGGATTTTCCTGGCGTAGCCTAAAAGCTGAATACCGTGCTCAGTTAATAATTTATTACGTCCATGTCTGGCAAACAGCTCTTTACCTACCAATTGCTCCAGACGCTGCATCTGCTGGCTGACGGCCGACTGGGTTCGGCACACAGCGGCAGCAGCCGCCGCAAACGTGTTCAGGTCCGCAACGGCAACAAACGTTCTCAGCAGATCGAGGTCGAGATTCAGTATCGGACGATTTGCATTAGTCATGTTTTCTTCACTTATAAGATTTTTAAAAAACTACTACCCTGGTGTTATTACGCTACTTATCAAAGAGATAAGTGGTAATGATGCTCATTGCCGGTCCTGTGTGAGACCGTCAAAGAAATTCGTGTCAGACGTATACCGACAAACGCGCATCCCGAAACAGCGGGAAAGCAGCGTTGAGTAGACAGAAACAACTTCTGGACCGACAGCGCGGGAGCGCAATTGCAGGAAGCTGCGTTGGTGTCTAGGGTTCCGTACCTAAAGCGGACGGAAAAAGCCAGCTACGGGATTATGAATTGCGTAGCAGCTAAATGCGACAAATAATAAATTATACTTAATCATTTTTAACTTCAAAATGGAAATGATTTTGTGAAAAGCATCGTAATTTTTGACCAGATCGCATTTCAGGCCCATCCTGGCACACCGCTGCGCAATTTTTAACCGCCCAGTTTCTGAAAGTCGAGATAAAGTGCGAAGATACGCCTTAAATACCTTTTATCAGGTATGCACTGGCCCTTACGCCCAGGGAACTTTTCCGGCTATTTACAGCTGCTAAGGCGCCCCAGCGGGCACGAGCGCTTCCCGGTTGGCTTATCCTGCAATCGGTCCGGGTGGATTTTTAAACATTTATATAAAATAGCTTAACTATTTCCCTGTTCATCTACTTGCCTTTCCGCTCATATTTTAGCCGGAAACTTCGCGATTGCTTCTCAGCGCGACGGACAGCGTCGTTTACAGCCAACATCACGCAGGCCAGAGAAAAATATCGTTCATGAACTAAAAATCAGTTTTTGTAACCAGTTAATTGCAAAGAAATTATGCATTACCCCATGGCTGCCGTAAAAAGATGGCAAAGACGCCAAAACCTGCCGCCGCCCTTCTTTTGTCGCATTGAGGAGAGTACATTGTGCTGGTTTGATTTCTGCGGCAGTAAAAGGATTCTGCCCATAAAGGCGATTAAAAATGACTTTTCAAATTGATAAATCCGGCAAGCTGGAAAACGTCTGTTACGACATTCGCGGGCCGGTACTTAAAGAGGCTAAACGTCTCGAAGAAGAAGGCAACAAAGTTCTCAAGCTCAATATCGGCAATCCCGCGCCTTTCGGTTTCGAAGCGCCGGATGAAATTCTGGTCGATGTTATTCGCAACCTGCCGAGCGCGCAGGGCTACTGCGATTCAAAAGGGCTCTACTCGGCGCGTAAAGCCATTATGCAGCACTACCAGGCGCGCGATATCCGCGACGTCACGGTTGAAGACATCTATATCGGCAACGGCGTTTCCGAACTGATCGTGCAGGCGATGCAGGCGCTGCTGAACAGCGGCGACGAGATGCTGGTGCCCGCGCCCGACTATCCGCTCTGGACGGCGGCGGTATCGCTCTCCAGCGGCAAAGCGGTGCACTATCTGTGCGACGAATCGTCCGACTGGTTCCCCGATCTTGACGATATTCGCAGCAAAATCACGCCGCGCACCCGCGGCATCGTCATTATTAACCCGAACAATCCTACTGGCGCGGTCTACAGCAAAGAGCTGCTGCTGGAGATCGTCGAGATCGCGCGTCAGCATAATCTGATCATTTTCGCTGACGAAATCTACGACAAGATCCTTTACGACGCCTCGCAGCACCATTCGATCGCCGCACTGGCGCCCGATCTGCTGACCGTGACCTTTAACGGCCTGTCAAAAACCTACCGCGTGGCGGGGTTCCGCCAGGGCTGGATGGTGCTTAACGGGCCGAAGAAGCATGCGAAAGGCTATATCGAAGGGCTGGAGATGCTGGCCTCGATGCGCCTGTGCGCCAACGTGCCGGCGCAGCATGCGATCCAGACCGCGCTGGGCGGCTATCAGAGCATCAGCGAATTTATCGCGCCGGGCGGCCGACTTTACGAGCAGCGCCAGCGCGCCTGGGAGCTGATCAACGATATTCCCGGCGTCAGCTGCGTGAAGCCGAATGGCGCGCTCTATATGTTCCCGCGCATCGATGCGAAGAAGTTCAACATTCACGACGACCAGAAAATGGTACTGGACTTCCTGCTGCAGGAAAAGGTGCTGCTGGTGCAGGGCTCCGCCTTTAACTGGCCGTGGCCCGACCATGTGCGTATCGTTACCCTGCCGCGCGTCGACGATCTGGAGATGGCGATCGGCAAGTTCGACCGTTTCCTGCAAGGCTATCGCCAGTAAAACCCGCCGCGTATACTGACAGCATTTGGGGAAGCGCGACGCTTCCCCCGTTGCTGACAGGATAACGCATGACCCGAAGCCACTTTTTCGCCCATCTCTCCCGCCTTAAACTGATCAACCGCTGGCCGCTGATGCGTAACGTGCGCACCGAAAACGTGTCGGAGCACAGCCTGCAGGTCGCGATGGTGGCGCATGCGCTCGCCGTGATAAAAAACAAAAAATTCAGCGGCGCGCTCAACGCCGACCGCATCGCGATGCTGGCGCTTTATCACGACGCCAGCGAAGTGCTTACCGGCGATCTGCCGACGCCGGTGAAGTATTACAACGCGCAAATCGCCCATGAGTATAAAAAGATCGAGAAGATCGCCCAGCAGAAGCTGATCGAGATGCTGCCGGAAGAGCTGCAGGAGGAGTACCGTCCGCTGCTTGACGAGCATCAGCACAGCGAAGAGGAGCAGTCGGTAGTGAAGCAGGCGGACGCGCTCTGCGCCTACCTGAAATGCCTTGAGGAGCTCTCGGCCGGCAATAACGAGTTCCTGCTGGCTAAAGCGCGTCTGGAGAAAACGCTGCAGCAGCGTCGCACGCCGGAAATGGACTATTTCGTCGAGGTGTTTATTCCCAGCTTCAGCCTGTCGCTGGATGAGATCTCGCAGGATTCCCCGCTGTAAACCGGCGGCGTCTCGCGCCGCCGGCTGCGCTCAGCTTTGCAGATGCAGAGAGAAGCCGCCTTCGGCCTGTGGCGTGACCCGCAACGACGCCAGCGAATTAAGCTGCATCAGCGTTTCGCCGAGGCGCGGCGTATCGGCGGCGGGCGCGTTGATCGCGATCACGGCGCAGCCGGCGTCTAGTCCAGAGAGAATGCCGGCAGGCGCATCCTCGACCACCACGCACTTTTCCGCCGCCAGCCCCAGTTTTTCCGCGCCAAGCAGATAGGGATCCGGCGCGGGCTTGCCCTTCTCCACCTGCTCGGCCGTGATAAATACCGACGGCAGCGGCAGGCCAGCGGCCTTATGGCGCGCGTGCGCTACCGGCACCGAGCCGGAGGTCACGATAGCCCAGGGGATCTGCAGCGCGTTTAAGCGCGTCAGCAGCGCGTGCGCGCCCGGCAGCGCCCGCACGCCGTCGGTATCCTGCGCTTCGTTTTGCTCCAGCGCGCGAAACTCCGCCTGAATCGCCGCTTCCGGCTGGCCCGCCATAAAATGGCGCAACGAGGCGATCGCCTGCTTGCCGTGAATAAAACTCAGGATCTCCTCGGCCGCGATGCCGTGCCGCGCGCCCCAGTTGCTCCACGCGCGCTCTACCGCTGGCAGCGAGTCCACCAGCGTGCCATCCAGATCAAACAAAAAACCGCTATAGGTCACAAGACGCTCCCGTCAGGCGTTAATAATCTGCGCGATTTCCGTCGCGCTCAGATGATATTGACGCGGACAAGTGTGCCACACCGCCAGCATACGTCGATACTTTTCCCACATCGGCGTCTGCGCATTGAAGCCGTGCGTGCCGGAATCAAAATGGGTATAGCGCCCTTCGGTATTGACCATAAAGCGCACGTAGCCGAGGTAGCGCGCTTCTGTGGCGGCATCAAAGCCGAGGAAAGCGAGACGGCGTTCGTCCAGCGAGGCTTTATCGCCAAGATTCGACCAGGAGACGTGCAGCGCATGGTGCATCTCCATAATGTCGATAATGGTGCGGCAGGTCTCTTCCGTCAGTTCGCCGAACTCTTTATCCAGCTCGCGCATCTGCAGCCCGTAGCCGCGCTCGATAATGGTCTGATAACGGCGATAGCGCTCGGCGTTGTCCGGCTCCAGCATGGCCATCATTTTGTACTGGTTAGAGAGAATAAGACGCTGCGCGTGGGTCATTTCCATCGTAGGCTCCTGGGCCGACAGGCCGCTCAAGTATTAGACGGAAAATAGTGGCATAAGGCGGGTGATGCGGGTATGCCCGCATCACTTTTCTTTGATTTAGACCCGGTTGAGCGACAAATTCTCTCAGCGGGAAAAAGGCGGTCGATCAAAGATCGTCGAGGAAGGTGCGATCCAGCTGCTTGAATGCCCGCTTTAACAGGTCGGCCAGCGCCTGATAGGTCGGCTTGCCCTCAACCGGCGCAATCGCCTGGCCCGCTTCTTCCAGCCGGGCGCGCACTTCATGGAACCAGTGCAGCAGCGTAGGCGGCAGCGGCGTTACCGAGCGTTTGCCCAGCCACCACAGCCCCTGCATCGGCAGACTACAGGCGAAGAGCGCGGTAGCGACTGCCGGGCCGAGCTGTCCGCCGAGCGCGATCTGCCAGCTCAGCGTGAACACCGCCAGCGGCGGCATAAAGCGGATGGCGAAACGGGTTACGCTCGAGACGCGGTTTTCAGGAAAGATCGGCGCGAGGCGTTTGTCATTCGGCCAGGTCTTCATATAGTGCTGGCCGTTTTGGAAAATACGGAACCAGCCAGTATTGCCAGAATCATTCGCCATGGCGGACCTCAACTAAAACTGCAAAAAATAAAATTATTTTATAACTACACAACTTTACGTGACATCCTTCAAAATTTTTTGTCTTTAAAGGGCAGTCTCGCTATTCTGACCCCGCCTCAATAACCTACTGGAAGCGGGGAAAAACGTAAATCACAAACGTAGCGGCCAGCTTTCACTAAGCAAATTTCAAAAATTTGCGTAAAATTACCGAAATTTTTTTGCGGAGAAGCAACATTTTGACTACCGCAACGGAGTTATGATTAAGCTCCCCGCATTCATGGGCTACGCTGATAGTCTGATTGCCTTTTTTTTAGCCACTTTTAACAAATAGGTACTTCCATGTCGAGTAAGTTAGTACTGGTTCTGAACTGCGGCAGCTCTTCACTGAAGTTCGCCATCCTGAATGCCGCCAGCGGAGAGGAATACCTGTCCGGCCTGGCTGAATGCTTCCATCTTCCGGAAGCGCGCATTAAATGGAAACTGGACGGAGAAAAACACGAAGCCCCTCTAGGCGCCGGCGCCGCACACAGCGAAGCCCTGAATTTCATTGTTAAAACTATTCTGGCACAAAAACCAGAGCTGTCGGCACAAATTGCTGCAATTGGTCATCGCATCGTGCATGGCGGCGAGCAGCTGACGGAATCGGTCATTATTACCGACGCCGTGGTGCAGGGCATTAAAGATAACGCCTCTTTCGCGCCGCTGCATAACCCGGCGCATCTGATCGGTATCGAAGAGGCGATGAAAAACTTCCCGCACCTCTCCGACAAGAATGTGGCGGTTTTCGACACCGCTTTCCATCAGACTATGCCGGAAGAGTCCTACCTCTACGCCCTGCCCTACCGTCTCTATAAAGAGCACGGCGTTCGCCGCTACGGCGCGCACGGCACCAGCCACTACTACGTCACGCACGAAGCGGCAAAAATCCTGAACAAACCGGTCGACGAACTCAATATCATTACCTGCCACCTCGGCAACGGCGCCTCGGTGGCGGCGGTGCGTAACGGCAAGTGCGTCGATACCTCAATGGGTCTGACGCCGCTGGAAGGTCTGGTGATGGGCACCCGCAGCGGCGACATCGATCCGGCGATCATCTTCTATCTGCACGATACGCTGGGCATGAGCGTCGACGCCATTAACAAGCTGCTGACCAAAGAGTCCGGCCTGCTGGGCCTGACCGACGTCACCAGCGACTGCCGCTACGTCGAAGACAACTACGAAACCAAAGAGGACGCGAAGCGCGCCATGGATGTTTTCTGCCATCGTCTGGCAAAATACATCGGCAGCTACAGCGCCATGATGGACGGCCGTCTGGACGCGGTGATCTTTACCGGCGGCATCGGCGAAAATGCGGCGATGGTCCGCGAGCTGTCGCTGAAAAAGCTGGGCCTGCTCGGCTTTGAGGTCGATCATGAGCGCAACCTGGCGGCGCGCTTTGGCAAATCCGGCTTTATCAATAAAGAAGGCACCCGCCCGGCGATTGTCATCCCCACGAATGAAGAGCTGGTGATCGCCCAGGATGCGGCGCGTCTTACCGCCTGATGTTTCCTTCACCGTCAGCTTCGGCTGACGGCGTTGTTTTTGACACTACCTAAAGCGAGGTTCAAACGTGTCGCGTACAATCATGCTTATTCCTACCGGCACCAGCGTCGGCCTGACCAGCGTCAGCCTCGGCGTTATTCGTGCCATGGAGCGTAAAGGCGTTCGTCTCAGCGTCTTTAAACCTATCGCGCAGCCGCGCGCTGGCGGCGATAAGCCAGACCAGACCACAATGATCATCCGCAAGAACTCGTCGATTCCCGCCGCCGACCCGCTCAAGATGTCGCGCGTCGAGTCGCTGCTGGGCGCTAACCAGCAGGACGTGCTGATGGAAGAGATCATCGCGCGCTACCACGAAAACACCAAAGATGCGGAAGTGGTGTTGGTTGAAGGCCTGGTGCCGACGCGTAAGCATCAGTTCGCCAACGCGCTCAACTATGAGATCGCCAAGACGCTTAACGCCGAGATTGTGTTTGTCATGGCGCTGGGCAACGATTCACCCGCCCAGCTGAAAGAGCGCATTGAACTCACGCAAAGCAGCTTCGGCGGCAGCAAGAACAAAAACATTACCGGCGTCATCATCAACAAGCTGAACGCGCCGGTGGATGAGCAGGGCCGCACGCGTCCAGATCTGTCGGAAATTTTCGACGACTCCACCAAGGCGAGCGTCGCCAATATCGATCCGAAACAGCTGTTCGCCGACAGCCCACTGCCGGTACTGGGCTGCGTGCCCTGGAGCTTCGATCTGATCGCCACGCGCGCTATCGATATGTGCCGCCACCTCCATGCCGAAGTAATTAACGAAGGCGAAATCGCCACGCGCCGCGTTAAGTCGGTGACTTTCTGCGCGCGCAGCCTGCCGCATATGCTGGAGCATTTCCGTCCCGGCTCGCTGCTGGTGACCTCGGCAGACCGTCCTGACGTGCTGGTGGCCGCCTGTCTGGCCGCGATGAACGGCGTAGAGATCGGCGCCATCCTGCTGACCGGCGGCTACGAAATCGACAACCGCATTGCGAAGCTGTGCGAGCGCGCCTTCCAGACCGGCCTGCCGGTCTTTATGGTGAAAACCAACACCTGGCAAACCTCGCTCAGCCTGCAGAGCTTTAACCTGGAAGTGCCGAGCGACGATACCCAGCGCGTAGAGAAAGTGCAGGAGTATGTCGCCAGCTATATCAACGCCGACTGGATCGAATCGCTGACCGCGACCTCCGAACGCAGCCGTCGCCTGTCGCCGCCGGCCTTCCGCTATCAGCTCACCGAGCTGGCGCGCAAAGCGGGCAAACGTATCGTGCTGCCGGAAGGCGATGAGCCGCGCACCGTCAAAGCCGCCGCCATCTGCGCCGAGCGCGGCATCGCGACCTGCGTGCTGCTGGGCAACCCCGATGAGATCCAGCGCGTTGCCGCCGCACAGGGCGTCGAACTGGGCAAAGGCATCGAAATTGTCGATCCCGAAGTGGTTCGCAACAACTATGTGCCGCGTCTGGTCGAGCTGCGTAAGAACAAAGGCATGACCGAAGTGGTGGCGCAGGAGCAGCTGGAAGACAACGTGGTGCTCGGCACTATGATGCTGGAAAGCGGCGAAGTGGACGGCCTGGTGTCAGGCGCCGTGCACACCACCGCCAATACCATTCGTCCGCCGCTGCAGCTGATCAAGACCGCGCCGAACAGCTCGCTGGTCTCCTCGGTATTCTTTATGCTGCTGCCGGAGCAGGTGCTGGTGTATGGCGACTGCGCCATCAACCCGGACCCGACCGCGGAACAGCTGGCGGAAATCGCCATTCAGTCAGCGGACTCCGCCCATGCGTTCGGCATCGAACCGCGCGTGGCGATGATCTCCTACTCGACCGGCACCTCCGGCGCGGGCAGCGACGTGGAAAAAGTGCGCGAAGCGACGCGTATCGCGCAGGAGAAACGTCCGGATCTGGTGATCGACGGTCCGCTGCAGTATGACGCGGCGATTATGGAAGATGTGGCCAAATCCAAAGCGCCGAACTCGGCGGTCGCCGGTCGCGCCACGGTGTTTATCTTCCCGGATCTCAACACCGGCAACACCACCTACAAAGCGGTGCAGCGCTCGGCAGATCTGATTTCTATCGGTCCGATGCTGCAGGGTATGCGCAAGCCGGTTAACGATCTGTCGCGCGGCGCGCTGGTCGACGATATCGTCTACACCATCGCCCTGACCGCGATTCAGTCGCAGCAGGCGGAAGGCTAAGCCTTCTGGGTTCACATCCTCGCCGCAGGGAAGCGGCGGCCGAGGCCACACGGACGTGTTCACGCCGACTTTACGTAACCGGCTGTTGCCCGCGTCTGAACAGCACAAGCATCACAGGCCGCAAAAACAAAAAAACGCCCGACCGGGCGTTTTTTCAACCAACAATTTTTAAGCGTCGCCGTTGCGCGTCAGCCACAGCGAGAGCGCTTTCAGCGAATCATCGGTAAACTCGTCGCAGCGCGCGGTAATCTCATCCGGGGTCATCCAGAACACCTCATCCACCTCCTCTTCCTGCATGGCGAACGGGCCGTGATAGACGCAGCTGAACAATCCGCCCCAGACGCGAACATGCTCATCTTCGAAGTAGAACTTGCCGTGCTCGGCAAAAGGCACATCGGCAATGCCCAGCTCCTCCTCAGCTTCGCGGCGCGCCGACTCCAGCAGATCTTCGCCGCTCTGCACCACGCCGCCCGCGGTGGCGTCCAGCATGCCGGGCATGAAGTCTTTGGTCTCGGTGCGGCGCTGCACCAGAATCTTGCCTGCGCCGTCATGCACCACGATATAGGTGGCGCGATGGCGCATACGCTGCGCGCGCATCTGCGCACGCGTCGCCTGTGCAATCACTTCATTCTCTTCATTAACGATATCGACCCACTCGATAGCGTCGCCCGCGGTTTGATCCACCATCCGGTAACCCTTTTCTGTTCTGGCGTGCCGTGCGACACGCGCCTGATTGCCACGTCGTTGTTATAGTGTGCTGTAAGGTAATCACTTCCGCTCGCCTGAGCAAGCGGCGCAATCTATCGTTGTTTGCCGCTTTCCGCCAGCCAGAGCTGCACCGAGGCGCGCTGCCACTGAAATTCAGCATATTCCCTGAGCTTATCCGGCAGCGCGTCGCCGTGCAGCGCCAGGCGATTCAGCATCACCGCCAAATCCGTATCGGCAACGGACCACTCGCCGAACAAATTCTGCTGCTTGTCCGGCAGCAAGCGCTGACTCGCCGCAATCAGCTTCTCCGCCGCCTGCGCCGCCGCCGCGCTCAACGGCGGGAAGCGCTCGCCGGCGAATAACACCTCCGTTGGCCGCTCCTGACGAAGGGGTAAAAAATCGCTGCGCAGCCACGCCTGCACCTCGCGCGCCCGCGCGCGCTTCTCGCGATCGCGCGGATAGAGGCGATCGAATTCAGGCGCAGGAAAACGCTCTTCCAGATATTCAGCGATAGCAGAAGATTCGCTCAGCACGAAATCGTCAATCTGCAGCGTCGGCACGCGGCAGGTGAGCGACAGCGCGCGATAGTCGCTGTGGAACTGCTGATTTTGCGACAGATCGACGCGTTTCAGCGAAAAAGGAATGCCCTTCTCCGTCAGCGCGACGTAAACCGACATGGCGTAAGGACTAAAAAATGATGAATCAGACCACAGGGTGATGGACGGGTAATTCATCTGCTACCTCAACTGGCTTATCCGGGTAGCCTGATATTTACCGACTTTCTTTGCGCAAAGCAATGTCCGGCTGGTCCGATCTTCTCAAAGCGCGACGCAGTCCGGCAGCGCGCGGCCGCGCTTCTTCTATGCTGAAACAGTGCGTATCAGAAAAATGATAAGGAGACGCGAGATGCACATACTTATGACCGGCGGAACCGGGCTTATCGGCCGCCATCTTATTCCTCGCCTGCTGACGCTGGGGCATCAGATCAGCGTCGTCACGCGCGATGTCGCCGCCGCGCGGGAAAAGCTCGACGCGCGCGTCGCGCTCTGGTCAGGCCTGGCGCAGCAGCAAAACCTCGACGGGGTCGACGCGGTCATCAAGCTGGCTGGCGAACCCATCGCCGACAAGCGCTGGACGGAACAGCAGAAACAGCGGCTGTGCGAAAGCCGCTGGCAGATCACCGAACGCATCGCCTCGCTGATCAACGCCAGCCACGCGCCGCCGCGCGTGCTGATCTCCGGGTCGGCGACCGGCTACTACGGCGACACCGGCGAGCTGGTGCTGACGGAAGAGGATCAGGGCCAGGAGGAGTTCACCCACAGCCTCTGCGCGCGCTGGGAGCAGCTGGCGCTGAGCGCCCAGAGCGAGCGCACTCGCGTCTGCCTGCTGCGCACCGGCGTGGTGCTGGCCAGCGAAGGCGGCGCGTTAAGCAAAATGAAGCTGCCGTTCAAGCTCGGCGTCGGCGGCCCTATCGGCAGCGGCAAGCAGTATCTGCCTTGGATCCATATCGACGATATGGTCAACGCCATTCTCTGGCTGCTGGATCGCGACGACCTGAGCGGTCCTTTCAATATGGTGGCGCCTTACGCGGTGCGCAACGAGCAGTTCGCCGCCACGCTCGGCCATGTGATGCATCGCCCGGCCTTTATGCGCACGCCCGCCAGCGCCATCAAAATGATGATGGGCGAATCGTCGGTGCTGGTGCTGGGCGGGCAGCATGTGCTGCCGAAGCGGCTGGAGGCCTCCGGCTTCGGCTTTCGCTGGTACGATCTGCAAGAGGCGCTACAGGATGTCGTGGGAAAACCGGCAGGCAAAGGCGCGGCGTAGCGCCAGGCTGCTTTCCGCCTTCTCCGCTTACGGAGAAGGCGGCCCTTACTTCAGCGAGCCTTTAAGAAACTGCTGCAGGCGCGGGCTTTTCGGATTGCCGAACAGCGCGTCCGGCGGCCCTTCCTCTTCAATCTTGCCCTGATGCAGGAAGATCACGTGGCTGGAGACGTGGCGCGCGAACTCCATCTCATGGGTCACCACCACCATGGTTTTGCCCTCTTCCGCCAGCTTCTGCATGATACGCAGCACTTCGCCCACCAGCTCGGGATCGAGCGCCGAGGTCGGCTCGTCGAACAGCAGCACCTCCGGCTCCATCGCCAGCGCGCGCGCGATTGAGACGCGCTGCTGCTGACCGCCCGACAGGTGCACCGGATATTTCGCCTGCGCGCGCTCGTCGATGCCGACCTTATTGAGATAGTTGACGGCGCGGGCGCGGGCGTCCGCTTTGCTCAGTCCCAGCACCTGAATCGGCGCCTCCATCACGTTCTCCAGCACCGTCATGTGGCTCCACAGATTAAAGTGCTGAAACACCATGGTGAGACGAGTGCGCAGCGAACGCAGCTGTTCTTTATTCGCCACCTTGAGCTGACCGTCGGTGTCGCGCACCAGGTTGATCGGCTCGTTGGTCACGGAAATGGTGCCTTCGCTCGGCTTTTCCAGGAAATTAATGCAGCGCAGGAAGGTACTTTTCCCCGATCCCGACGATCCGATGATGCTGATCACGTCACCTGCATCGGCCTGTAAAGAGACCCCTTTTAATACTTCATGGTCACCGTAACGCTTATGCAGTTCGGTCACGCTTAATTTGTTATCAGCCATAGTTCTACTCAATGCGATGACGAAGGTTTGATGTGTGCGAGGAAGCGGCGCTCCGCCAGACGGAACAGGCTAATCAACACATAAGAGATAATCAGATAGAGCACCGCCGCGATGCCGAACGCGGTAAAGGGCTGGTAGGTCGCTGAGTTAATGTCGCGCGCGATCTTCAGCAGGTCCGGCACCGTCGCGGTAAAGGCGAGCGCCGTAGAGTGCAGCATCAGGATCACCTCGTTGCTGTAGGCGGGCAGCGCGGTACGCAGCGCGGACGGCAGGATAATGCAGCGGTAGAGCTTAAAGGTAGAGAAGCCGTAGGCGCGCGCCGCCTCGATTTCGCCATGCGGCACGGCGCGGATCGCCCCGGCGAAGATCTCCGTGGTATAGGCGCAGGTATTGAGGGTAAAGGCCAGCAGCGTACAGTTGAGCCCGCTGCGGAAAAAGGCGTTAAGCAGCTCCGAGCCTTTCACCACTTCCAGCGTATACATGCCGGAGTAGAACACCAGCAGCTGCACATAGAGCGGCGTGCCGCGAAAGATGTAGGTAAAGAGCCAGACCGGGGTGCTGACGAAACGGTTCGGCGAAACGCGCGCGATGGCCAGCAGCACCGCCAGACAGCCGCCGATCATCACCGACAGGATCAGCAACCACAGAGTAATGGCGACGCCGGTAAAGCGATAGCCGTCGGTCCAGAGCAGGGATTTCCAGTACTCCTGAATAATATCAATCATATCTCCGCCCTTTTTACGCCGACCGAGTAGCGGCGATTCAGCCACCACAGCACGCCGTTCGACAGCGTGGTAAAGATTAAATAGATCGCGCCGGCGACGATGGCGAAGTAGAACGGCTGCCAGGTGCTTTTACCCGCCAGCTGCGTCGCTTTCACCACATCCTCCAGCCCCAGCAGCGACACCAGCGCCGTGGCTTTCAGGATCACCTGCCAGTTATTGCCGATGCCGGGCAGCGCGTAGCGCATCATGCCGGGAAACAGAATGCGGCGAAATACCTGCGAGCCGGTAAAGCCGAAGGCGGTGGCCGCTTCGATCTGCCCTTTCGGCACGGCGAGAAACGCGCCGCGAAAGGTTTCGGTGAAGTAGGCGCCGTAGATAAAGCCGAGCGTAATGATACCAGCCACCATCGGGTCGATATCGAACTGGGCGAGGCCCATGGCGTCGGTCAGCGCGTTAAGGGCGATCTGCAGGCCGTAAAAAATCAGCAGCATCAGCACCAGGTCGGGCACGCCGCGGATCAGCGTGGTATAGCCTTCAAACAGCATCGCCAGCGGGCGACTGCGGGAGAGTTTCGCGCCCGCGCCGATCAGGCCGAGCACAACAGCCAGCACCACCGAACTGAGCGCCAGCTCCAGCGTCACCAGGGTGCCTTTGAGAATAACCTCGGAATAGCCGTACAACATTTAATCGATCCTGTCGTGGAGAAAACATCAATGTCCTGCCCGCGGGCGCACCAGCGGGCAGTCCTGACCAGATTGCGCGTTGCGCCGCGCGGCTCAACGCTGGAGGATCAGGTAAAGGTCGACAGGCTTAGTCACCGTACACATTGAAATCAAAATACTTTTTCGCGATCTTGTCGTAGGTGCCATCTTTGCGCATCGCCTCGAACGCTTTGTCGATGGCCGCCTTCAGCTCGCTATCGTCTTTACGCAATCCCATGCCGGTGCCGACGCCAAAAATCTTGTCGTCTTTCACCGCCGGACCGGCGAAGGCGTAGTTTTTGCCTACCGGCTGCTTCAGGAAGCCTTCGCTCGCCTGCACTTCATCCTGAAACGCCGCGTCGATACGACCCGCATTCAGATCCTGATAAACCAGATCCTGGTTCGCGTAAGGCGTCACGTTGACGCCTTTAGGGCGCCAGTTCTGGTTAGCGTAGGTTTCCTGCGTGGTGCCCTGCAGCAGGCCGATGTTTTTGCCCTTCAGCGACTCGATGGTCGGCTGAATCGGCGAGCCTTTCGGCGCCACCAGACGGGCGTTGGCCGCATAGAGTTTGTCGGAGAAGGCGATCTCTTCCTGACGTTTGGCGGTAATGGAAAGCGAGGAGATGATGGCGTCGATCTTCTTCGCCTTCAGCGACGGGATCAGCGCGTCGAAGTCGCTTTCAACATAGGTGCACTTCGTATTGATGCGTTTACAAATTTCGTTGGCAAGATCGATATCGAAGCCAACGAGCTGTCCTTGCGCGTTTTTCGATTCAAACGGCGGGTAAGTCGGGTCAGTCCCAATGCGAATCGACGACGGCACCGCGGCGAAAACGCTGGCGGCGCTGGTCAGGCCCAGCATGAGAGAAAGAGCCAGAACTCGCTTTTTCATAGATTACCCTCAGTGAAGTGCTTTTTGTTATGGGTGCGTGATGTGTTTGCGCTTGTTAAGCCACATATTTCTTGCATATTTCATGCCAGCAATGCAAGCCATTCGCGCGCCCGGCGCCGCGTCAGCAAGGCGTTGCCGCCGGGTTTGTGAGGGGAATATATCAGTGATGTCAGAGAGAAAAAGCGACCTTGTTAACTTTTGGTGCACCAAATGCACGAAGAGTGATCGCCAGCGCGCATTTGCACCTGAATAGTGCAAAATATGATGGTTATGCACCATTCCAGCGCGTAAAAAGATCCTGCGGCAGCGTAATGTCGAACTGGTCAACAACGCGGTTAACCGTCTGATCCACCAGTTCCATAATCGACTGCGGGCGATGATAAAAGGCCGGCACCGGCGGCATAATCACCGCGCCCAGCTCGGCGGCGGTGGTCATCATGCGCAGATGACCGATATGCAGCGGCGTTTCACGCACCCCCAGCACCAGCTTGCGCTGCTCTTTCAGCACGACATCGGCGGCGCGCGTCAGCAGGCTGTCGCTGTAGCTGTGCACGATGCCGGAGAGGGTTTTCATCGAGCACGGCAGGATAGCCATGCCCAGGCTCTTAAACGATCCCGACGAGATGCTGGCGGCGATATCGCGCACGTCATGCACCACATCGGCCAGCGCCTGCACTTCGCGCAGCGTGTAGTCGGTCTCCAGGCTAAGCGTCTGCCGCGCCGCCGGACTCATCACCAGATGGGTTTCCACCTCGCTAACCTGCTGCAGCACCTGCAACAGCCGCACGCCGTAGATCGCGCCGCTTGCGCCAGAGATGCCAATGATGAGTCGTTTCATGCGTGTTCCTTGCGGGTTCAGAGAGGCGCTATGATAGCGCGGGCCAGAACAGGAAAACAAACGGGGCGGATTTATCCGCCCCGTGCTTTTTCAGTCATCGCTGAGAACGCGCTTAGCCTTCGTTATGCAGCTCGAGGTTTTCGACTTCATTCTGACGCTGCAGCGCTTTGGCGTCGTCGTTGCGCAGCGACTGGAGATACTCCAGATACTGCTGATCGACATCTTTGGTGACGTAGACGCCGTTAAACACCGAACATTCGAACTGGGCGATATCGGGGTTCTCTTCGCGCACCGCTTCGATCAGGTCGTCCAGATCCTGGAAGATCAGCGCGTCGGCTTTGATCAGCTGGCAGATCTCATCGACTTCGCGGCCGTGCGCGATCAGTTCGGTGGCGCTCGGCATATCAATGCCGTAAACGTTCGGAAAGCGAATTTCCGGCGCGGCGGACGCCAGGTAAACGCGTTTCGCGCCCGCTTCGCGCGCCATCTCGATAATCTGCTCGGAGGTGGTGCCGCGCACGATAGAGTCATCCACCAGCAGCACGTTCTTGTCGCGGAACTCGGCGCGGTTGGCGTTGAGTTTGCGGCGAACGGCGCTGCGGCGCAGCTGCTGGCCCGGCATGATAAAGGTGCGGCCAACGTAGCGGTTTTTCACAAATCCCTGACGATAGGGCTTGTCGAGAATGCGCGCGATCTCCAGCGCGATATCAGTAGAGGTTTCCGGGATCGGGATCACCACGTCGATATCGAGATCTTCCCACTCGCGAGCGATTTTCTCGCCCAGCTTGGTGCCCATGCGCACGCGCGCGCTGTAGACGGAGATCTTGTCGAGGAACGAATCGGGACGCGCAAAGTAGACGTACTCGAACAGGCACGGGTTGCTTTTCGGGTTCTCGGCGCACTGGCGCGTAAACAGCTGGCCCTGCTCGGTGATGTAGACGCCTTCGCCCGGCGCGACGTCGCGCAGGAACTCAAAGCCCAGCGTATCGAGCGCCACGCTCTCGGAGGCGACCATATACTCGACGCGGCTGTCAGGCAGCACGCGCTTGCCCAGCACCAGCGGACGAATGCCGTTGGGATCGCGGAAGGCGACCATGCCGTGGCCGATGATCATGGCGACGACGGCGTAAGCGCCGCGCACCTGCTGATGCACCGCTGCCACCGCCGCGAAAATGTTATCCGCTTCCAGCGGGTCGTTCTGAAAACGGTCCAGCTCCTGCGCGAAGATATTCAGCAGGATTTCAGAGTCTGACGTGGTGTTGACGTGACGGCGGCCCTTTTCGAACAGGTGCTTGCGCAGGTCGTGCGCGTTAGTCAGGTTGCCGTTATGGGCCAGCGTAATACCGTACGGCGAGTTAACGTAGAACGGCTGCGCTTCAGAGGCGCTGGAGCTGCCTGCGGTCGGGTAGCGAACGTGGCCGATCCCCATATTGCCCTGCAGACGCTGCATGTGGCGAGCTTCAAAGACATCGCTGACGAGGCCGTTCGCCTTACGCAGACGGAAGCACTTCAGCGCATCGATAGTACAAATGCCTGCGGCGTCCTGCCCGCGGTGCTGCAGCACCGTTAACGCATCATAGATCGACTGGTTGACCGGCATAAACCCGGTGATACCAACAATACCGCACATGTTGTCATTTCCTCATTAGCCGCACTCCCGGTGGCGTCACCGGGGCAAAAAACTCGACGTGCTTTTCAGGTAGTCAAAAAACCATCTGATTATATAACTGAACTGGGGAATGAGCTGGGACTGCTGCCAGTCCGGACTTTTGGAAAAGCCGGTGAATGTGTCGAGGAAGAAAAGGATCGCGCTAACGATCAGCACGCCGCGTAACGCCCCGAAACAGACCCCCAACACCCTGTCGGTTCCCGACAGGCCGGTCTTTTCAACCAGCGAGCCGATCACATAGTTGACTATCGCGCCGACAATCAGCGTCGCGACGAACAGCACCGCGATGGCGATACCGTTACGCACCAGTTCGTCGTCAAAACCTGTAAACCAGACTGCAAGGTAGGCGTAGTAATGACTGGCGACAAAAAACGCGCATCCCCAGGTAACGAGAGATAAGGCTTCCCGGACAAACCCGCGAATCAGGCTGACCAGAGCCGAAAAACCAACTACCGCAATAATGACGTAATCAATCCAGATCATGAACTCTTCCAGCGCCAGTGCGTCTGCACCCCTGCATCCAGTTCGGGGCGCATTCTAACAGAAAAAGAAAACGTTTGCGTAGCGCTTTTCCTTTTCACCTTCCATAAAAAGGGCGATGAAAAAAACTTTCCTCGCCCTCTGGAGATTCAACTGCTCAAGACGTTGAATCTAAACTATTTATATTGCGCCGCGCGACTTTAACACTGCGTGCGGCGCCGCCTTTTTATGCCATAGGCGGCGCCAATCGATGCTTTAGCGCGCGCTATAGGGCTTCACCACGCCGCCAAGGCCAGAGACGCTCTGCAGCTCTGAAAGCGAACTCTGCAGTTTGGCTTTCGAGGCGTCCGGACCGACATAGATACGGGTGATTTGTCCCTGCACCGGCGTCGACGGCACGGTAAAGGCGCGATAGCCCGACAAGCGCAGTTTGGCAACGATTTCGCTCACCTTGGCCGCATTTTTCAGCGCGCCGAGCTGCACCACGTAAGCCTGACCGGCAGGCGCGCTCTGCTCTGCGGCCTTCGGCGTTTCCACCGTCTTCGCCGGCTCGCTCTGCTTAGTTTCCACTGGCTTAGATTCCACCGGCTTCGGCTGCTCGACCGGCCTGGGCTGCGCTTTCGGCTGCTCGACCGGTTTCGCTTTCGGCGTTTCCGCCGGCCGGGTTTTCGGCTGCTCAACCTGACGCGGTTTCGCCGGCGTATTCTGATGCACCGGCGGCGGCGTCACCACGCTGGGTTCGCTTTCGCTCTGCGGCGTGGCGTTGCCCTGCTCGGCGACAGGATTCCCGGCGGCGCTGTTGCCGCTGCTTACCGCGCTGCCCGCGCCCTGCGGCGGCTGCGACGGTAGCGGCTGCGTCACCGGCGGCACCATCTCGCTATCCTGCTGGTCGTCCGGCTTCGGCACCAGCGGGATCGCCGCGAACTCCTCTTTATAGTGCTTCTTTTTGCCGTCCAGCAGGCCCGGCAGCACAATCACGCCGACCGCCACCAGAATAATGGTGCCGACCAGGCGGTTCTGAAACTTACTTGCCACGACCTTTCTCCGTCTCTGTCGATTCCATGACCTGCGCCACGGTATGGAAAGATCCACATACCAGCACGATGTCCTGCGCCTCGGCCTGGCCGCGCGCCGCCTGCCAGGCGCTCTCCACGTCGGCAAAGGCGGTCGCCGCGTCGCGAGGCAGATGCGCCATCAGCTCATCGGCGGTGGCGCCGCGCGGTCCGTCAAGCGGCGCGCAGTACCAGCTATCGATTTGCGGCGCCAGCGCCGCCAGGGTGCCGGCGATATCTTTATCATGCAGCATCCCCACCACCGCGTGCACCCGGCCACGTTTCGGCAGCTGCGCCAGACGCGATGCCAGATAGCTCGCCGCATGGGGGTTATGCGCCACGTCGAGGATAACGCGCGGCGATTCGCTGACCGTCTGAAAACGGCCGGGCAGGATCGCCAGCGGCAGGGTATTGCGGATAATCGCTTCGCTGACCTTCAGGCCGGAGGCGCGCAGCGCCGCCAGCGCCGTGGCCGCATTGGGCAGCGGCACCTGCGGCAGCGGCAGGTCATTCAGCTCGCCCTGCGCGTCGCGGTAGGCCCAGCTTTCCGGCTGCTGGCTATAGCGCCAGTCGCGGTCGCGCTGTAACAGCAATGCGCCCTTCTCCGCCGCGACGGCGGCGATGCTGGCGGGCATATCCGGCTCGCCGACCACCGCAGGTTTGCCGCCGCGAAACACGCCCGCTTTCTCGCGGCCGATGCTTTCACGATCGGGGCCGAGCCAGTCGGTATGATCCAGCGCGATGCTGGTCACCACCGCTACGTCGGCGTCGACGATATTGGTGGCGTCCAGGCGGCCGCCCAGCCCGACTTCGAGGATCGCCACATCGAGCTGCGCCTGTTGAAACAGGTTCAGCGCGGAGAGCGTGCCGAATTCAAAATAGGTCAGGGAAACGTCGCCGCGTCCCGCTTCGATTTTCGCAAAGCTGGCGGTATGCAGCGCGGCGTCAAGCTCTTCGCCCTGCACGCGCACGCGTTCGGTATAGCGCACCAGATGCGGCGAGCTGTAGACGCCGACGCGGTAGCCCGCCGCCATCAGCAGCGTTTCGAGCGTACGGCAGGTGGTGCCTTTGCCGTTGGTGCCGGCGACGGTGAAGACGAAGGGCGCGGGTTTTAACAGGTCGAGGCGCTGCGCGACGCAGCGAATGCGATCCAGGCCCAGCTCGATGGTCTGCGTGTGCAGATGCTCAAGATAGTAAAGCCACGTGGCCAAAGGCGACGTGGCTTGAGGAAGGTGAAGAGTGTCCATATGTCCCGTTTAACAGATTTTGACCCGGTTCAGCCGGTTCGACGGTGCATTGGTGAAAGGCGCGGCGCGCGCGCCTCTCTCTCCTGTCAGGCCTCGTTGCTTTCCGGCTCTTCCGCAGGCGCGGTCGGTTCGCCATCGTGCAGCGGCGCGGGAAGATTCATCATCTTCGCCAGCAGGCTCGCCAGTTTATAACGCATTTCCGGGCGGCGAATGATCATGTCGATCGCGCCCTTCTCAATCAGGAACTCGCTGCGCTGGAAGCCCGGCGGCAGTTTTTCGCGTACGGTCTGCTCGATCACGCGCGGACCGGCAAAGCCGATAAGCGCCTTCGGCTCAGCGACGTTAAGGTCGCCCAGCATCGCGAAGCTGGCGGAAACGCCGCCCATGGTCGGGTCGGTCAGCACCGAAATATAGGGCAGACCGCGCTCCTGCATTTTGGCCAGCGCGGCGCTGGTTTTCGCCATCTGCATCAGCGACATCAGCGCTTCCTGCATACGTGCGCCGCCGCTGGCGGAGAAGCAGATCAGCGGACAGTTGTCTTCCAGCGCCTGCTCGACCGCACGCACGAAGCGCGCGCCGACCACCGAGCCCATCGAGCCGCCCATAAAGGCGAACTCGAACGCGGCGGCCACAATCGGCATACCGTGCAGCTGACCTTTCATCACGATCAGCGCGTCTTTCTCTTCTGTCTCTTTCTGCGCGGCGGCAAGGCGATCCTTATACTTCTTGGAGTCGCGGAATTTCAGGATATCCTTCGGCTCCAGCTCGCTGCCCAGCTCGGTCTGCGTGCCCTGATCGAGCAGGCTGTTGAGGCGCTCGCGGGCGTGCATGCGCATGTGATGGTCGCACTTCGGGCAGACCTCAAGATTACGCTCCAGCTCGGCGCGGTACAGAACCTGACCGCAGCTGTCGCACTTGGTCCAGACCCCTTCCGGGATGCTGGCACGGCGTGCAGGCGTAACGTTGCTTTTATTAAGAATGCGTTCAATCCAGCTCATTGAAGACCTTTTTGTTTAAAACTGACCTGGTCCAGTCATCTTATTTGCCGCTGAAAACCGCTTCAGCAGACATGAAATGTCGCTCATTAAACCACAACCCATTCCGACTGTGGATAAAAATCTGGTCTAACCGCGGCGCGACCGAACCCGTTACGGCTGTTTACCCTGTTTCGCCTGGCGGCGGTGACGCCACACTTCAATCACGCCGGGCAGCACCGACACCACAATGATCCCCACGATCAGCAGCTTAAGGTTCTCCTGCACCACCGGCAGGTCGCCGAACAGATAGCCCGCGTAGGAGAACAGCAGCACCCACGCCAGCGCGCCGGCGACGTTAAACAGGGCGAAATGGCGATAGGACATATGCCCCATGCCGGCGACGAAAGGCGCAAAGGTGCGCACAATCGGCACGAAACGCGCCAGGATGATGGTTTTGCCGCCGTGGCGATCGTAAAAGGCATGGGTTTTATCGAGATAGCTGCGGCGGAAGATGCGCGAGTTCGGGTTGCTGAACAGGCGCTCGCCGAACAGACGGCCGATGGTGTAGTTCACCGCGTCGCCCAGCACGGCGGCCACCACCAGCAGCGCCGCCATCAGGTGGACATTGAGGTCGTTGCCCGGCAGCGCCGCCAGCGCGCCCGCTACGAACAGCAGCGAGTCGCCCGGCAGGAAAGGCGTGACCACCAGGCCGGTTTCACAAAACAGGATCAGGAACAGAATGGCGTAAATCCAGATGCCGTACTGCGCAACCAGCTCGGCCAGATGCACATCAATATGCAGAATAAAATCAACCAAAAAATGGACGAACTCCATAACGCCTCTCTGAAATGACCTGCTAAATTAATCCACCAGGAACAACGGCCCCATTGGCGGTTCGGGTAACGCAAAATGCGACGGATAATCCACCGCCACTAAATAGAGTCCTTCCGCTCTGGCCGTCGCCGCCGCCAGGGTGCGATCTTTCGCCGCCAGCAGCGTCGCCATCCACTCCTCCGGCTGATTGCCGCAGCCGATCTCCATCAGGCTGCCGACGATATTGCGCACCATGTGATGCACAAAGGCGTTGGCCTTGATATCGACGATAACGAACGCACCCTGACGCGTGACGTTCAGGTGCATCACGTTGCGCCACGGCGTGCGCGACTGGCACTGCACGGCGCGGAACGAGGTAAAATCGTTTTCGCCCAGCAGACACTGCCCGGCGCGGTGCATCTTCCCGGCATCCAGCGGATGATAAAAATGGGTGACGCCGCGACCCAGGATCGCCGGACGCAGCCGCTGGTTGTAGATCAGGTAGCGGTAGCGCCGCGCCGTCGCGCTGAAGCGCGCGTGGAAGTCGTCCGGCACCGCTTTTACCCAGCGCACCGCGATATCCTCCGGCAGGTTGGCGTTAACGCCCAGCGTCCAGGCGCCGTCGGCGCGCTGCGAAGTGGTTTCGAAGTGCACCACCTGACCGGTGCCGTGCACGCCGGCGTCGGTGCGCCCGGCGCAGAACACGCTTACCGGATGATTCGCCACCTTCGACAGCGCTTTTTCAAGCTTCTCCTGCACGCTGCGCACTTCCTGCTGGCGCTGCCAGCCGTAGTAGCGGCTGCCGTCATACTCGACGCCCAGCGCCAGCTTATAGGTCTGACCTTCCGACATTACCAGAGATACTCCTGCACCAGCTTCTCAGCCGTTTTCACCGCCATCAGCGCGCCGCCGAAGCGAATGTTGTCCGCCACCGACCAGAACTGCAGCAGTTCAGGAATGCCGTAGTCGTTACGCACGCAGCCGATGCTGAGCTGTTCATTGCCGGAGGCGTCGCCGACCTGCGTCGGATAGCTCTCTTCGTCGCTCAGATTGATATCGGCCGCCTGCGCCAGCTCGGCGCGCGCCTCGTCCGCTGACAGCGGACGCAGGCTCTCCAGGTGCACGATCTGCGCGTTGCCGTAAAACACCGGCGCCTGCACGCTGGTGACCGCGATCGGCAGCCCGTCATCCTGCAGCACCTTACGCACCTGCTCGACCAGGCGACGCTCGCTGGCGACGCTGCCCTCCGCGTCGGCCAGCTGCGGCAGCAGGTTAAACGCCAGCTGACGGCCGAAAAAGTGCTCTTCCGCCGGCACGCCGTTAAGCAGTCGCGCGCTCTCGCCCGCCAGGCCGTCGACCGCGCTTTTGCCGTGGCTGGAGACGGAGAGCAGGTTCGTGACCTGCAAACGGCCCAGGCCCGCCGCGTCAACCAGCGGCTTGATGGCGCTGAGCAGCTGACTGGTCAGGCTGTCGGCGACGCTCACCAGGTTGCGGTTGCGGTAGTCCGCCAGCACCTGCGGGTTAACGTCCGGCACCACCAGCGGCACATCCGGCGACAGCGCGAAGCAGTCGCTGCTGTCGATCACCAGACAACCGGCGCTGGCGGCCTCATCGGCATAGCGCGCCGAGGCGTCGCGTCCGGCGACGAAAAAGGCCAGCTGCGCCTGCGACCAGTCGAAATCGGCCGCGTTTTCGACGCGCAGCGAGCGCCCATCAAAACGCAGCGTTTCGCCGGCGCTGTTTTCGCTCGCCAGCAGATACAATTCACCAACCGGGAACTGGCGTTCCGCCAGCAGTTCCAGTACAGCGTTCCCTACTGCGCCTGTCGCGCCAAGTAGCGCAATATTCCAGCCGTCAGACATGTTGGTTTACTCCAGACAATGACATAAAAACAGAAGGCGGTGATATTCACCGCCCAGGTTTCGGAATTATCCCCCGCCGCGTCCGGCGCGGCGAGAAGATTAATTTAGCTGTTGTTGAGACGCGCGCAAAAACCCAGGGCGTTCAACAGGCTGGCGGTTTCTGCGTCGTTGCAGATCACCTCCAGCGATGACCACTCGCGGCGCTCCTGATAGGTTTTGCGCAGGCGGTCGAATTCGCCGGGTTTCGCCGCTACTTTACGCAGCGGTGCGTCGTCGCGGCGCACATCATACACCAGATGCGCCAGACGTTTCAGCGTTGCCTGATCGAGCGGGCCGTTGAGCGTGACGCTGCTGAATTCCGGCGTCGGCAGCAGCTCGCTGAGCGGCACCTGCTGCGGCTGGCCGAGGAAGTCGCACCAGGCTTCGAATACCTGGGTGGTGCCGCGCGCTTTGCCCTCCAGCGTATAGCCAGCAATATGGGCGGTGCCGATATCCACGCGATCCAGCAGCTCGAGCGACAGCGCGGGTTCCGGCTCCCAGACGTCGAGCACTACGCTGAGATCGGCGCGCATCTTCAGCACCTCCAGCAGCGCGGCGTTATCCACCACCGGCCCGCGGCAGGCGTTGATCAGAATGGCGTTGGGCTTCAGCGCCATCAGCAGCGCCGCATCAGCGAGATGCCAGCTTTTATAGGGGCCCTCTTTGAACAGCGGCGTATGGAAGGTCAGGATATCCGCCTCCGCCACCAGCGCGTCGAGCGAGCGGAAGTCGCCTGCGTCGCCGCGATCGGCGCGCGGCGGATCGCACAGCAGGGTTTTCACGCCCCAGGCTTCCAGCCGTTTTTGCAGTCGACCGCCAACATTACCGACGCCAACGATGCCGACGGTACGGTCGCGCAGCGCAAAGCCGTCGCGCTCCGCCAGCAGCAGCAGCGCGGAGAAGACATACTCCACCACCGCGATAGCGTTGCAGCCCGGCGCGGCGGAGAAGGCGATGCCCGCCTGACGCAGCCAGTCTTCATCGATATGGTCGGTGCCCGCCGTAGCGGTGCCGACGAACCTCACCGGCTTGCCCGCCAGCAGCGCTTCATTTACCTGCGTCACCGAGCGCACCATCAGGCCGTCGGCATCCTCCAGCTCCTGCTGCGGCAGCGGACGACCCGGCACCGCCAGCACCTTGCCGGTACGGCTGAACAGTTCACGCGCATAAGGCATATTTTCATCGACAAGAATCTTCACCACGGCTTTCCTGCTGGTTGCGTTATTGAGATGCGTTATTGTGGCACAAACGCGCCTGTTAACCCAGGCGTGCGCGGTAGCGATCCGGCGTGGTGCCCGCCTGCTGCTGGAACATTACGATCAGCGCCGACGCCGAGCTATAGCCGAGATCGTGCGCAATCGCCTGCACGCTTTTGCCCTGCCCCAGCTGCGCGACAGCGTGCAAAAAACGCAGCCGCTGCCGCCATTCGCCGAAAGACATATGCAGTTCCTGACGACAGCGGCGCGCCAGGGTGCGTTCGGTGGTAAAGACCCGCGCCGCCCACTCCGCCAGCGTGGTGTTGTCGCCGGGATGCGCCTCCAGCGCGTGCAGCACCGGCGCGAGAAACTTATCCTGCGACCCTGGCAAATAGCTCTCCTGCACCGGCGCCAGCCGCAGCCGATCGCGCAGCACCTCGCACAGCCGCCACTGCTCCGCGCTCTCTGGCTGTTCGAGGCCGAGGCGCGCGAACTCGTCCATAATCGCATGCACGATGGCGTCGACGTTCAGCAGGCACGCCTGCTGCGGCAGGCCGTCGCACAGCGCGGCGGCGAGATTAAAGGTGCGGAACTGCGCCTGCTGATGGTTGTAGCTGGCGTGCCGCCGTCGCGGCGGGATCCAGATGGGGATACTGGCGGGCGTCAGCAGCCGTTCGCCCTCGACGTTCATCTCCAGCACGTGACGCGTCACGAAGATCACCTGTCCCCATTCGTGGGCGTGCGGCAGATATTCAGTTTTCGCGTTGGTTTGTTCATAGCGCATAAAATAGCGAAGCCGCAGCGCATCTTCGGGCGGCTGGTATTCAATCTGTAAATTCATTCTGTCCGGTCAGCAACGTTTTTTGTCTGCTTTTAACTATCTCCTTGAAAGCGGTCAAAAGTAAACTAGCCGTATACATCCGCAGGAGAAGACCATGAACTTACTTTTTCCGCTGCTGGCGGTGCTGATCTGGTCGGTGAATACCATCGTCAGCAAGCTCTCCGCCGGCAGCATCGATCCCGCCGCTATTTCGTTTTACCGCTGGCTGCTGGCGCTGGTGGTGCTCACGCCCTTCGCGCTGCCGGGCGCGTGGCGGCATCGCCACGCTATCCGCGCCAGCCTGGGACGCCTGCTGATCCTCGGCCTGCTCGGCATGGTGCTCTATCAGAGCCTGGCCTACTACGCGGCGCACAGCGTCTCGGCGGTGATGATGGGCATTCTCGGCGCCACCATTCCGCTGCTGACCATTCTGCTGAGTCTGGTGGTGCTGCGGCTGGCGCCGACGCGCGGCATTCTTATCGGCGGCGTGCTGTCGTTCGCGGGCCTGGTCTGGCTGGTAAGCGAAGGTCATCCTGCCCAACTGCTGCACCAGCGTCTCGGCAGCGGCGAGCTGATGATGCTCGCCGCCTCAACCTCCTACGCGCTCTACGGCGTGCTGACCAAACGCTGGGCGATCCCGCTGCCGACCTGGCAGAGCCTCTACGTGCAGGTCTTTTTCGGCGTACTGCTGCTGCTGCCAGGCTTCCTGCACGCGCCCGACGTCGCGCTAAATGCGCGCAATATTCCGCTGGTGCTGTTCGCCGGGCTGTTCGCATCGATCATCGCGCCCTTTCTGTGGATCCTCGGCGTGCAGCGCCTGGGCGCCAGCACCACCAGCATTTTTATGAATTTCGTTCCGGCCTTTACCGCCGTTATCGCGGTGCTGTTTCTGCATGAGCAACTGCGCGCTTATCACTGGATCGGCGGCGCCATGACGCTGGTGGGCGTGATCCTTGCTCAGCGCCTGAAGACTCCGCTCAGGCGTCCTAAGGCGGAACCGACGCCCGGCTGAATAAACACAGGCCCCCGTGGGATTTCCCGGGGGCTTTTGCTATCATGGCGCATCTTTTTTCCGGCGCACCCCACGCTGTCTTGTTTTCAAGGATTCCGCCATGCAACCTCTTAGCGGCCCCGGTGCGCCGATGGGCGATCGTTCCTCTGTCACGCCGTCAACCGGCGCGGCCCGTCCCGGCGCGACGCCTGGCGATCAGCCACTCTCACCGGCCCAGCGCACCACGCTGGAACGCCTGATCGTGCGCATTATCTCCTTCAGCAACTTAAAAGCGCCTGAACTCTGGGCGGGCGTGCAGCGCGAAGTGGGGGTAAAAAGCGAAGCGGAGCTGCAGTCGCGCCATTTTCCGGCGGCGGAGCAGTATCTCAATAGCCGTCTGACGCAGGCGGAGACCGGACGCGCCACGCGTCAGCTGCTGACCCAGCTCACCGACCTGCTGCCGAAGGGCAATAACCGTCAGGCGGTAAGCGATTTTATTCGTCAGCAGTTCGGCCAGACGGTGCTGAGTTCGCTGTCGCAGGATCAGCTGCGTCAGGTGCTGACCATGCTGCAGAACGGCCAGATGGCGATCCCGCAGCCGCAGCAGTCGCGCACCACCGACCGCACGCTGCTGCCCGCCGAGCACCAGACGCTGAACCAGCAGATCGCCCGGCTGGCCGCCGCTACCGGCGAGCCCACCGGCAAAATCTGGGCTTCGGCGCTGAAGCTGGTCAACCTCACCAGCGGCGATCCCATTCCGTCGCGCCACTTCCCGCTTTTGACGCAATATTTGCAGGTGCGTCAGACGCTGAGCCAGCACAGCGCGCCGACGCTGCAGGTGCTGGAGGCCTCGCTGAAGCAGCCGCTCGATAGCAACGAACGCCAGCAGCTGGAGGATTACAGCCTGCAGCGTTTCCAGGCGACGCCGCAGACGATGCTGACGCCGGCGCAGACCCAGGATCTGCTCAATCATCTTTTTGCGCGCCGCGCCGAAAGGCATCAGGAACAGCCGCTGGCCGACAGCGCGCTGCGCCCGCAGCCCATCTGGGCGCCTTTTATCGCCGTGCTGCCCCAGCCGCTGGCGCAGCGCCCGATGCTGGGCGTCGCCGCGGCGCTGATCGTCATCCTCTTGCTGCTCTGGCTGGTGATCTGAGTGAGCCGCCGCGCGCTTCAGGCGCGGCGGGAAAAACGCCAGGTAATGACGATGCCCAGCAGCGCGCAGCAGGCGCCGGCCACATAGACGGAGCCGTAGCCAAGCGCGGTGGCCAGCAGTCCGGCAATCGGCCCGCTGGCGCCGTAGGCGACATCCTGAAAAGCGGAAAAACCGCCCAGCGCCGTGCCGCGCACCTGCGGCGAAACGCGCTTCACCACCTCCACGCCCAGCGCCGGGAAAATAAGCGAACAGCCGCAACCGGTCAGCGCCGCGCCGATAAGCGCTATCCAGCCTTCAGTGGCGAATGCCAATAGCAGCAGACCCGCTGCCTCCACCAGCAGCGAAATCAGCGCGACGCGGATGCCGCCGTGCCGATCCGGCGTGCCGCCGAACAGCAGACGCACCAGCACAAAGGCGACGCCGAACGCCGTCAGGGTAAAGCCCGCGTTGCCCCACTGCTGCGCGGCGAAGTAGAGCGAGGTGAAGGTGCCGATCACCGCAAAGCCGACGCCCTGAAGCGCCAGCGCGAGGCCCGGCTGGAAAATGGTGCGGATCACGCTGACCAGCGACGGCCGCTCGCCGCCCACCACCGGCACCGGACGGATGGCGCTGTTGAGCGCCAGCGCCACCAGCGGCAGCGCCGTGGCCACCGCGCTCAGCAGCGCAAAGCCGCCGTGCTGATGCAGCAGCAGACCGAGCGGCGCGCCGGCCGCCAGCGCGCCGTAGATCGCCATGCCGTTCCACGACATCACCAGCCCGGATCGCTTCGCGCCCACCAGCCCCAGCCCCCACGTCAGGTTGCCGGTAAGCAGCAGGCTTTCGCCAAAGCCGAGCAGTAGACGCCCCAGCGCCAGCAGCGCGAATTTAATCAGCGTCGGCGCCGGCAGCAGCGCGGCGGCGAGGTAAGCGACGCCCACCAGCATAATCGCCAGCATCCCCTGCTGAGTGGTGCGCTTCGCCCCGTGCCGATCGGCGCGACGACCGGCAAAGCCGCGCGTCAGCAGGGTGGCGAAAAACTGCATGCCCACCGCGACGCCGACCATCACGTTATTCATGCCCAGTTCCTGATGCACATAGAGCGGAATAACCGGCAGCGCCAGCCCGGCGGTTAGATAGGTAATAAAAACGGCCAGCGAGGAGCAGGCCAGCGGCAAGGTAGACGCGGTCTGCGGTTCAGTTGCGGTGGTGGTCATAACGGACGTAGCTCCCTGATGTCAAACGCGTCTGCACCCGGTCCACAAAAAGAAAAAGGGCCGGTCAGACCGGCCCTTTATAAAACATTTTTAGCGATTACGCCTGAAACTTACGCATCGTCAGAGTGGCGTTGGTGCCGCCGAAGCCGAAGCTGTTGGACATCACGGTGGTCAGCGCTTTTTCCGTCGGTTTAGTGACGATGTTCATGCCTTCCGCCGCCGGGTCCGGCGTCTCGATGTTGATGCTCGGCGCGATAAAGCCGTGCTCCAGCATCAGCAGGGTGTAGATCGCTTCCTGCACGCCCGCCGCGCCCAGCGAGTGGCCGGTCATCGCTTTGGTGGCGGAGATAGCCGGGGTGTTGTCGCCGAAAACTTCACGGATAGCGCCCAGCTCTTTCACGTCGCCGACCGGCGTAGAGGTGCCGTGGCTGTTGAGATAGTCGATTGGCGTATCTACGCCGTGCATCGCCATCTTCATGCAGCGCACCGCGCCTTCGCCCGATGGCGCGACCATGTCCGCGCCGTCAGAGGTCGCGCCGTAGCCGACGATCTCAGCGTAGATGTGCGCGCCGCGCGCCAGCGCGTGCTCCAGCTCTTCCACGACCACCATGCCGCCGCCGCCGGCGATAACAAAGCCGTCGCGCTCGCTGTCATAGGTGCGAGACGCTTTTTCCGGCGCGTCGTTATATTTGGTGGAGAGCGCGCCCATGGCGTCGAACTCGCACGCCATTTCCCAGCACAGCTCTTCGCCGCCGCCGGCAAAGACGATGTCCTGTTTGCCCAGCTGTATCTGCTCGACCGCATTGCCGATACAGTGCGCGGAGGTCGCACAGGCGGAGCTGATAGAGTAGTTTACGCCGTGGATTTTAAACGGCGTGGCGAGGCAGGCAGAAACGCCGGACGCCATCGCTTTAGTCACGACGTAGGGGCCAACCGCTTTCAGGCCGCGCGGGCTGCGCATCGCGTCAGCGCCGAACACCTGGAAGCGCGGTGAACCGCCGCCGGAGCCGGCGATCAGACCCACGCGCGGGTTGCTCTGATACTGTTCGTCGGTCAGACCGGAATCTTTGATCGCTTCTTCCATGGAGAGGTAGGCATAGATGGACGCATCACTCATAAAACGCACAATTTTGCGATCGATAAGGCCGGTGGTATCCAGTTTGACGTTACCCCAGACGTGACTACGCATGCCGGAATCCTTCATCTCCTGGGAGAAGGTAATGCCGGAACGGCCTTCACGCAGAGAAGCGAGCACTTCCTGCTGGTTATTACCAATGCTGGAAACAATCCCCAGGCCAGTAATCACTGCACGTTTCATTCAGTTGTCCTCATTCCACTTCTTTTTGGATTGACGTGCACTCTAGCTTACACTTGTACGCCGAACAAGTCCGATCAGCCATTTCCTTTTGTAAATTTGCGTCATGTGACCCTGGTCGCTAAAATCGCGCCACTGCCTGAAAAATGAGCCTTTGCCGTGAAATTATCCCCGGTTGAACATGCCCAGCTAAGCTGGAATGAACAGGGTACACCTGTTTCCCGAGCCTTTGACGACGTCTATTTTTCCAATGACAACGGTCTGGAAGAGACGCGCTACGTGTTTCTCGGCGGCAACGATCTGCCCGATCGCTTCGTGCGTCATCCGCGCGATCTCTTTATCGCGGCGGAGAGCGGCTTCGGCACCGGGCTTAATTTTCTCATGCTGTGGCAGGCGTTCGACGCCTTCCAGCAGGCGCATCCCGACGCCGCGCTGCGGCGGCTGCACTTTATCAGCGTGGAAAAATTTCCCCTGACGCAGGCTGACTTAACGGCGGCGCATCAGCGCTGGCCGGCGCTTCAGCCCTGGGCCGAGCAGCTGCAGCGACAGTGGCCGATCGCCCTGCCCGGCTGCCAGCGACTGCTGTTCGACGGCGGCCGCGTGACGCTCGATCTCTGGCTCGGCGATATTAATACCCTTATAGAAACTTTTGATGACAGCCTGCATCGCCAGGTAGACGCCTGGTTTCTCGACGGTTTCGCGCCGGCGAAAAATCCCGACATGTGGACGCCGCGCCTCTTCAGCGCCATGGCGAAGCTGGCCCGGCCCGGCGGCACCTTCGCCACCTTCACCGCCGCCGGTTTCGTGCGCCGCGGACTACAGGAGGCTGGTTTTGAGGTCAAACGCCGCAAAGGGTTCGGCCCTAAGCGCGAGATGCTGTGCGGCACCCTGACGCACGCGCCGGAGCTGCCTGCCGCGCAGCCCTGGTTCGCACGGCCCGCCGCGCGGGAAAAAGAGACGGCGATTATCGGCGGAGGCGTGGCGAGCGCGGTGCTGGCGCTCGCCCTGCTGCGCCGCGGCTGGCGCGTCACGCTCTACTGCGCCGACGAGGCGGCTGCGCTGGGCGCGTCGGGCAACCGCCAGGGCGCGCTCTATCCGCTGCTGAACCAGCACGATCCGGCGCTGGCGCGCTTTTTTCCTGCCGCCTTTAGCTTTGCGCGCCGGCTCTATGATGCGGCGCCGGTGAGCTATGAGCACTGCTGGAGCGGCGTGCTGCAGCTCGGCTGGGATGAGAAAAGCGCTGACAAAATCGCGCAGATGCTGACGATGGCGCTGCCGGAGGCGATCGCACGCGGCGTCACGCCTGAAGAGGCGGAGGCGCTGGCGCAGGTCGATCTCGGCGTCGGCGGTATTTTCTATCCGCTCGGCGGCTGGCTTTCGCCGGCTGAACTCACCGCCGCCCTGCTGGCGCACGGCGAAACGCAGGGGCTGCGTATCCACTGGCTGCATCGCCTGACGCAGCTCGCCCCGGCGGAACAGGGCTGGACGCTGCGCTTCGCCGACGGCAAAACAGCGACGCATCAAAACGTGACGCTGGCGACCGGCCATGCGCTCAGCGCCCTGCCGCAAAGCGCGCAGCTACCGACCTATCCGGTTTCCGGTCAGGTGAGCCACGTGCCCAGCACGCCCGGCCTTGATGCGCTGCAAACCGTGCTCTGCTACGACGGCTATCTCACGCCGGTCAGCCCGCAGTTCGGCACGCACTGCATCGGTGCCAGCTACCATCGCGGCGATACCTCTACCGCCTGGCGCGAAGAGGATCAGCAGCAGAACCGCGCGCGGCTGATCCACTCGCTGCCGGGTCGCCGCTGGGCGGAAAAAGTAGACGTCAGCGCGGGTGACGCGCGCATCGGCGTGCGCTGCGCCACGCGCGACCATCTGCCGATGGCGGGCGCGCTGCCTGACTATGAGGCGACGCTGACACGCTTTCAGGATCTTGCCGGCCAGCGTGCGCGCGGCGAAGCTATCGCCGAGGCGCCGCATCACGCGGGTTTGTTCGTACTGGGTGCGCTCGGCTCGCGCGGGCTATGCAGCGCGCCGCTCGCCGCTGAAACGCTGGCGGCGCAGATGAGCGGCGAACCGCAGCCGCTGGATAGCGCCACGCTGGCCGCGCTCAGCCCGAACCGCTACTGGGTGAGAAAGCTGCTGAAAGGAAAAAAAGCGGGGAAATAGCATTGGGGCGGCACCGCCGCCCCAATGGGTCAGGCGGTCTGACGCGCCTGCAGGAACAGGTTGTCCCACATGCCCACCACCAGCACCTGGTCGCGCGGCGAGAGCTCGCCGGCGGCAATGGCGTTTTGCAGGCTGTTGGCGACCTGGATTTGCAACGCTTCCGGCGTATGCTCGCCCGACTGTTCGATTTCCGCGACCGCGAGGGTCAGGTGACCGCGCAGATAGCCGCTGGCGAACAGCTCGTCATCGCTGGCGTGATCGACCATATCATCGATCAGGGCCAGAATACGCGCTTCAAATTCTGCGATCATCTCAATTCCTCTTTAATATTGTCTGCACTCATCACAGATCGTCTGGCCAGGGAAACTGTGCTGACGTCAGTGCAGGCGTGCCATAAAAGTCCGCCAGAGCGGCAATAAAACGCGCGGGCCGCGCAGGAATGCCGTTATCCAGATAAGACATGACCTGAGCATGGACCTTGCGCTGAAACGCGACGCGATCCGGCTCACAATCTCCGTCGAGATTGTCACAGCTGACGTTGAACGGGAAGCCCGCTGCAACGCAGAACATCCACTCCAGCGCCTGCGGCTTAATCTCCACGGACTCGAACTGATTTTGCGTCTGAGCGTCGCGGCCATCCGGACAGTACCAGTAGCCGAAATCCACCAGCTTGCGCCGCGCCTCACCGGCGATGCACCAGTGAGAAATCTCGTGCAGCGCGCTGGCGTAAAAGCCGTGGGCGAACACGACGCGGTGCCACGGCGAACTCTCGTCTGCCGGAAGATAGATGGGTTCGTCGTCGCCTTTAATTAGACGGGTCTGAAACTCATCGCGAAAGCAGCTATCGAAAATCGTAATCAGTTGTTCGTAATGGTGCGTCGTGTTCATGGTGTCATCGTAAAAACGGCGTCATTATCGCGGCGCCGAGAATGAATGTATTACAGCGCGGCGATCCACGCCAGCAGCGCGCTGCCGTGAGCGTCCCACAGCAGCTTCGCGCTCATTACCGCAGAAACAATCACCACCATCGGGCGGATCAGTTTCTGTCCGCGGCTCAGCACCAGCCGCGCCCCAAGCCGCGCGCCGCAGAAGGCGCCGAGCAGCATAATAAAGCCGGTTCCCCAGATCACTTTGCCGCCGAACATAAAGAACAGCAGGCTGGCGAAATTCGAGGTGAAATTCAGAATTTTGGCATGCGCGGTGGCTTTGGCGAGGTTAAAACCGCAGAGCGTGACAAAGGCAAGCGCGTAGAAGGATCCGGCGCCCGGGCCGAAGAAGCCGTCGTAAAAGCCGACGCAGCCGCCGCCCACCAGCGCATACGGCAGCCCGTAAAGGCGACGCGCGCGATCTTCTTCGCCGAGGCGCGGCATCAGCAGAAACCACAGGCCGATGGCGATCAGCAGCAGCGGCAGCACCTGGCGCAACGCATCAGCGTTCAGGTGCTGGATCAGAATGGTGCCCAGCACTGCGCCGATAAAGGTCATGGCGATATTGAGCCGCTGTTCACGCAGACTCACCGCGCCGCGGCGGATGAAGTAGAGGCTGGCGGAGAAAGAGCCGCCCACAGACTGCAGCTTATTAGTGGCCAGCGCCTGCGCGGGCGAGAAACCGGCCGCCAGCAGCGCGGGCACGGTAAGCAGCCCGCCGCCGCCAGCGATAGAGTCGATAAACGCCGCCAGCACGGCGACCAGAAACAGCACCCCAACCACTATCGGGCTGACGACGAACCACTCCATGGAGATCCCTTATAAAAGATGTTTATCCAGCAGCGCCTGACACGCCTGCGGCAGCGGCGGCGGCTCACGCTTCACCGGCGCACCGCTGCCCGGTTTCTTCGGCAGGAACCAGCTCTCCAGCTCGGCGCCGCAGCCGTCGCCCGGCGGCGGTGCAGGCTGATCTTCACAGCCGATGCTGTTAGCCGGGCAGCGCAGACGCACATGCATATGCGCGCGATGCGCGAACCACGGACGCACCTTGCGCAGCCAGTCGCGATCTGCGCCTGCGTCAGCGCAAAGCTGCTTTTTAATCGCTGGATTGACGAAGATACGCGTGACATCGTTGTCTTTCGCCGCCAGTTTAATCAGGCTGTCGATCTCCGGCCGCCAGTGACGCGCCACCACGCTTTTGTCATCCGCCGTTACCAGATCGAGCGGCTGCGGCTTCAGCAGCTGCTGCGCGCTCCAGCGAGTTTTCGGCAGCTGCAGCCAGATATCGACGTCGAGTCCGGTCTGATGGCTGGCGTGCCCGCTGCTGAAGCGCCCGCCCGCCGCCATGCCCATATCGCCAATCAGCACGTTGCCCAGCTGCAGGTTATGCACCTGGGTGCTGAGACGCTGAATAAACAGGATGAGATCGGGATGGCCGAAATAGCGCCGCTGATCCTGGCGCATCACCTGATAGTCGGGCGCGTTGAGCGGCAGCGCCTGCGCGCCGACGATGCAACCGTTGGCGAAGGAGCCGATAGACTGCGCGCTGCCCGGAATCGGCTGCTGAATACGCTGCCACGGCGTCGCGGCCAGCCCTGAGGCGCTGAAGAGCAGCGCCGACACGAGAATAAGCAGTGATTTCATGGCATCACCAGCGCGGCACGGTGCTGTTGACGTCTGCGTTCTGCGCGCGCTGGCGCAGCAGATGATCCATCAACACGATCGCCATCATCGCTTCGGCGATCGGCACAGCGCGAATGCCCACGCAGGGATCGTGCCGCCCTTTGGTGATCATCTCCACCTCTTCGCCGCTGCGGGTGATGGTGTTGCCCGGCACGGTGATGCTGGAGGTCGGCTTCATCGCCAGGTTGGCGCTGATGGTCTGGCCGCTGCTGATGCCGCCAAGGATGCCGCCGGCATGGTTGCTCTGGAAGCCGCTGGCGCGGATCTCGTCGCGATGCTGACTGCCGCGCTGGTTCACCACCGCAAAGCCGTCGCCGATTTCAACGCCTTTCACCGCGTTGATGCTCATCAGCGCATGCGCCAGATCGGCGTCAAGACGATCGAAAACCGGTTCGCCGAGGCCCGGCGGCACGTTTTCCGCCACGACCGTGACTTTGGCGCCGATGGAGTCGCCCTCTTTTTTCAGGGCGCGCATCAGCTCGTCCAGCGCCTCCAGCTTGCTGGCGTCCGGACAGAAGAAAGGGTTCTCTTCAACAATGCTCCAGTCCTTCAGCTCGCACGCCACGTCGCCGATCTGCGCCAGATAGCCGCGCACCACGACGCCGTGCTTCATCTGCAGGTATTTTTTGGCAATCGCGCCCGCGGCGACGCGCATCGCGGTTTCACGCGCCGACGAGCGGCCGCCGCCGCGGTAATCACGCAGGCCATACTTCTGCTCATAGGTGTAATCGGCGTGGCCGGGACGGAAGAGATCTTTAATCGCGCCATAATCCTGCGAACGCTGGTCGGTATTTTCAATCAGCAGGCCGATCGAGGTGCCGGTGGTGACCCCCTCGAAAACGCCGGACAAAATTTTCACCTGATCCGGCTCGCGACGCTGGGTGGTATAGCGCGAGGTGCCGGGACGGCGGCGGTCGAGATCGTGCTGGATATCCGCTTCGGTCAGCGGAATGCCCGGCGGCACGCCGTCAACGATGCAGCCCAGCGCGATGCCGTGCGACTCGCCAAAAGTGGTTACGCGAAAGAATTGTCCGATGCTGTTTCCGGCCATGGTGATTCCTTGTTACGAAGCGTTCGCTCAGTCTTTATAAATAGAGAAGTGATGTTGTGCGTCGACGATCTGCTGGCGCGTCAGCATAAAGACGCCGTCGCCGCCGTTGTCGAACTCCAGCCAGGTAAAGGGCACGTCGGGATATTGATCGATCATATGCACCATACTGTTGCCGACTTCGCAGATCAGCACGCCGTCGTCGCTCAGGTAATTTGGCGCGCAGGCGAGAATACGGCGTACCAGCTTCAGGCCATCGCTGCCCGCTGCCAGGCCGAGCTCCGGCTCGTGGCGATATTCGTTCGGCAGATCGTCCATATCTTCCGCGTCCACGTAGGGCGGATTGGAAACGATCAGATCATATTTCACCGGCGGCAGTTCGCGGAAGAGATCGGCGCGGATCGGCGTCACATGATGGATCAAACCGTGATCCTCGATATTCTGCTCGGCGACCGCCAGCGCGTCCCAGGAGATATCCACCGCGTCCACTTCCGCTTCGGGGAAGGCGTAGGCGCAGGCGATAGCAATGCAGCCGCTGCCGGTGCACATGTCGAGGATATGACGCGGCGCCTCGGCCACCAGCCCGGCGAAGCGGTTTTCAATCAGCTCGCCGATCGGCGAGCGCGGCACCAGCACGCGTTCGTCGACATAGAACTCGTGGCCGCAGAACCAGGCTTTGTTAGTGAGGTAGGCAACCGGGATACGCTCGTTGACGCGGCGGATGACGCGCTCAACGATGCGGTGACGCTCGCTGGCGGTGAGGCGCGCGCTGCGCATATCTTCCGGAATATCCAGCGGCAGCCAGAGCGTGGGCAGGACCAGTTGCACCGCTTCGTCCCAGGGATTGTCGGTGCCGTGACCGTACCAGATCCCGGCGGCGGAAAAACGGCTGACCGCCCAGCGCAACATATCCTGAATGGTGTGCAGTTCGTTGACTGCCTCATCGACGAAAATTTTGTCCACGTAGCCCTCCGCAGGCCCAATTGCTAAATCGGCCGATAGTGTGCCATGAAGCCGGGGAGAATTCAGCGCAGCAAGGTGAAAAAGCTGACAATTAGCGGATCGGGCGGTAAGGTAACGCCATTCGCTGTTTTCCAGCCTTATCAGACAAGATTCGCCTGCAATGAGCAAAAAAACATCTCTTAACGACGACGACAAAGCGTTGTTTCGCCAGCTAATGAGCGGCACGCGCAAAATAAAGCAGGATACCGTGGTGCATAAGCCGGTGGTGAAAAGCCGCGAGCTGCCGCTGAAGCGGTTGATTTCCGAACAGGTGGACAACAGCCACTACTTTTCCGACGAGTTTCAGCCGCTGCTGGCGACCGAAGGCGCGACGCGCTACGTGCGCGCCGACGTCAGCCACTACGAGCTGAAAAAGCTGCGGCGCGGCGACTATACGCCGGAGATTTTCCTCGACCTGCACGGCTTAACGCAGCAGCAGGCTAAACAGGAGCTGGGCGCGCTGATTGCCGCCTGTCGTCGCGAACATCTGTTCTGCGCCAGCGTCATGACCGGCCACGGCAAGCATATCCTCAAGCAGCAGACGCCGCTCTGGCTGGCCCAGCATCCGTACGTGATGGCGTTCCATCAGGCACCGAAAATGTTCGGCGGCGACGCGGCGCTGCTGGTGTTGATCGAGGTCGAGGAGTGGCAACCGCCCGAGCTGCCTTGAGAAGGGATGGGCCGTCTGCACGGCCCGCGGGCGTTATATGGCTTTCGCCAGTTTAGAGGGGCTGACCTGCCACAACAGCTTGCCTTCGCAGCTGGCGGGATCGAAATCGACGCAGGCGATGGCGGAGGTGGCGAACATCGGCGGCGCTTCCTGCGGGCAGAGTTCTGAAACCAGATAGCCGACCAGCGGCAGATGCGAAATCACGATCGCCGACTTCACGCCCTGATTTCCCAGCGCCTGCAGATAGCAGGCCACCAGCCCGGGATCGCCACCAGGCGTCAGCTCCGGCAAAATCTCCTGCCCTTCCGGCAGATTTAACGCTTCGCGTACCGTCGCCAGCGTCTGCTGGGCACGAAGGTAGGGACTGACCAGCACACGTTCTACATCCACCGTCTGGCTGTTCAGCCAGCTCGCCATCTGGCGTGATTCATCACAGCCGCAATGGGTGAGAGGTCGGACCGAATCACTGGCGGCTTCAAGAGCAGCATCGCCGTGACGCATGATAAAAACTTGCATAAAGCACCGCTGTTGTTTGTCGATATCGCCCGACGCGGAGGCGCCTGACTCTTCATTCTGCGAATGAACGCTGTGTTGTACCCCAATGACTTGAGTATAGTCAACCGGTTGTTTATTAAATAAGCGCTTCTCAGAATCGTGCCGCGCCGCCTGCTCTGACGGCGCTTTTCTAACCCGCTGAATCGGTGCGGATATTCCATTTGGTCAGGAAATGTAAAATTTCCTCTCATGCTGTTCCGCCTCCAGCAGCGCCTCACACGGGGCAAAGCGGTCGCCATACTGGCGCATTAAGGCGCGTAATGTTTGCGCGATATCCGCTGCGCCGCGCTGATCCATATAGCGGAACGGCCCGCCGAGAAACGGCGGAAAGCCGATGCCGAATACCGCGCCGACGTCGCCGTCGCGCGCGCTGCGGATGACGCCTTCGTCGAGACAGCGCGCCGCCTCGTTCAGCATCATCATCATGCAGCGCTCGGCGATTTGCGCTTCGCTCAGCTTCACTGCGGGCTGCACGCCGAGCAGCGGGTAGATTGCCGGATCCGGCTTTTTGCCGCCGCGTCGACCGCCGCCATAAAGGTAGAAGCCTTTGCCGTTTTTACGCCCTTTGCGATCGTCCTTCAGCACCGCCTCAAAAGCGGCTGGCGCGGCGAAGCGCTCGCCGTAAGCCTGCTGCAGCACTGGCGTGATCTTGCTGCCGACGTCGATGCCCACCTCGTCCAGCAGCTGAATCGGGCCGACGGGAAAGCCCGCCCGGACCAGCGCGCGATCGATATGCTCCACCGGTTCACCCTCCAGCAGGCAGCGCATTGCTTCATTTATATAGGGCGCGAGAATGCGATTCACATAGAACCCGGCGCGGTCCGCCACGACGATGGGCGTTTTGCCCTGCTTTTTCGCCAGCGCGACGGTGGTGGCCAGCGTCTGCTGCGAAGTGGTGGCGTGCGGGATGACCTCCACCAGCGGCATCTTTTCCACCGGACTGAAGTAGTGCAGGCCGATAACGTTTTCCGGCCGCTGCGCCTGCGCGGCGATATCTGCGATCGGCAGCGATGAGGTATTTGAGGCGAAGATGGCGTGCGGCGCGCAGTGGGCTTCGACCTCAGCGACCATCTGCTGTTTGAGCGGCAGATCTTCGAACACCGCCTCAATCACCAGATCGCGCTGGGCGAAGCCCTGATAATCGGTGCCGCCGGTAATACGCGCCATCTGCTGCTGGCGCTGCGCCGCGCTGATATGACGCCGTCTGACTTTGGCGCTCAGGCCGTCCCAGCTCGCTTTCAGCGCATGGTTAACGCCCTGCAGGTGAATATCCTTGATGCGGACCGGCAGCCCGGCGTTGATCGCCGTGACGCTGGCGATGCCGCCGCCCATCAGCCCGCCGCCCAGTATGCCAACCTGCCGCAGCGTGCGCGGCTCGGCTTCGGCGCCGGTCTCTTTTTTCAGCGCCGTGCTGGCGAAGAACAGGCTACGCAGCGCGGCGGATTGCGGCGTCATCGCCAGTTCGCCGAAGGCGCGCGCCTCTGCCCGATGTCCCGCCTCGCTGCCCTGCTCGATGCCGGTGCGCACCACGTCGATAATGCGCTGCGCGGCCGGGTAATTGCCGTGCGTTTTGCGCGCGGTTTCGCGCTGCGCCAGCGCAAAGAGCGTGTGGCGCGCCAGCGGCGCCTGCATTACGCGATCGCGCAGCGGCAGCGCGCGCGCGGCATGCCTGCCCTTCAGCACGCGCGCCACCGCGGTTTCCAGCAGGATCGCCTGCGGCACCGCGTCATCCACCAGCCCCATCCTGCGCGCCTGCTTCGCCCGCAGGGTTTTGCCGGTGAGTATCAGCGGCAGCGCCTGCCGCAGCCCGATAAGTCGCGGCAGGCGCTGGGTGCCGCCCGACCCCGGCAGCAGTCCCAGCTGGACCTCCGGCAGACCGAGTCGGGTTTTATCGTCCAGAGTACAGATGCGCGCATCGCAGGCGAGCGCCAGCTCTAGCCCACCGCCCAGGCAGGCGCCGTGGATCGCCGCCACAACCGGAAACGGCAGCGCCGCGAGCGCCGCCATCGCTTCCTGGCCTTGTCGCGCCAGCGACTCCGCCTGCTCGGCGCTGCGGCAGTCGGCGATCATGCTGATATCGGCGCCGGCGATAAAATTGTCAGGCTTGCCGGAGATAAGCACCAGGCCGGCCAGCTGCGTATCGCGCCGCGCCTCGTCAATGACCGTCGTCAGCTGCTGCGCAAAGGCGGCCCGCAGGGTATTCATCTTTTCGCCCGGCACGTCGATGACGATGACGCCGACGTGATCCGGCCGCATCTGTAAAGAGAAAGCGTTCTGCTCCATTATTCCGCCTCCAGAACCATGGCCGCGCCTAAGCCGCCTGCCGCGCAGGCGGTGACCAGCGCCAGCCCGCCGCCGCGACGCCGCAGCTCATGCAGCGTTTGGGTAATCATGCGCGCGCCGGTGGCGGCGAAAGGGTGGCCGTAGGCGATAGAGCCGCCGAGCACGTTAAAGCGCGCTTCGTCGACCTCGCCCAGCGCCTGCGGACGGTTAAGTTTTTCCCGCGCGAAGCGTTCGTCGTTGAAGCACTGCAGGTTGCAAAGCGTCTGGGCGGCAAAGGCTTCGTGCATATCGATCAGCGTCAGATCGCTCAGCGCGACGCCAGCGCGATCCAGCGCCAGCGGCGAGGCGTAGGCGGGACCAAGCAGCATGTCCTGCTGAACGTCGATGGCGGTAAAGGCGTAGCTGCGCAGATAGCCCAGCGGCGGAATGCCCAGCTCGCGCGCGCGCCCTTCGCTCATCAACACCACCGCCGCCGCGCCGTCGGTAAGGGGCGTGCTGTTGGCCGCCGTGACGCTGCCGTGCTGGCGGTCAAACGCCGGCCGCAGTCGCGCATAGTCTTCGATTTTCGCCGTCATGCGCACGTTGTTGTCCTGCTCGATGGGCGCTTTCCACGGCGGCGCGAAGGAGGGCATCACCTCCTGCTGCAGCACGCCGGATTGCCAGGCGCTGGCGGCGCGCTGGTGCGACCGCAGCGCCAGCGCATCCTGCGCCGCGCGGCTAATGCCGTGCGTTTTCGCCATCTGCTCCGCCGTATCGCCCATGCGCAGGCCGGTAGAGTACTCGGCGACGGCGGGCGGCACCGGCAGCAGATCGCGCGGCCGCAGGCGACGCAGAATCTGCGCTTTCTGTCCCAGGCTGCGCGCCTTGCTGAGATCGAGCAAGGCGCGCGCCAGGGTTTTGCTGACGCCGATCGGCAGCACCGATGAGGAGTCCGCGCCGCCCGCGATACCCGCGCGGATGGTGCCCGCCATCAGGCTTTCCGCCACGTTGGCGACCGCCTGAAAGCTGGTGGCGCAGGCGCGGCTGACGCTGTAGGCGTCGGTATGCACGCTCAGCCCGCTGCTGAGCACGATTTCCCGCGCGATGTTGGGCGCTTCCGGCATCTGGATCACCTGGCCGAACACCAGCTGCTCTATCGCCTCGACCGGCAGTTCGCTGCGCGCCATCAGTTCGCTTACCACCATCCGGCCCAGCTCCACGGCTGGAATGCCATGAAAACCTGTCGCCTGACGCAGGAACGGCGTGCGAAGTCCGTGAGTAATGGCGATGCGATCGCCCGCACGCGTCAGCAACGGCTGCGCTTTGCTCATCTGTTTCACCTGTGAATGTTGACCGGGCGTCATTGCCCTGAGAGGTCTGACCTGATCCACAGTGTTAACGACAAGCGGGCGCGCCGCCAATCAGGAAAGAAAAAAAGTGCGAGGGGAAACACGAAAATGAAAAACGCCGTTAAGCAACGGCGTTCAGAGGCTTAGCGCAGGCCCAGCTGAAAAATCAGGGTTTCAGCCTGGCAGGCGAAGGTGAAATCGATATCCAGCTGCACGCCGTTGTCGCGCTCATCGAAGCGGGCGTCGATCTGGCAAGGGTCCGACTCAATCTGCCGCGCTTTTTCCGTCAGGCTCGCCAGTTTCGCTTCCGCCTCGCTGCGCTGCGCGAACCACTCTGACCAGCTGGCGGTGCAGTCACTGTTATCCATCACGGTGCCGACATCCACGCAACAGCAGGCAGCGGTTTCATTGGCGCTGCATTTATTCATGGTATTGGTCATTGTGCTCTCCTGGGGATAAATCTGTTAGCGATCTGGATTAACGCCCGAAATTTTACGCCTCCGGTTTAAAATGCGCTATGTCAGACTCGCTAAGTGACGAATATCACAATAAAATTTGATCCAAAACAAATTAGAGTCGCTATGCTGCTCTCTGCTCCGCTCTTTTTGTTAAGCGGATCGAAATTTTGCAGATCAATTCAGAAATATTTTAAAAACAATATTGCAACATCTACACAGGTCAGACCTATACTTGCCGCACTGGTCTGATTTGTCAGCTTCTGGTCAGTCCCTACAATCCGCCGACCCTTGTTACGCGATGTAACAATTACAGTTTAATAATAATTCACATGAGGTTGTGGTCATGAGCCATAAAAACCTGTTCGCAAAGTCAGCCGTGGCGGCTGCAGTGGCGCTTGTCTCTTCACACGTATACGCAGCGGGCTTTCAGCTTAACGAATTCTCCTCTGCCGGTCTGGGCCGCGCCTATTCCGGCGAAGGCGCGATGGGCGATACCGCCGCCTCAGCCAGCCGCAACCCGGCGACCATGGCGCTGATGGATCGTCCGATGTTTTCTGTCGGCGCGGTCTTTATCGATCCCGATGTCGATATTACCGGCAACAGCCCGACCGGCCGCAGCCTCAATGCCAGCAATATCGCGCCGACGCAGTGGGTGCCTAATATTCACTATGTGCAGCCGATTAACGATCAGTGGTGGATTGGCGCGTCCGCAACCTCAAACTATGGTCTGGCGACGGAATTCAACGATAGCTACACCGCTGGCGGCTACGGCGGCAAGACCGATCTGATGACCGGCAACCTTAATCTCAGCACCGCCTATCGTCTTAACGAGCACTTCAGCTTCGGCGTCGGCTTCGACGCGGTTTACGCGCGTGCAAAGATTGAACGCTACGCGGGCGAAGCAGGCGCGGCGCTCGGCATTCCCGCCGATACTCAGGTGGCCCATCTGAAGGGCGACGAGTGGGGCTACGGCTGGAACGCGGGCATCCTGTATGAGGTGGATAAAAATAACCGCTTTGGCCTGAGCTATCGCTCGGAAGTGAAAGTCGATTTCGACGGCGACTACAAGAGCAGCCTGCCCTCCTCGATTAACCGCATCAATCAGGCGGCCAATTTAGGTCTTCCTTACGCTACCGGCGGCTCGACTATTCCGGGCGCGCTGACGCTAAACCTGCCGGAGATGTGGGAAGTGTCCGGCTGGCATAAAGTGGCGCCGCAGTGGGCAGTGCACTATAGCCTGGCCTACACCAGCTGGAGCCAGTTCCAGGAGCTGAAAGCCACCGGTTCCAGCGGTCAGACGCTGTTCTATAAAGATGAGAGTTTCAAGGACGCTTACCGCATCGCGCTGGGCACCACTTACTATTACGATCAGAACTGGACTTTCCGTACCGGCATCGCCTTTGATGACAGTCCGGTTCCGGCGGACAAGCGTTCTATCTCCATTCCCGATCAGGATCGTCTCTGGCTGAGCGCCGGCGCTTCGTATGCCTTTAACGACGACGCTTCGGTCGATGTGGGCGTCTCTTATATGCACGGCCAGCACGTCACGGTGGAAGAAGGCCCCTATACCTTTAACTCGGTGGGCAAAGCCTGGCTATACGGCGCGAACTTTAACTACAAGTTCTGATGATATTAGCTGGAAAAATGGCGACCTTTGGGTCGCCATTTTTATTGAGGAAAGGAGCCGACGCAAGTGGCCTGGGCCGATCGCAAAGACGCAAAGACGGCATCCCTGCCAGCTCGGCCCGCGCCGTCCATGGCGCGGGACGCTTTGCTCCTCTGCCCAGGCCACTCGCGTTTCACGTTCGGTGCACGCATTAAAAAAAATGGCGACCTCTGGGTCGCCATTGCTATTTTTACCGCCGTTACTGCGCGTCGATATCTTTCAAATCGTCCTGAATCGCGCTGGCGTTCGGGTTCTCTTCGGGCTTCAGGCGGCCGCCGTTCGCCAGGAAATCGTGACGCTGGAAATAAGCGTTGCGAATAAAGGCGTAGGGATCCGACTGCTGCTTCAGCAGCGCATCCGAGTCTAGCAGCTGCGCGCGCGTCTCTACTCCTTCCAGCGTCCACTTCGCGATAGACATCGGCCAGGTCAGCCAGCCCAGCACCGGATAGAGCGTATCGACGTAGTCGCCGCCATCTTCGCGGATGGTGAAACTGCCGTAGGCCGGCAGCTCTACGTAGGGACCGTAGCCGACGCCGTAGTGGCCGAGCGTACTGCCGAAACGGTGCGGCACTTCACGCGCCAGCTCCGGGTTCGCCTTGCCCGCCACATCGATAAAACCGCCTAGGCCCAGAATCGAGTTCAGGAAAAAACGGGTAAAGTGAATCCCCGCCTGGCGAGGCTCGCCGACCAGAATCGAGTTTACCATGCTGGCCGGCTCTTCCAGGTTGCCGAGGAAATTGCTTAAGCCCGTACGCGCCGGCACCGGCACGTAGTCGCGCCACGCCACCGCGACAGGACGCAGCACGTAAGGATCCAGCACGTTGTAGTTAAAGTTGAACATCGTGCGGTTAAAGCCTTCAAGCGGATCGCTGCGCTGCGCAGGCGCCTCGCTGTCCGGCTTTGAGCTGGCGCATCCAGCCAGAATGACGCTGGCCAAAACCAGGCTGGTCAGGCGGTAAGCCATTGTTATCTCCCTGTGCGGTTTAATGAAGTATCGCTTCAGGGCTGCTGTTGATTAATCTCCACAGCCATGTGCTGATGACCATCCCAGGGCATCACCGCGCTCAGACCAAACCAGTCGCCGGATTGGGGACTGGCGCTGCCGTCGCGGGAAATACGCACCCGAACCTGCACCTGATGCTGCGCCGAAAGCAGGCGCTCAGGCATCATGGCATTGCTGTCATCCAGCGTAAGCGATAACGGAAAGTGGCTCAGCGGCAAGCGCTTAACGGCCACGGGCACCGGTGAAACACCGTCAGAAACAGAAATATACATCACTCCGCCCGGCGGTAACATTTTTTCTGCCTCCGGCGTCAGCGTCACCGTCAGCGCCAGCTGCGTATTCTGCTGACCGGCGTCGGTTTTTGCTTGTTCAATGCTGCGCTCGATCATCACGCGGCGGCGATCGTCGGCCGGGATCTGTTTCAGCATAGCCTGCCAGCTGCTAATCGCCTGGTCATACTGTTGCTGTTCATAGGCGTTAAACGCCAGCAGGCCGAGCGTGCGCAGGTTGCCGCCATCTTCTTTCAGCATATCGCGCAGCATCAGGCCCGCCTGGCGGTTATCCTGCGGATCGCTGGAGCGGGTCAGTACTTCAGCATAGTCCTGTTTCAGGGCGAGGTTGTTGGGCGCGAGCTGCAGCGCATGCTCGAACGCTTGGCTGGCGCTGGCGGCATTGTTAAGCACCATGCCGAGACGGCCCAGCATGGTCCAGTCGTTCAGATTGTCCGGCTGCGCCTGCAGCGCGGTACGCAGCCCAAGCTGCAGTCGCGCCAGCTCCTCCATGGTCAGCGGCTTCGCCTGCGGATCCATCACCCGCGCGCGCAGCGCCGGATAATCCTGCTGCACCTGCATCCATCCGGCGACCTGCGTCAGGCCGCCGCTTTTCAGATAGAAGCCGAGCGACACCGCGATCAGCGCCACCACGCCGGGCAGCAGCACCAGACGGCCGCTGGCGCGCGACGACGCAACGTTCTGCGGCGGAATATCGGTCAGCAGCGTCTGCTGCAGTTCGCTCACCATGGTGGCGCGCTCGCCGATAACGCCCTGCGCCTCATCCTCTTCCAGCTCGCGCAGGCGCTGATGATAAAAGTCGGTATTAAGGCGATCGCGGTCGGTTTCGCTCGCCTGGCGCTGACGCCAGCCTGCGCCGAGAAACAGGGCGCTGGCGGCCGCCAGCAGAAGAATAATGCTTATCCACAAAGCGCTCATTTCAGCTTCCCGTCACGTTTCAGTATCGCCGCAAGGCGCTGTTGATCGGTATCGTCCAGCTCGCTGCGCGTTTTACGCTGGCGACTGCGCAGAACGATCACCAGACCGCCGAGCACGGCGAACAGCGCCGGGCCGACCCAGAGGATCAGCGTCGACGGCGTCACCTGCGGCTCATAGGTGACGAAATTGCCGTAGCGCGCCACCATATAGTCGATGATTTGCTGGCGGCTCTGGCCCTGCTTCATCAGCTCGTAGACCTTGAGGCGCATATCCGCCGCGATCATCGCATTCGAGTCGGCGATGCTGTTGTTCTGGCACTTCGGGCAGCGCAGCGAGGCGGTGAGATCGCGGTACTGCTCCTCCTGCGCCACGGAGTCGAACTGGTAAGTGTCGATCGCCGCCCACAGGCTGACGCTGAACAGCAGGCCGCAGAGCATCAAAAGCATGTGCTTCATACGCCCTCCTTGCTGTATTTCCGCCACAGCGGCAGCACTTCCTGCTGCCAGACGCGCGCGTTGAGGTCGCCCGCGTGGCGGTAGCGGATAATGCCGTTGCCGTCGATCAGGAAGGTTTCCGGTGCGCCGTAGACGCCGAGATCCAGCCCCAGCATGCCGTCGCCGTCATAGAGGCTAAGCGCATAAGGGTTGCCCAGCGTATTGAGCCAGGTCACCGCTTTGGTGCGATCGTCTTTGTAGTTGAGGCCCACTACGCGAATGCCCTGCTCCGCCAGCTGGTTGAGATACTGATGCTCTGCGCGGCAGGTCGGGCACCAGGTCGCCCAGACGTTCAGCAGGATCGGTTTGCCGTCGTTGAGGACTTTCTGGTCGTAGATCTTGCCGGGCCGATCGAGCGCTTCCAGCTTAAACAGCGGCACCGGCTTGCCGATCAGCGCCGACTCCAGCCGGGTTGGATCGTCGCCGCCGGCGTTGCGCGACAGCTGCCACAGCAGCGCCGCCGCCAGCAGCAAAAACAGGATCAGCGGAATAAAGAGAATTTTCTTGTTCATGCCCGTTCCTCACGCGCGGCTTTTTTCCGCGAGCGGTAGCGCGGATCGAGCAGGCAGAGCAGGCCGCCGACCGCCATAAAGACGCCGCCGAACCAGATCCAGCGCACAAAAGGTTTGTAGTAGATGCGCACAGCCCAGGAGCCGTTATCCAGCTCTTCGCCTAGCGCGGCGTAGAGATCGCGCGTAAAGCCGCCGTCGATCGCCGCCTCGGTCATCATGGTGCGCGCCGCGGTGTAGAAACGTTTTTCCGCATGCAGCACCGCTTCTGGCTTGCCGTTGCGGCTGACGTCGATAATGCCGACGCCGCCGCTGTAGTTCGGCCCCTGCAGGTTATGCACGTCACGGAACACGAAGTGGTACCTGTGAATATCAATACTGTCGCCCGCTTTCATGCGCACGTCGCGCTCGACGCTGTACTGGGTGCTGAAGGCGATGCCGATCACCGTGACGCCGACGCCGATATGGCCCAGCACCATGCCCCAGTGGCTGCGCGACAGATGGCGCAGGCCGCGGAAGAAAGCGTGCCGGTGAGTGGCGCGCTCGTGCAGTTCCATAAGCGTCAGCACCAAAATCCACACCGACATCAGCAGTCCTACGACCGTCATCGCCTCAATGCGATCCTGCAGCAGCCAGGGCAGCAGGATCGCGCTGGCCAGCGTCACCATCATCGCCAGCGCCAGACGCTTCCACAGCTTCTGCGGTTCGTCGCGTCGCCAGCGCACCAGCGGCCCGATGCCGAGCATCAGCGCGAACGGCGCCATCAGCCAGCTGAACATGGTGTTAAAGAAAGGCTCGCCCACGGAGATGCTGCCGAGGCCGAGCTGCTTGTGCACCAGCGGCAGCAGCGTGCCGAGCAGCACCACCAGCATCGCAGCGATCAGCAGCACATTGTTGCCGAGCAGGAAAGATTCGCGCGACCAGGTTTCGTTCTGCACGCGGCTGCGCACCTGTCCGCCCTTAATGGCGTAGAGCAGCAGCGAGCTGCCGATCACAATCACCAGGAAGGCGAGGATTAACATGCCGCGCGCCGGATCCGAGGCGAAGGAGTGCACCGACACCAGCACGCCGGAGCGCACCAGAAAGGTGCCGAGCAGGCTGAGGGAAAAGGCGGTGATCGCCAGCAGCACCGTCCAGGCTTTAAAAGTGCCGCGCTTTTCCGTCACCGCCAGCGAGTGCATTAGCGCGGTGCCCGCCAGCCACGGCATAAAGGAGGCGTTCTCGACCGGATCCCAGAACCACCAGCCGCCCCAGCCGAGTTCGTAATAGGCCCATGCCGAGCCGAGCACGATGCCGATGGTCAGAAACACCCAGGCCGCCGTGGTCCAGGGCCGCGACCAGCGCGCCCAGGCGGTATCCAGCCGACCCGCCATCAGCGAAGCGATGGCGAAGGCGAAGGCTACCGAGAAGCCGACGTAGCCCATATAGAGCAGCGGCGGATGGAAGATCAGGCCGATATCCTGCAGCATCGGATTGAGGTCGCGCCCGTCGATGGGGAAGTCCGGCAGCGTGCGGGTAAAGGGATTCGAGGTGAGAATAATAAACAGCAGGAAGCCGAGATTGATCATGCCCATCACCGCCAGCACGCGCGCCAGCGCATCCTGCGGCATGCCGCGGCTGAAAATCGCCACCAGCAGCGTCCAGCTGCTGAGCAGCAGCACCCAGAGCAGCAGCGAGCCTTCGTGCGCGCCCCAGGTCGCGGCGATGCGGTAATAGACCGGCAGCAGCGTGTTGGAGTTGGCGGCGACATAGCCGACGGTAAAGTCGTTAACCACGAAGGCGTGCACCAGTACGAGGAACGCCCCGGCGATGCAGAGGAACAGACCGCTCGCAAGCGGACGCGCCAGCCCCATCAGACGCGCATCCTGGCGCACCGCGCCCCACAGCGGATAGACGCTCAACAGCAGCGCGAGGCCCAGCGCCAGGCAGAGCAGAAAACTTCCAACTTCTGGCATCATGACTGAGTTCTCGCCTGTTCCGCCAGCGCCTGCGGGCTCTTGTGATTCTTCTTCATCGCATCCTCGATTTCCGGCGGCGTGTACTTCTCGTCATGCTTCGCCAGCACCTCTTTGGCGTTGACCAGGTTGCCCTCTTCCAGCACGCCCTGCGCGACGACGCCCTGCCCTTCGCGGAACAGGTCCGGCAGAATGCCTTCGAAGCTGACGCTGACCACGCCGTTAGCGTCGTAAAGCTTAAAGGAGACGGCCAGCGTATTCGGGTCGCGCTTCACGCTGCCCGGCATCACCATGCCCCCGACGCGCAGGCGCTGCCCCGCTTCCGGCTTCTGATGATCCTCGCCTTTGCCGTAGAGGATTTCGCTCGGCGTGTAGAACAGGTCAATATTGGAACGCAGCGCATACATAACCAGCGACGTGGCGAGGCCCAGCCCCACCAGGATCGCCACAACAACGTACAGGCGCTGACGACGACGGGTATTCACATTGGATCTCCTGCCGCTTCACCGGCGGCTTGTTTCATTTTCGCCGAACGGATGCGGCGCTCCCTGGACTGACGCTGGCGGATCTCGGCCAGCAGGCGGCGGCGCTGCAGCAGCGTATGCAGCAACAGCCCGCCAAGCGGAACAAGGGTGCAGATCACCGCCAGCCAGACGTAAAAGGCGTAGCCGCCCATGGCGAAAAAGGCGGAGAGGGAAGAGAAAGCAGGCGTCATGCTTTGCGGCCTCCGTTGGCGAGGTTCGCCACCCAGGGGCGGTGACGCTCGGTGTAGAGGATCAGGTTACGCAGGCGCATCAGCGTCAGCGTAACGAACAGCAGCAGATAGCCGAGGATCGCCCAGCGCAGCGGCGTGCGCATGCTCGGCGCGATCGCCTGCTGCAGAATGCCCGACGAGCCCTGATGCAGGGTGTTCCACCACTGCACCGAGAAGTGAATGATCGGCAGGTTGACCACGCCGACCAGGATAAGAATGCCGGCCGCGCGTCCCGCCGTGCGGCGGTCGTCAAACGACTGATAGAGCGCTATCACGCCCATATAGAGGAAGAGCAGCACCAGCTCCGAGGTCAGGCGCGCGTCCCAGATCCACCAGGTGCCCCACATTGGCTTGCCCCAGGCGGAGCCGGTGATCAGGGCGATAAAGGTAAAGACCGCGCCGACCGGCGCCATCGCGGTAGAGACCAGATCCGCCATCTTCATCTGCCACACCAGGCCGGTAAACGCGGCGACCGCCATCGCCGCATAAACGCCCATCGACCACATCGCCGCCGGAACGTGGATATACATAATGCGGAAACTATCGCCCTGCTGATAGTCGGCCGGCGCGAAACCAAAGCCCCAGATCCAGCCGAGCAGCAGCGTCGCCGCGCCCGCTACGGCAAACCAGGGAATTAAACGCCCGCAGAGCTGATAAAGCCGCTCCGGCCTTCCCAGCTGATGTAACCATTTCCACATGTTGCATTGCTCACAGGTTAAAAAATCATTCCCGACATGTCTGACGCATGTGCGGATCAGTGCAGCGCGATACGCAGCGCGGCAGCGGTGGCGAACGGCGCCAGCGTCGCGCTGGCCGCCAGCATCGCGCCGAGGATCGCCAGATAACCGCCGATCGGCAATCCCTGGCCCGCTGCGTCGATCGCCGCGCTGGCGAAAATCAGTACCGGCACCGCCAGCGGCAGCACCAGCAGGCTCAGCAGCACGCCGCCGCGCCGCAGTCCAACCGTCAGCGCGACGCCGATGGCGCCGAGAAAGCTGAAGGTCGGCGTGCCGAGCAGCAGCGTCAGCGCCATCGCCAGCCAGCTGTTGAAATCGAGCGACAGCAGCAGCGCCGCCAGCGGCGACAGCAGGATCAGCGGCAGGCCGGTGACCAGCCAGTGGGCGATCACCTTGCCCAGCACGGTAACCGGCAGCGGCGTCGGCAGCAGCAACAGCTGCTCCAGCGATCCGTCGATAAAATCGTCGCGGAACAAGCGCTCCAGCGCCAGCAGCGATGAGAGCAAGGCGGCGACCCAGGCCACGCCCGGCGCGATGCGCGCCAGCTGCTGCGGTTCCGGCCCGATGCCGAGCGGGAACAGCGTAATCACGATCAGAAAGAACCAGAGCGGGTTAACCACCTCCGCGCCGCTGCGAAAGGCGATGCGCAGCTCGCGCTGAATCACGCGCAGCGACATCAGAGCAGCTCCGCGCCAGTAAGCCGTATTTTACGCACGCGCGCATGGCTTTTTGGCAGATCCTGATGGGTGGTGAGAATAACCGAGCCGCCATTTTCGGCATGTTGCGTAAAGCGCTTCATTAATTTCTCCACACCCTCTTTATCTATCGCCGTCAGCGGCTCATCCAGGATCCACAGCGCGGCGTCGCTGAGCCAGAGCCGCGCCAGCGCCACGCGCCGCTGCTGTCCCGCCGAGAGCTGCGCTACCGGCACCTCTTCGTAGCCCAGCAGATCGACGCACTCCAGCGCGTCAAATATCTGCGAGGCGTCGCGGTTCGGATGATAGAAGCGCAGATTTTCCAGCGGCGATAGTACCGCTTTTACGCCAGGCTGATGGCCGAGAAAAAGCAGGCTTTGATGCCACTGTTCGCGCTGTTGGCGTATCGGCTCGCCTTGCCAGCGCACCTCGCCCTCTTCCGGACGGCTCAGTCCCGCCAGCAGGCGCAGCAGCGAGGTTTTACCGGCGCCGTTCGGCCCTTCGATCTGTACGATATCGCCCGCCGCCACGCCGAACGACAGGCCGTGGAACAGCGTGCGTTCGTCGCGAACGCAAGAGAGATTAATGACTTCGAGCATGCCGGAGGAGTCGCGCCAGGTAAAAAGTGGCCAGGATGATAGCACAAGGTTGCGGTGGGCCGAAGCCCATGGCGTGCGGCGCGGCGCGCCTGGCCTGATGGTTATGCCTCTTCCGAGGCAAATATGGATGAAAAACGCCCCGCGTTAAAATTTTGTTACGCTTCATCTGAAAGATAGTTACATTTCGCCCTTGCCAAAACAGGCTACGCTTATTACGCGCAGCAATTATAACAAGGAGCAAACATGAAACCTTCCCCATCTGTTCACCAGGATGAAAACGATGTCGACAGCGAAGAGAAAGAGCAAGGAACGGAAATTGAGGTAAACGAAGAGGCCCTGCCCTCGCGCGCGGCGGCGATACATGAAGAGATTCGTCAGGATGGCGAAAAGGAGTTAGAGCGCGACGGCATGGCGCTGCTCTGGTCGGCGATTGCGGCCGGCCTGTCGATGGGCGCCTCGCTGATGGCGAAGGGGATCTTTCAGGTCCATCTTGACGGCCTGCCCGGCGCTTTTTTGCTGGAAAACCTGGGCTACACCTTCGGCTTCGTTATCGTCATTATGGCGCGCCAGCAGCTCTTTACCGAGAATACGGTAACGGCGGTGCTGCCGGTGATGCACAAACCGACTATGGGCAATGTCGGCCTGCTGCTGCGGCTGTGGGGTCTGGTGCTGCTCGGCAACCTGATCGGCACCGCCCTCGCCTCCCTCGCCTTTGCCGAGATGCCGATTTTCGACGATGCGACGCGCCAGGCCTTTAGCGCCATCAGCCAGAAAGTGATGGAAAACACACCCGGCGAGATGTTCGCCAACGCGGTGATTTCCGGCTGGATTATCGCAACGATGGTCTGGATGATGCCGCAGGCGGGCGCCACCAAACTGATTGTGATCGTGATGATGACCTGGCTGGTCGGGCTCGGCGATCTGGCGCATATCGTGGTGGGTTCGGTGGAGATCCTCTATCTGGTCTTTACCGATCAGATTAGCTGGTATGAGTTTATCTGGCCGTTCGCGTTGCCGACCCTGCTGGGTAATATCACCGGCGGCACGCTGATTTTCGCGTTGATCAGCCATGCGCAGATCCGTAACGATATGAGCGAGGCGGCGAAAGAGGAAGCGAAAGCGAAACAGCGCGAAGCGAAGCAGCAGGAAAAGCAGCGCTAAGCTGTTGAGGAAATGAGCAAACGCGCCGCCTTGGGTTATTCTTGCGGCGCGTTTGCGCTATACTGCGCGCCGCGGTCCCCTTAGTTAAATGGATATAACGAGCCCCTCCTAAGGGCTAGTTGCAGGTTCGATTCCTGCAGGGGACACTATCCTGATCAGCATGTAGCGGTTAAGCAGCTGGTTCATGTGCATATCCGTTTCTGACAACAGCCTTTCCGGCAGCGGTTTTCCAGGCTCATACTGACTGAGCTGATAGAGCTGCTCCTCCAGCGGCACCGCCCGGGCAAAATCCTGCGTGATCGCAAAGACCATGGTTTTCAGTTCCGAACCGGTCAGATATTTTCCCTTACGCACGTCCAGCGCGTTGAGCTGACGGGTCATTTCCTGCAACCCTTCCATGCCCTGATGCCAGCCGGTCAGCGCCTCCGATGGTATCGCATTACCGGCAATATACTGCCGCCACTGCGCTTTTAGCCTTTCTGTCGCCGCTGGCTGCGCGCGCGCCGCCAGCGCAAAACCGTACTGCTGGCGCCACAGCGGCGAAAGCTGCGCCAGCTGCTTTAGCGCAGCCTCATTCGCCGCCACCGGCAGCGGGCCGCTTTCGGCGGGATATAACCTCTGCCAGCCCCATTCGGCTGCCGCGCCCAGCGTCAGCATGGTCAGCATACCGGCGACGAAAAGCTTCCAGCCCCTTTTTTGCGCAGGCGCAGCCGGCACCTCGCGCGCCACGTAAACCAGCGGTTCGTCCGGCAAAACGGCGGGCGCGACCAAGGGCGCAGCTACATCAGCCTCGTCGTGCAGGTCCACCTCTCTTTTCTCCTGCTCCAGCCTGCTCACCGCTTTATGCAGAAAGGCGCAGAGTTCGCCTGTCCGGCTGGCTTCCGCCAGCGCCATGCGCTGCAGCAGATCGCGTATCGCATTTAAATGCCGCTCTGCCTGACAGACCAGCGGCAGATCGCTGTGGTGCAGCGTCAGGGTGCGAAGCATCATCTGCAGACGCTGGCTAAAACCCGCCAGCATTTTAATCCGCGCCTGATCCGCCTTCGGCAACATCGCGCCCCACTGACAGGTCAGCAGCGCGTCGAGCACCGCCAGCCCTTCATTCAGTCCGGTGATGCCGGCCAACCGGGTGCGCGCCAGGCAGTACCAGACCGCCGTCTGCAGCTCGACGCCGTTCTGGCGAAACAGCGACAGGCTAAGCTGTTCGACGCGCGTCCAGTCGACATCCGGGCGCGCCGGGTGCGTGAGTTTCGCCAGCTCTGCGCGCAATAGGGCAAAATCCGGCAGCGCGCGCGGATCGCCGCCGGTTTTGAGTTTTTCGGGGTTTTTCACTGGTTATTTCCGTTGGTAATCAGAGAGGATGAGCGGCATCGCGCTCAGGGCAGCAGGCTCGCGATGATGGTGAAAAAGGCTTCTTCATCGAAGGCGCGTTCTGGCCCGGAAAGCGCGCCTGCGGGCATAACGCGCCAGCCAGAGTCGCTGCCTGTGCGCATAAACAGACGATGCAGCGGCGTCATCCACGCTGAAGTGGTTAATTGCCCATCTGGTATGGTTGATGGCCTCAATGGTGCCTCCGGCCCGGGCAGCAGGCTGCGAGCAGCCGGTTAACAGCAGCAGGCCCGCCACGAGCGGGCTTAACAGGGAATGTTTCATCGGTCTTTCCTTGCAGAAGAGTGACTTAAAGAAGGAATAAAGAGGATCAGGCTAAACGGGCTTACTTTATTTCGGACATACCTCAGGCTCCTTCATCCTGATGGGCTCTTTATCGGGTAGGACGGACTGCCGTAGGTGTAGCAACTGGTCGTTATCCAGTAAATTCGCCTTTAAATCGCGCAGCAGATTACGCATCGCAAGCATGGCTTTAAGCTGGGGGATCTGGCGCGCCACCTGCTCCGGCGTAAAGTCCTTCATATCTCGAAATGTCAGGCTGATATTTTCTTCTCTGCCGTCGTTGGTCAGGGTATTTTTTATAGTGAGATCAACTTTTGGGGAATATTCAGAAAGCACGCTATTAAAATTATTCTTATTAACGTTTATTTTATTCCGCTCTGATAGCGGTGCGGTTTCCTGGCCATGGCTAAAATCGCCAGCGACCAGTAATTTCAGCGGTAACTCCGTTTTTTTAGTCGCTCCACCGGTGTGGAGATCCAGCTTAAGATTAATACGTGCTTTAGGTACTTCACTCTGGAAGCTGTCAGCCATTACTCTGTCCCTCGTTTAATCGCTGTGTGACAATCGTCGTAAAACTTTTTCCGTCGAGATAATAGAGTAATAAAGCACCAGGAATCAAATGATCAAAAAATTGATTTACAATCAGAATAATCCTAATTATTTTGGAGTTTAAGTTAACTAAAGGTAAATGGACTCAACGGGTTAATCTTCTGGCCTTGAATTATTATTCAGCGCATTCCGTCATAAAAAATCGTCAGAGTGAAACCCTATCGCCCAACCTCTTACGCTTTGATATAAATATGAAAATAACAAAGGATCTCAGCTATATCGCCATGACGCATGCTGATAATCCGTCATGCTGATTTAATTAAAACAAACGTGATCTGCATCTCAAATAAACGCGCCGTCTCTTTTGAAGACGGCGTTATATTCTTAGCGATCGTGACCTTGCCTGGGCGAAACCTGTTATTAACAGAAAACCTAACAGCATCTGGCAACAGTTAGCTTGCTTAGAAAATAAAGGATCACCAAATGACAATTGAGAATTTTCAGCTAATGGCAAAGCCGTCAGGGTCGCTCTGCAATCTCGATTGCGCCTACTGCTTTTACCTTGAGAAAGAAAAGCTTTATCCGGAGAGAAAACAAAACTGGCGCATGACAGATGCAACCCTGGAAAAATATATTGCATCGCATATCGCTTCGCAAAAGGGCGATGTGGTCGACTTCCTGTGGCAGGGGGGCGAACCCACCCTGCTGGGCATTGCGTTTTATCTTCGCGCCGTCGAGCTTCAGAACAAATATCGCGGTACAAAATCCGTTAACAACTTCTTTCAGACCAACGGCGTTAATCTAAATAAGGAATGGGCGACATTTTTCCGCGAGCACCATTTTCTGGTTGGCGTATCGATAGATGGCGACCGCGCCAGCCACGACGCGTACCGTATGACGCGAGCGGGCAAAAGCACCTTTGATGCGGTTATTGAGGGAATCGCCCTGCTGAGGCGTCACCACGTTCAGTTCAATACGCTTACCGTGGTTAACGACGTCAACGTCCGCCAGCCCGTCAAGCTTTACCGTTTTTTGAAAAGCATCGGCAGTCGCTATATGCAGTTTATCCCGCTCACAGAACGTCGGGCATCGACGCCGGCTGTGGATGGACTTACCCTGATCCCGCCGACGTTTTCAGGGGCGTGTCGCGTCGAGCCATGGTCCGTCTCTCCTCGGGCATGGGGGGCGTTTCTTAATGCAATTTTTGATGAATGGGCCACCCGGGATATCGGACAGATCTTCGTAATGAATTTTGAGCAAACCCTGGCGCAGCTGTACGGCATGCAAAGCGCCTGCGTGATCGGCGTAACCTGCGGCGCCAATCCCATCGTGGAGGCGAATGGCGATGTTTACTGTTGCGATCACTTCGTCTATCCCGAATACAAACTCGGCAATATCCATCGACAGGATCTCGCCGCAATGGTGAACTCACCGCAAAATCTGGCCTTCGCCCGGCGAAAAGCGGCCGATATCAGCAAAGATTGTCTGAGCTGTCCGTTTCTGCAGGCCTGCAACGGCGGCTGCCCAAAACAGCGCTTCGCGCTTTCTGGCGAGGGCAAATCTAATAAGCACTATCTTTGCGAAGGTTTCCGCATCCACCTGAGCCATGTCGTACCCGCGCTGCATCGTCTTTACGAGCTGCTGAGAAAAGAGGCGTCGCCAACGCGTATGAAGAAAGAGATGAAAGCGATGTTGCTAAACCGCTAGCCGCACCAGGCTGCTGCGCGACATCAGGTGCCTGATAAAAACAAGGCGGAAAAGAGTCTTTCCGCCTTCGCTGTGAGAGCGTTATTGCTCTTCTTTCATATATTGCTGCTTAATATATTCCTTCGTTTTCTGCATGGCTTCGCTCATTTTTTGCAGCTTTTGCGCTTTATCAGGCGTGTCTGGCAGGAAGCCGACAAACTTATCGCTGGTACCGTAAGGCCGCATCCAGCCTTTAGGGAAATCAGCGGCTCTCACGCCATTGCCGTGATCTTCGTAGCGCTGAACGATGCCTTCGGAAAGTCTGGCGTTATAGGGAATAACATTCTTGCCTTTGTGGTCGCTGAGCTTGTTGAACAGCTCCTGACGCAGCGCCTGTTTGATTTTCACAATAGCGGGATCGGTCGCGTTAATCAGGTTATGCATCTCTTTGGGATCCGCTTTCAGATCGTAGAGCTCTTCCGTATCCCAGACGCCATAGTAGTTGATGTACTTATAGCGGTCGCCGCGAATAGCGAAGGTCGTTGGCGTATAAGGGAAGTTATATTCCCAGAAGTATTCATAGACGAAGGTTTTACTGCGCGGATCCGCCGGGGATTTGCCGCTGCCCAGCGCCAGGAAGCTGGAGCCGTCGTAATTTTTCGGTTTAGCGATGCCAGCAGCATCGAGAATGGTTGGCGCAATATCGATATTGGCGACTACGTCCTCTACCACACGGCCCGCATCGAACCCTGGTCCGCTGGCGAGAAGCGGAACGCGAATCGACTCTTCGTAAGCGTTACGTTTATCCGTCAGGCCATGTTCGCCGAACATAAAGCCATTATCCCCCATCACCATAATGATGGTGTTTTTATCCAGGCCCTGCTCTTTCAGATAGTGGCGGATACGTCCCACGCTCTCGTCAACCGACATCAGCGTTTCGTAATAATTCTCCAGCCAGCTGTTGTAATCCATGTTCTCCATATAGGGGAAATCGATGCCGTGCCAGCTGTTGCGCTGGTCTTTAACCCAGCGCGGTTTTCCTTCGTAGTTCGCCGCGTTATTGACCCAGGAATCAGGTTTTTTAAATACCTTGCCTTTGAGCTTGCCGATGTGACGCGGCGCGGGCAGAAAATCGGCATGTACGCCCTTATGCCCCAAATAGAGCATAAAGGGTTTTGATTTATCGCGGTGCTCCATCCAGTCAACCGCATAGTCGGTCAACTCATCGGTGATATACCCTTTCTGCTTGACGATTTTGCCATCAACGTTTAGCTCGGAGGCGCCGCCAAATTCATTGATGGGATAATAATTGCCCTGCGCGTTGGAGCCGATAAAGCCAACCCAGCGATCAAAACCGGCAAAGCCGGGTTTCGCCTCGGTCTCTACCCCGCCGAAATGCCATTTGCCGAAAAACGCCGTCTGGTATCCGGCCGCCTTAAGGCGCTGCGGGAAGAAATCGAGGCCATATACGTTATCGTTTTTATTGTTGTCCACCATGCCGTGGTTATGGGCATACATGCCGGTCAGAATAGAGGCTCTGCTGGGGCCGCATAGCGAGGTAGTGACAAAGGCATTTTTAAAATAAGTCCCCTCTTTCGCCATCGCATCCATATTTGGCGTGACGGCATCGCTGTTAATAAAACCCATAGCGTCATAGCGCTGATCGTCTACGAGGATATAAACGATATTAGGTTTTTCCTGCGCCCCCCAGGCATAATTCGCCGTGGTTGTCGCGGCCAGACAGGACATGCCGATCAGTGCAGCCAGTAAATTACGTTTCATTTTCTTCTCCTGTTTTCCCAGAAAAAACTTCTCTTCAGAAAAAGATGACGTTCGCAGAAATACCGAATTTCCACTGGTCATCTTTATTATCTGCAAACGCGACATTATCGAGCTGGTTGTCCAGCGCTTTTAGCCAGGTAGCATAAAAGCGAATTTCAGGCAGCAGCCCGAAGCTGCTTTTTTCAAAGCGGATCGTATGAAAGAAGGTTGTTTTAACGCCCGACTCGCTTAACGTCTTGCCGAATTGCTTACTCTTTTGATTGAAATATCCCAGTTCGACGCCGGTCTGGTTATTATTTTCCCAGATATAGGCGGGACGAAGAGCCGAGCGGAAAAAGGTCAGGTCCGAATGCGGCGCAAAGGTTTCGGGATCGACGATATCGCTGGCTTTCCCCAGCGCGATAGCATGGACAAGGCCGAAATGGTCGCCGATAAAATTTTCGCCTTGCGTCACGGCCCGATAGAGAAGGCCGCCGCTCTGCTCGCCAAAGTAGTTGTCGCTGTGGCCGAGATAGGGATTGGCGCCGTGCAGCCGGCTCATATTAGTCGCCATACCGTTGCTGGCCACCTGCAAAACCAGTTCGTTGAAGCCGCTATCCGCCTCGGTTTTTCTGAACGCCGCGCCCGCCATAAAGGCATCTTTGAGCGTGAAGATTTCGCCCGCCGCCGCGCGTTTTTTCTGGCTGTCGGAAGCATTTGCTATCGCGTAATCACCCAGCAGGCCCAGTGTGATATCGGGCGTCAGCCTGATATCGTGGTAACGCATCTGGACGGTATTGGTGGCGACCGAGGTGCTGCCGCTCAGGTCGGTTTTAAACACCTTGTAGTCGTTGCGCCCGACCGCGAGATCGAGCGCGCCCGGCCCCATGCGCACATTCTGGATGCCTGCGCCGCCGCCCTCCGCGGTGTAGGCGTATTTCCAGTCAAACATCAAAATTTCTTTGGCCGGAAGCTGATTGCGCCCTACCCAGAACGTGGCTTCAGGATGGCCGGGAATCAGCCCCTTGGTTTCCAGATACATTTTGCCGAATGAGATATCGTTGCCGTCGGACTTAGCGAAGTTGTTATTGCTGCTGTCGAGGTCGATAGAGCCGTCCAGCAGCACTACTGCCTTCATAGAGACGCCGTCTTTGTTGTAAAAGCGCTGAGATAAAATAAGATCGTACCAGCCGTAAAATTCATTGCCGTACCGACCTAAAGCGCCCTGCGCCCAGTTGGGCCTTTCAAAGCTAATACCGGAGGCGCTTACGCCTTTGCCCAGCGTAACCGTGGCGTTGGTGGTGCCTTTCGCAGCGCTCTCCCAGCCGCCGCGGAAATAGCCTGCGAAATTGAAATCTTTGAGCTTGTCATTATCCGCCTCCAGCTTAGCCAGCCGCTCTTCAACGGCCTCGTAGTCCTGAAGCGCGTTGCTATTCGCCTCGGCGAGAAAAGGAAAAATAACAAGTAATGATAAAGATAAAACCAGCCGTTTATGGTGCATTTTTGTTTTCCCCAGGATATGAAAATAAAAAAACCCGGGAGAGATATTCTTTTCAAATATCTCGCCCGGGTTTTGCCCGCATGATGCTGTCACAATCCCGTATCACTCACTGAGGCCGCTTTACTTTTTTGTATTAGATGAACCTATAATTATCTACTTCTGGCCGCCAGCGATAACCCGACAACGTAGTCGCGTGGTCTTTTATTAAAATCCATTATCAAAAAAAAACCGATCCGCAGCCTACACTGCAGATTAGGTTTTGCCTGCCGCAACAGTTACAACCCTGCCTTTAAACAAAAACACATTATCATCGCTGCAGCTCTATGCAAGTGGCTTAATTAACCCTAATTAAAATTTGTGAGCAAATTAACGAAGAATTTGAAAGCTATTATTTTAATTGCAATAAAAACCGCCATGTTAAAGAGTGGCGCAGGGGTATTAATGCCAACCTTTATTAAAAGAAAAGCTAACAGGCAAGACATAGCCCCGTCTGTTTATTGCCATAGTTCCTGTCGTATTACCTTTTCGCTGCTCCCCTTACAAGCCAGCGGGCCGCTCTCTTACGCGCCCCGCTGGCCGTTACGGTAAGCCGAAGGCGAAACGCCATGGATCTGCCTGAAACGGTTGCTGAAATGACTGGGCGAATGGAACCCGCAGCTGAAAGCGATGGTGGTCAGCGAAAGCGAGGCATCCGCCAGCATCTGTTGCGCACGCTGCATGCGACGTCGCATCACGTACTGGTGCGGCGCTTCGCCCATCGAATGGCGAAACATGCGCGCGAAGTGAAACTCGCTTAGCGACGCTTCGTGACTCAGCTGCGCCAGCGTCAGCGGCCGATCGAGATGCGCGTCGATAAAGGCGATCAGGCGACGCAGCACCGCAGGCGCCAGGCCGCCGCGCGTCTGAGGCGCGCGCCAGCGCACGTCGCTGTAGCGCTGCAGCAGATGGGTCAGCAGCAGGGTTGAGGCGCTGCTCAGCATCAGCTGGTTTGCAGGCTGCTGCCAGTCGCAGCTGAGCAGAAAATGGCGATAGAGCTGAGTAATGCGATCGTCGCTGGCGAACACTTTTTCGTGCAGCTGAAGGTGCGCCGGGCTGCGATCCCACGTCTCCTCCGCCAGCTGGCGCAGATGCGCTTCGGAGCAGTAGAGATGGACGAACGAGAGATCGGAACGCAGATCCCAGGTTGACTCGACGCCGGCGGGCATCAGGCAGAAGCGATCCGGCCCACCACCGTTACGCCAGCCGTTCGGGGTTTTGTGCCAGGTATCGTAGCCGTCGGCAATATAGAGGCTGAGGGTGTGATGGTTGCTGAGATTGGTCACCCGATCGCCGCTGTTGAACCAGTGCGCCAGCTGCGTGCCGTCGCTAAGCCGGGCGTGGTGACGCAGCTGGGCTTTATGACGTTGCAGCATATCGAAAGTCTGGTAAGTCGGGGCATTCACGGGCGTTCTCCTGCTAACTGGGCTCCAGTGTATGAAGAGCCGCCTGAAGAGAACAGTCTTATCCGACGCGACGGATAAAAAAGCGCAAGAATTTGCAAGTGCGCCGCAAGCCGTTGCAAGCCGCCTGCCGCTTTCCCGGTAATACTGCGGCCTGACTTGAAGGAGGCATGCAATGAATCTCGCTTTATACCTTTCCGTGGTGCTGATCTGGGGCACCACCTGGATCGCCATTTACGCCCAGCAGACGGCCAGCGGCGGCAGCGTCGGCGCGGCGGTGTTCTGGCGGTTTATCGTGGCGTCGCTGGTGATGCTGGCGGCGCTCAGGGCAATTAAGCGCCTGCGCGCGCTGACGGCGCGCGATCACCTCTTTTGCCTGCTGCAGGGCTGCTGCGTCTTCGGCTTTAATTTTCTCTGCTTTTACCACGCGGCTGCCTGGATCAACAGCGGGCTAGAGTCAGTGATCTTTTCGATGGCGGTGCTCTACAACGCGCTCAACGGCTGGCTCTTTTTCCGGCAGCGCCCTTCCCTGCGGCTACTGCCTGCCGCCGCGCTCGGCGCCGGCGGAATGGTGGCCCTTTTCTGGCGCGATCTGCACGGCAGCGAAGCTTCTGTCCAGCTGTTATGGGGTATTGGGCTGAGCGCGCTGGGCACGCTGGGGTTTTCGCTGGGCAATATGATCAGCCTGCGCCATCAGCGCCTGCAGCGCGATGTGCTGACGACCAACAGCTATGCGATGCTCTACGGCGCGCTGGCGATGGCGCTGGTCACGCTGCTGCAGGGCGAATCGCTACAACCTGTCTGGAACCGGCAGTGGCTGGGCGCGGTGGCGTATCTGGCGATTTTCGGCTCGGTGATTGGCTTCGGCGCCTACTTCACGCTGGTTGGCCGCATCGGTGCCAGCCAGGCTGCCTACAGCACGCTGCTGTTTCCGCTGGTGGCATTAGGGCTGTCGACGCTTTATGAAGGATATCATTGGCATGCGGAAGGCTTTATGGGATTAACCATGATTCTGGCAGGCAACCTGGTGATGTTTGCGCGTGTGCCAGGCGGGCGCAGGCGCGTCCCGCAGTAAAGCAAAGAGCGGGCATAACGCCCGCCCCGCTGAGCGTCATGCCCGGCGCTGCACAGGGGCAAGCTGATGAGGTCGGTTAATCGCCTTGCGCGCTATCCAGTAGAGCAGCACGCGCTCATCGTCATTGTCCTGGTCGGCCATGGAGAGCAGTTTCAATGCCAAAGTGGATTTAGTCACAGGCTGCTGCTCATCGCTGAGTTCAATCACTGCCTGACCGATGATGCAGCGGACTTCGTCCTCACAACTAAGGGATTCATATGCTCGGTCTTTCATATTTCCTCCTGTAAAGTGAGCTTTAAGCCTGGCAAATATTCTGCGTTTCTGCTGGCAAAACCGGCTGAGAGACACATCTGCTTACCTCAGGTAACCAATCATTATCAGGTTGCCGAATTGTTCATACTTTAGCGAAGCGGATTCACTGCCGTTCATACCCTGACAGCGGCATTTCATGACGCGTTTCATCCCGTTCATGCTTTTTCTCGTCGCGCGCGCGTAGCCTCGTTTTAATCTGGCGTTAGTGTCCAGATCCCCGGACGGGAGAGAAAATTATGAATCAGACAATGTCTTCATCCTACCAACGCACCCGCTGGCTTACCCTGGTCGGCACGGTCATCACCCAGTTCGCGCTGGGTTCGGTCTATACCTGGAGCCTGTTCAACGGCCAGCTGGCGTCAAAACTCGACGCGACGGTAAGTCAGGTCGCCTTCTCGTTCGGGCTGCTGAGCCTTGGTCTGGCGGTAGCTTCGTCGCTGGCGGGCAAGCTGCAGGAGCGATTCGGCGTGCGGCGCGTCGCTATCGGCGCGGGTCTGCTGATGGCGGCCGGCTTCTGGCTGACAGCCCATGCCGACAATCTGATGATGCTCTATCTCAGCGCAGGCGTGATGGTCGGGCTGGCGGACGGCGCGGGTTATCTGATGACCCTGTCAAACTGCGTGAAGTGGTTTCCCGAGCGCAAGGGCGTGATCTCCGCCTGCGCTATCGGCGCATACGGCCTCGGCAGCCTGGGCTTTAAATTTATCTGCGGCGCGCTGCTGGGCGCGGTCGGCCTGGAGCAAACCTTTATTATCTGGGGCCTGGCGGCGATGGGGATGATTATTCTCGGCGCGCTGCTGATGCGCGACGCGCCGGTTCAGCGCGCGACGGGTGAAAGCGCGCAGCAGGCGCGCGACTATACGCTGGCGCAGGCGGTGCGTCTGCCGCAGTACTGGATGCTGGCGCTGATGTTTTTGACCGCCTGCATGAGCGGACTCTATGTGATCGGCGTGGCGAAAGATATCGGCGAAGGCCTGGTGCATCTCAGCGCGCAAACCGCAGCCAATGCGGTGACGGTGATTGCCATTGCCAACCTGAGTGGTCGTCTGGTGCTCGGCGTGCTCTCCGACAAGATGGCGCGTATCCGCGTGATCTCACTGGCGCAGATTATTTCGCTGGCGGGCATGAGTATTTTGCTGTTTACCCGCATGAATGAGACCACCTTTTTTGCTTCGCTCGCCTGCGTCGCCTTCAGCTTCGGCGGCACCATTACCGTCTTCCCGTCGCTGGTCAGCGATTTCTTCGGCCTCAATAACCTGACGAAAAACTACGGGCTGCTTTATCTGGGCTTCGGCATCGGCAGCGTGCTCGGCTCGCTGATCGCCTCACTGTTCGGCGGCTTTACCGTGACCTTTAGCCTGATTATGACGCTGCTGGTGATGTCGCTGCTGCTGTCGCTGATGATTCGCCTGCCTCAGCGCGAGCCGCTGGCAGAGCAGATGCTGCAGCGGAGTTGAGCAGCAGCGCGGGCGCCATGGCGCCCGCGCCTTTATGCGCTAAGTGATGACCTGCGCGTTATCCCGGAAACAGCGGCTCCGCAATACCCGCTACCTCCACCTCTACTGCCAGAATATCTCCTGACTGCGGATAGCGCGCCAGCTCCTCTTCGGTGCGGTCCTCGCGCGAGCTGGTGATATAGAGCGTTTTCAGGTCAGGGCCGCCAAAGGCGACCATAGTCGGCCAGCGCACCGGCAACGTAATTTCATCAACAATTTGCGCGCTGACGGGATCGATACGCACGATGCGTCCGCCGTCGAACTGCGCCGACCAGTAAAAGCCTTCGCTGTCGACCGCCGCGCCGTCCGGCAAGCCGCCTGCGGCGTCGAACTGGCGGAAGATCTCCCGCGCGCCCGGCTCGCCGTCCGCATCGAGCGGATAGCGATAGAGCACTTCATTCGGCGTATCGCTGTGGTACATCCAGCGGCGATCGGGCGAAAAGGCGACGCCGTTGGAGATCTTGATGTCGCGCGCTTTCACCTCCAGCTCCAGCGACGGCGTTACGCGGCACAGCAGCGCGCCGTTCTTATCCTGCGGCTCCCACAGGCTGCCGCACCAGAAATTGCCCCAGGGATCGACGCGCCCGTCGTTAAAGCGGCTTTTCGCCGCCTCGCCTGGGTTATCAGCAATTTTACGCAGCGGTCTGCCCTGCTCATCCAGCAGCCAGACGCCGCTGCGCAGCGCCGCAATCACTCCGCCCTGCTCGCGCAGGCCGATACACCCGACCTCTTCCTGCTGCGGAAAGCTCTCCAGCGCGCCGCTGCGCGGATCGAAGCGGTGAATGGCGGGCGCCAGAATATCCACGCACCACAGCACCTGTTCGCGCGCCGACCAGGTGGGGCACTCGCCCAGCTCCGCCTGCAACGCCAGTACATTTTTTACTTCAGGCTTCATCATCGCTCCTTTTTATTTCGCATCAGCATACTTTAGTCTGAATCCGCTCCACCGGGTAAAAACGTCGCGTTTGCTTTTCAGAATTGTCTTGCCGATAATCGTTTTTATTCAGCCTGTTCCGATAGGCTTATTTAATGTCCCTCTACTGATACTTGGCGCTGAAATATTCGGTAATATCTCTCTAAATAACTCTACATTCACTGCATCATCACTCCACTATTCCGGCGTAATGTCGTACCTATCGGAAAAGAGGAGAACTTTCTGTGAAAAAAATCGTTAAAGTTGCCACCGTTTTTGCCGTTATCTCTATGCTGAGCGGGTGCATTATCGACAGAGGTCATGGCGGCGGCTGGCATCACGGCGGCGGGCATGGCTGGCATCATCACCGCTAAGGGCAAAGATTTCACACAGCATAAAATAATAAAATAAAAAAAGGGCGGGATATTACCCGCCCATTTTACTATTTAACTCGATTAGCTTTTCAGCGCATAGTTACACTGAAACCAGCTGGTTTTCAGCCCAGGAATATGGCTCTCCTGCGGCGTTAGCGCTTCCACCTTATCAAATCCTTTCTTACCGCAATAATCTGCCAGATCCAACTCCATCGCATCTCGATTTAATTTCTGCGGATCGTAACGGTACTGCACCGTATTTGCGCTCGGATCTTCATCAACGCGTTCAAAGCCCCCGGGTTTGCTGACGCTACAGCCAGTCAGCAATAACAGCGCCGTCGCGCCGACGATAATTGATTTCATTTTTCTTTCTTCCTCTCGTTGCTGCGGCAGTTTAAGCCGCAGCGCTGGCGCCGGCTATCGGAAAACTGCCCAACTTAATGCTACAAATGTAAGTTTTCACCGATTAAAGTGATATTACCAAACGGTTATCTCTATCACTAAAAGGGTGAGAAGATGCCTTCAGACAAAACAGCGTCTGCATCACACCAGGTGATATCAAGAAGACATTCAGATTGATTTTATGCCCGTGCTGAGCGGGCTTTTTTTCGCCTGTCAGCCAGAGAGAGCCACCATTCTACGCAGCAGATTCGCGGCGTGTTTGTCCGGCAATGCGAGGATGGCGCTGTAGAGATCAACGGACATGGCGCACATAGAGGAGCGATCGACCGCGGTGTCGGCAGGCATATTGAGCTGCTGCAGCTTGTCGCCCCACTTCTTATAGAGCGTCGCCACGATACGCTGCAGATCCTGCTGCGCCTGCGGCTGATCCACCGGCAAATCGGCGCCGCGACTCGATAATAGCAGCTGCTCCATCGCCGCGGCGTCCTCGGCATTGAGCGTCGGCGACAGCGTTTTCGCCAGATTAACTCCGCCGCTCACCTGCGGATAAAGAAAGCGGAAACAGAGCTGCGGATCGCGCTGATCCAGCGCCTGCATCGCATTGACCGAAGCGCGAATATAGTTGACCACGGCCGCATCCGGCGCGCGCATCAGCCGCTGATTAATCAGGTCGGCCAGCCAGCCGCGCAGTTCGCCCGTCGCCTGCTGCGGCATTTCGCCAGAACGCAGCTTGAGCTGCAGCTCCTGCACCAGCAGCTGCCACAGCGCCGGCTCCTGCGTTTGCAGCACGCGGTAGCCCGGCGTTTGCGCCAGATAGTCAATCGCCGCCTGGCGCTGGGCAGCATGCTGCTGCTGTGGCTTCAGCCAGCTGAACCAGAGCAGGTTCGCCAGCAGCAGCGGCAGCAGGAACAGCACGACGCCCTGCCAGGCGCGCAACCGGGTGGTTTTAATCAGAACGACGATGATAAGCGCCAGCAGCGCAAAGGCGGCCAGCGTGACGATCCACAGCGAGGTCATGCTAAGTTGCTCAATCCTTACGAACGTCGATTAATACCGGGCAGTGGGCGCGCTCGATCACCGCCGCGCTCACCGATCCCTTTAGCAGACGGTTAAAAGAGGAGAGATGACGCCGTCCCATAATGATCATCTGCGCGTTGAGCTGGTGCGACTGGGCGACGATGGTATCCGCCGCTTCGCCCGCAACGATCAGCCCGCGCGCGTCAACCCCAGCGCGCAGCAGCGGCGCCAGCGCGTGACGCACCACCAGCTCGGCGGTGTTCTGTTCATCCTGCGCGGCGGCGAAATCTTCCGGATCCTCGCCGGCGGCGATATAGACAGGCTGGTTGCAGGAGGAGTACGCGGGATCGACGCAGCAGAGCACCACAACCTGCGCCTTGTGCGCCAGCGCTTCCTCTATCGCCGTGGCGATCACCTTCTGGGCAACCGGCGAATTATCAACAGCCATCAGCAGTGTTTTCATCAGAGTTTATCCTTCAACAGCGGCAGTTTTGCCGATTTCGCGTATCAGCGCCTCTTTGCATCTGAGCATCTCTTCACGGTACGCCGCTTCGTTTTTCTGAAAACGCGACGTGGGCACCAGCAGAGAGACGGAGAAACGGCCGAATAGCGTATCCAGCGCCACCGCCATGGTGGAGATGCCTTCAAGGGTTTCGCCGCGATCGTAGGAGATGCCGGTTTTACGCACCTCATGAATCAGCGCCATCAGCTGCGGCAGCGTTTTGACGGTTTTATCCGTTAGCTCGCGGTAGGCTTCGCCCACCATCAGGCGCACGTCGTCGTCGCACTCCAGCGCCAGCAGCGCGCGGCCGCCGGAGGTGCTGTAGAGCGGCAGGTTCAGCCCCATGCGCGGCACCACGCGCAGTTCGCGCGACGCCACCACGTGGTGAATGATAGTCAGCTGCGTGCCGCTGGCGCGCGACAGCGAAACCGTTTCATTGGTCGCCGCGCAGAGCGCTTCCAGCTTGGGTCGCACCAGATCGACGACGTCGGTATGCACGCTGGAGATCAGTTTCAGCAGCGCCGGACCAAGCCGCAACCCGCCTGCGCCGCTGCTGCGCACCAGCTGGGCGTTATCGAGCGCGGCGACGATGCGCTGCACCGTGGAGCGCGGCAGATCCACCGCCTGTGCGATTTCGCCCAGGCTCATGCCGCCGGGGTGCTCTCCCAGCGCGTTAAGAATTTTTGCCGCGCGGGCGATCACCTGGATACCGCCCGATTTTTCATCCTCGCGACTGGATGGAAGTTTTGCCATGAGTCGTCCTTTTCAGCTGCCCTACTCTACCGCGAAAAAGGCACGATTTACAGCATGTACCACATTGCAATACAGCATATCGAAATGTAAAATCGCAGCCTGTATCACATCGCAATACACTGCATCATAATAATGAGAAACCTGCTATGAACGCTCAGCCTGCTGCTGCTGCGCCGACGCCGCACCCCTTTACGCTTCGCCTGGCGCTGGGCCTGGTCGGCGTGCTTATCGCCGCATTGACCTCGGGTCTTAACGACCGCGTCACCGATATCGCGCTGGCGGATATTCGCGCCGCCATCGGCGTTAGCTACGACCAGGGCAGCTGGATCGTCTCGGCCTATCAGGCCGCCGAAGTGGCGGCGATGATGATTGCGCCCTGGTTTGCCGTTACCTTCTCGCTGCGCCGCTTTTCGCTAACGGTATCGACCGGCTTTATGCTGTGCGGCATTCTGCTGCCGCTGGCGCCTTCGCCCGGCTGCTTTATCGCCCTGCGCGTGCTGCAGGGGCTGTTCGGCGGCGCGCTGCCGCCGATGCTGATGACCGTGGCGCTGCGCTTTCTGCCGCCGCCGCTTAAGCTCTACGGGCTGGGCGGCTATGCGCTCACGGCCACCTTCGGCCCCAATATGGCCGCCTCGCTGGCGGCATTCTGGACGGACGACGTCAGCTGGATGTTTGTCTTCTGGCAGGTGGTGCCGCTGATGCTGATCGCCATGCTGCTGTTCGGCTGGGGTCTGCCGCAGGATCCGCTGCGCCTCGAGCGCTTTAAGCAGATCGACCTGTTCGGCATGCTTACCGGATGCAGCGGCATGGCGCTGCTGGTGCTGGCCCTCACCCAGGGCGAACGGCTGGACTGGTTCGAGTCGCCGCTGATCGCCGCCATGCTGCTGGCCGCCGCGCCGCTGCTGCTGGTGTTTCTGATCAACGAATGGTTTCATCCGCTGCCGCTGTTTCGGCTGCAGATGCTGTCGCGCCGCAATCTGACGCACGGCCTGCTGGCGCTGGCGACCGTACTGATCGTCTCGCTCTCCGGCTCGGCGCTGCCCTCCGCCTATTTCGCTCAGGTTGAGGGCTTCCGCACCCTGCAGTTCGCGCCGCTGGCGTTAACCGTCGGTCTGCCGCAGCTGCTGATTGCGCCGCTGGTCGCCGCGCTGCTGAATATCCGCTGGATTGACTGCCGCTGGATGCTGGCGGCGGGCGTCGCCTTGCTGGTGACCGCCTGTCTGCTCGGCGCGCAGATCACCAGCGACTGGGCGCGCCAGAACTTCTGGACGCTGCAAATGTTGCAGGCGTTCGGGCAGCCGATGGTGATCCTGCCGATTCTGATGAGCGCCACCAGCGTGGTGGCGCCGCCGGAAGGCCCCTTCGCCTCGGCGATGTTTAATACCGTGCGCGGCTTTTCCAGCGTCGCGGCCTCGGTGCTGGTGGAAGTTTTCCTTAGCCACCGCGAGAAGGTCCACTCCAACATTTTGCTGGACCAGGCGGCCAGCCGCCCCTGGCTAATGAGCGCATCGAGCAGCGCCGACGCCAGCGCCAGCCATCCGCTGCTGATGGACGGCAGCGTCAGCAGCAGCGAGAACCTGAGCGGTTTCGCCACCCTGGTGCGTCATCAGGCCACCGTGCTCGGTCTCAGCGACAGCTGGCTGCTGCTGATCGCGTTCGCCGCGCTGCTATTACTGCTGACTGCCTGGCTGCCGAAGCGCGTCTGGCCGCCGCAAACCCTGATTCAACCTGCCTCTTCGACATCGAGAAAATAAGATTATGCGTGCTTTAGTAATGAGAAAAACCGTGCTGCTGAGCCTGTTGTTGCTGGTTTTGCTGGCCATCGCGTTTTTTATCTGGTCTAGCCTGACCGGCAACGATCACCGCACCAACGACGCTTACGTCAACGCCGACTACACGCTGGTGGCGCCGAAAGTGTCAGGCTATATCGCCGAGGTGAAGGTGCAGGATAACCAGCAGGTGAAAGCGGGCGACGTGCTGGCGACGCTGGACGATCGCGACTACCGCGTGGCGCTGGAGAGCGCCGAGGCGGATCTGCAGGTCAGCGAGGCGAAACTGCTCAGCAGCCAGGCGCAGCTGGAGCAGCAGCAGTCGGCCATCGAGCAGTCAAAAGCGACCCTGGCGGCCAGCCAGGCGACCGCGCAGTATGCTGGTCAGAACGCCGATCGCTATAACCGCCTGTATAAAAGCGGCATTATCGCCGCAGACGACCAGCAGAAGGCCAGCTCGACCCAGCGCTCCGCCGCGGCGACGGTGCGTCAGAGCCAGGCGGCGGTGGCTTCCGCGATGAAAGAGACAGGCGTACTGCAGGCGGCGGTGCGTCAGGCGCGGGCGGACGTGGCGGCCGCGCAGGCGAGCGTGGATCAGGCGCGTTTGAACCTCTCCTATACGCGCATCGTCGCGCCGGTAGATGGCATGGTGGGCCAGCGCGCGGCGCGCGTCGGCGCCTACGTTTCCGCCGGGACGCGGCTGCTGGCGGTGGTGCCGCTGCAGCAGACCTATATCACGGCGAACTTCCTGGAGACGCAGCTCAGCGATGTGCGCCAGGGACAGCGGGTGCAGATCGCCATTGATGCGCTGCCGGGCAAGCATTTCACCGGCCATGTCGACAGCATCGCGCCCGCGACCGGCGCGACCTTCTCGGCAATTTCGCCCGATAATGCGACGGGTAACTATACTAAGGTCGTCCAGCGCCTTCCGGTTAAAATCGTGCTGGATACGGACCAGCCCGACCTGTCGCAGCTGCGGGTTGGTATGTCGGCGATCCCGGAGATTGAAGTAGAGTAAAAACGTGATGAATCTCTCACACTGGTGCTATTTATTTTAGGATCAATTACGCGTAAATTAGCGTTCGATCCTGTTCTGAGTTACTCGGAACGACCTGAGAAAATGCCTGAGGCGATGATGACCTGATGCGTTTTTCTCATTCTGTTCGCGTTGCGCTGGCCTGGGATCGCTATCGTCGTAACCGCTCAGAGGAGTTGTTTGTGAAATACGCCTTGATGGGAATCTCTTTCTTTGTGCTGCTTTGGCTCGGCACATTCGTGCTGATGCTGTAGCGCCAGCCAGGGGGCGACAGTGCTGTCGCCCCGCTTTGCTTTACTCTGCTTCTTCTACCGCTTTTACGCTGCCCGGCAAAATGCCGTCCGCGCGAAACATCGCCTTAATGCCCCGCACCGCCTGCCGAATGCGATCGCTGTTCTCTATCAGCGCGAAACGCACATGGGTATCGCCGTAGTCGCCGAAGCCGACGCCCGGCGACACGCACACCTTCGCCTCCTGCAGCAGTTTTTTGGCGAACTCCAGCGAGCCGAGCGCGGCGTAGCGATCGGGAATTTTCGCCCAGACATACATTGAGGCTTTGGGGTTATCCACCATCCAGCCCGCCTCATGTAGCCCTTTCACCAGCACGTCGCGACGACGCTTGTACTGCTCGGCGATGTCGCGCACGCACTGCTGATCGCCTTCCAGCGCGGCGATGGCCGCCACCTGCAGCGGCGTAAAGGTGCCATAGTCGTGATAGCTTTTGATGCGCGCCAGCGCGGCGACCAGCTCTTTGTTGCCCACCATAAAACCGATGCGCCAGCCCGCCATGTTGTAGCTTTTCGACAGCGTGAAAAACTCCACCGCCACGTCGCGCGCGCCAGGCACCTGCATAATCGAAGGCGCTTTCCAGCCGTCGTAGACGATATCGGCGTAGGCGAGATCGTGCACCACCAGCACGTTGTACTGTTTCGCCAGCGCGATAACCCGTTCGAAAAAGTCCAGCTCGACGCACTGCGCGGTGGGGTTCGACGGAAAGCCGAGGATCATCATTTTCGGCTTCGGATAGCTTTCGCGGATCGCCCGCTCCAGCTCGGCGAAGAAATCGACGCCCGCCACCAGCGGCACCGAACGCACCTGTGCGCCGGCGATCACCGCGCCGTAGATATGAATGGGGTAGCTGGGATTCGGCACCAGCACCGTATCGCCGTGATCGAGCGTCGCCAGCATCAGGTGCGCCAGCCCCTCTTTCGATCCGATAGTGACGATAGCTTCGGATTCAGGATCGATCTCTACCTGATAGCGCTCGGCGTACCAGCGCGAAATGGCGCGGCGCAGGCGTGGAATGCCGCGCGAGGTTGAGTAGCCGTGCGTGTCTTCACGCTGCGCCACCTGGCAAAGTTTTTCCACGATATGCGGCGGCGTAGGGCCGTCAGGATTCCCCATCGAGAGGTCGATGATATCTTCGCCGCGCCGACGCGCAGCCATCTTCAACTCAGCGGTAATGTTAAACACATAGGGGGGAAGGCGATCGATACGCGAGAAACGACGGGGTGTGCTGTTGTCAGCCATAGTGTCCTCTTGAATACGTAAGCGCCCGGACCGTCCGAGCGACGCAGGTCACAGCCGTGACCGAAAAAAGACCTTAACGCGGCGGTCGCGCGCTTGTCGAGAGGAGAATAAAATTTTTTTAATCTGCGAGATTCAGACGACCAAATACCCAATCGTTCACCCATTCGCCGTTTAGCAGATAATTATCCCGCAAAGTCCCCTCAAGCACATAGCCATTCTTCTCCAGAATACGCCGCGACGCCACATTTCCTTCTACCACCATCGCCTTGAGCTTATGAAAACCCGCCTTCAGTAGAAAGTCGCTCAGCCCGGCCAGCGCTTCGCTGCCGTACCCCTGGCCGCAGAACCGGTGCAGCAGCATATAGCCGACCTCCGCCTGACGATAAGGCTGCCATTCCGGGCTGCAGCCGAACAGGCCGATCGGCTCGCCGCTGTCGCGCAGGCGCGCCACCACGCAGAGCATATGAAAACTGCTGACCTGCCAGGGCGCGAGGCGTTCGTTGAAGCGCTGGCGCAAATCCGCCTCGTCAGGAATTTCGCTGACCCAGGTCATGGTGGCCACGTCTTCATGCACGGCACGGAACAGCAGCCAGTCTTCGGGCTTAAGGGTGGTGAGGGTAAGACGCGGCGTGATTAACTGCATGAAATTACTCCCGGTGCAGATAGCCATAACGGCTGTCTGAATAAAAAAACACTATCGGCTCACCGCCAGCGGCGAATGAAAAACCTTCCCTGTTTTACGACTCAGGTTTCCCCTTTTTACCATTTCAGCCATGAAAATTGATCCACAACATGAAGGAAGCGCTCACTCTTTTTGCACACTGGCGCATCGCGATCACATTTTTTATCATAGGCCTCTCTCTGTTATGACCTGAAGGCTGGCTGTGATCTCTCACTTCGATATGCTGCTGGCGGTGTTTGACCGCGCCGCCCTGATGCTGATCTGCCTCTTCTTCCTGACCCGCACCCGGCTTTTCCGCCAGCTGCTGCAAAAAGATGAACATGCGCCGCTGGAGAAAGCGGCCGTTATTGCCATTTTTTCGCTGTTTGCGCTTTTCAGCACCTGGTCGGGCATTCACGTCGACGGCTCGCTGCTGAACGTGCGGGTGATCGCGGTGATGGCCGGCGGCATCCTGTTTGGTCCCTGGGTCGGCATCGTCACCGGCGCGATCGCCGGGCTGCACCGTTTTCTGATCGACATTCACGGCGTCACCTCGGTGCCCTGCCTGATCACCAGCATTATTGCGGGCTGCGTGGCCGGCGCCATCAACCGCCGCGTGCCGAAAGCGCAGCGCTGGCGCGTCGGCATCATCGGCGGCATGCTGTGCGAAAGCCTTACCATGCTGCTGATCGTGCTGTGGGCGAAGCCGATGTCGCTTGGCCTGTCGATTGTGTCGGAAATTGCGCTGCCGATGATCCTCGGCGCGTCGAGCATCGGCCTGATTGTGCTGCTGGTGCAGAGCGTCGAAGGCGAAAAAGAGGCGATTGCGGCGCGGCAGGCCAAGCTGGCGCTGGAGATTGCCAACAAAACGCTGCCGCTGTTCCGCGACGTCAACAGCGACTCGCTGCGCCGCATCTGCACCATTATCTGTGACGATATCAACGCCGACGCCGTCGCCATTACCAACAAGACCCATATTCTCGCCTACGTCGGTTACGGCGAGCAGAACTACCAGAACGGCGACGACGGCATTAGCCCCACCACCGCGCAGGCGATGGCCACCGGAAAAATCATCATCAAGAACAACGACGAGGCGCATCGCACCAGGGATATTCACTCGATGATCGTTATTCCGCTGCGCGAGCAAGGCAAGGTCACCGGCACCCTGAAGATTTACTACCGCCGCGCGCACCGCATTACCGGCTCGCTGAAAGAGATGGCGATCGGCCTGTCGCAGCTGATCTCGACCCAGCTGGAGGTGTCGCGCGCCGAGCAGCTGCGCGAAATGGCGAATAAAGCGGAACTGCGCGCCCTGCAGAGCAAAATCAATCCTCATTTTCTGTTTAACGCGCTGAACGCCATCAACTCCTCTATCCGCCTTAATCCCGATACGGCGCGTCAGCTGGTGATTAATCTTTCCCGCTATCTGCGCTACAACCTTGAGCTTAACGACGACGAGACAATCGATATCAAACGCGAGCTGTGGCAGGTAAAAGATTATATCGCTATCGAACAGGCGCGCTTTGGCGACAAGCTGACGATGATCTACGACGTTGACGACGATCTGCACTTCTCATTGCCCAGCCTGCTGATCCAGCCGCTGGTGGAGAACGCCATCGTGCACGGCATTCAGCCCTGCCGCGGCAAAGGCGTGGTGACGCTGAGCGTTAAGGCGTGCGGCGATCGGGTGCGTATTGCCGTGCGCGACACCGGGCCGGGCATCAGCGACGAAGTGATGCGGCGCGTGGCGAATAATGAGATGCCGGGCAATAAAATCGGCCTGCTGAATGTGCACCACCGCGTCAAACTGCTGACCGGCCAGGGGCTCGACATTACCCGGCTGCAGCCCGGCACCGAAATCGCCTTTACCCTGAGCAAAAGCGGAGAGTTGCTAACCGAATCACCGCTTGCCGTCGCGGAGAGCGTGCAATGAAAGCCATTATTGTCGAAGACGAATTTCTGGCGCAGCAGGAGCTGAGCTGGATGATCCAGCAGCACAGCAAGATAGAGATCGAGGCCTGTTTCGACGACGGCCTGGAGGTGCTGAAATATTTGCAGCAGCATCGGGTCGACGTCATTTTTCTCGATATCAATATACCGTCGCTGGACGGCATGCTGCTGGCGCAAAATATTCACCAGTTCGCGCAGCGGCCGCTGATCGTGTTTATCACCGCCTGGAAAGATCATGCGGTAGAGGCTTTCGAGCTGGAAGCCTTTGACTATATTCTCAAGCCCTATCACGAAGCGCGCATCGTCACCATGCTTAACAAGCTGGAAGCGGTCGGGCAGCAGCAGAGCGTCGCCCAGACGCCGGTCGACCACGGCCCGCAGACGGTGAATCTGGTGAAGGATGAGCGCATTATCGTGACCGACATTGACGATATCTATTACGTGGAGGCGCATGAGAAGCTGACGTTCGTCTATACGCGGCGCGAAGCCTATGTGATGTCGATGAGCATCAGCGATTTCTGCGCCCGTTTGCCGGAGCAGCGCTTTTTCCGCTGTCATCGCTCTTACTGCGTGAACCTGAGCAAAATCTCTGAGATAGAACCCTGGTTTAACAATACCTACCTGCTGAAACTGCGCGATCTGGCGTTTCAGGTGCCGGTCAGCCGCAGCAAAGTAAAACGCTTTCGCGAGCTGATGCGCCTGTAGAAAAACAGTTCGCGCCAGCACGCATTAATGCCAGCCAGCAGGTGATATGAAGCGGAGAGCAAAAGCAAAAAACGGCCCGAGGGCCGTTTTTGAAAAGAACTACAGAATACGCCCCAGCGTCTGCCGCAGATGCGCGCCAGCGCCCAGCAGGCCAGGCTGATCGTGGGTGATCATATAGACCGGAATGCGGGAAACGTAGTCGCGGAAGCGCCCTTTATCCTCAAAGGCGGCGCGGAAGCCGGAGGCCTTAAAGAACTCCAGGAAGCGCGGCACGATGCCGCCGGCGATATAGACGCCGCCGAAGGTGCCGAGATTCAGCGCCAGATTGCCGCCAAAACGTCCCATAATCACGCAAAACAGCGACAGCGCGCGACGGCAGTCGGTGCAGCTATCGGCGAGCGCGCGTTCAGAGACATCCTTCGGCTTGAGGTTTTCCGGCACGCGGTTGTCCGCCTTCACGATAGCGCGGTAGAGGTTCACCAGACCGGCGCCGGAAAGCACGCGCTCTGCGGAAACGTGGCCCAGCTCGGCGCGCAGCACTTCCAGAATCAAATCTTCCTCATCGCTGTTGGCGGCGAAGTCGACGTGGCCGCCCTCGCCTGGCAGGCTGACCCAGCGACGGTCGACGTGCACCAGATGGCTGACGCCCAGGCCGGTGCCCGCGCCGTAAATCGCGATAGGCTTATCCTTTACCGGCTCGCCGCCGCCGAACTGAATCACATGCTCCGCCTTCAGCATCGGGATCGCCATGGAAACGGCGGTGAAGTCATTAATGATTTCAAGATGATCGAAGCCAAGGCTGGCTTTCATTTTGCTGGTGGAAAAAGCCCAGTCATGGTTGGTCATTTCGACCCAGTCTTCCGTGATAGGACAAGCAATGGCGATGCAGCCGTCTTTAACGTTTTGCAGCTGCTCGCCAAGATAGTGGCGGATGACGGCTTCAAGGCTGTCATAATCTGAAGTTGAGAATGTTTGGGCCTGGGAGATGCTGCCGGTTTCCACCTCACACAGGGCGAGTCGGGCGTTGGTGCCGCCGACGTCGCCGACCAGGGCATAAGTTGTCATTCTTTTGTTGCTCCGCTTGGGGTCCCTAAGATGCAGGACACTATAAAAGTCTGCCGGTAAAACAACAACGCTCGCCGCGACAAAAGACGAGCGTTGAAGGTGGTGAGCACAGCCTACCCGTCCGGCAAGCCGCTTGACAGCGGCAACACTCCGAATCTTACCCTCCGTTGCGTTGCGCGAGGCAAGCCGTCACTTTATGCAACAGCGGCGGCAGATCGTCTTTAGGCATCACGACCTCGACCAGCGTCAGGTAGTCGGGCGCCTGCAGACGCGCCATTACCTCATCCAGCTGCACACATTCAGTGACGCGCCAGCTCTGCGCCTGTCCATGCAGACAAAGCGCCTGCGGCAGCGCGGTCCAGTTCCACTGCGCGATATCATTATAACGCTGCGTTGCGCCGTGGATGGCGCGCTCCACCGTATAGCCCTCGTTGTTCAACAGGAAAATAATCGGCGTTTGCCCGTCGCGCAGCATCGATCCCAGCTCCTGAATAGTCAGCTGCGCCGAACCGTCGCCGGTAATCAGGATCACCCGCTGTGCGGGCGCGGCGGTCTGCGCGCCAAAGGCTGCCGGTAGAGTATAGCCAATGGAGCCCCAGAGCGGCTGCACCAGCAGCTGCGCGCCGGTGGGCAAGCGCAGCGCCGCCGCGCCGAATGCAGCGGTGCCCTGATCGGCGAGAATAATGTCGCCCGGCTGGAGAAAGCGCTGCATCGCCTGCCAGAAAGCGCTCTGGCTGATATCGGCGCCAGCATCCGCCGTCTCGACCGGCTGCACCTGCGGCGCCAGCGCCCAGCCCTCGCCGTAGCGCGCAAACAGCGCCTCCAGCTCGCTTAGCGCATCCGCCATGTTGAGCGGCCCGAAGCGCTCCCCGGCAACGCTGGCGGCGAAAGGCTGCAGATCGATCAGCTGTGAGGCGGCAAAATTCTGGGTAAAGCCCGCCGTCAGAGTATCGGTGAAGCGCACGCCGACGCAGATTGTTACATCGGTCTGCTCAATCAGCTCGCAGATGCCGGGCTCGCTGCCCGCAGCGGCGTAGGTGCCGACGTAGCCCGGCTGGCGCTCGTCCAGCACGCCTTTGCCCATCAGCAGCGTGGCGCAGGGAACGGCGCGCAGCCGACGCAGCCGGGCCAGCGCCGCCTGCTGCCGCCAGCGCGCGGCGAGAAAATCAGCCAGCA